>JBAUNL010000287.1:0-3752 GCA_049579205.1 Rhodomicrobium sp. | reverse complement strand
AAGAGCGTTCGGTCGAAAGCCTTTGGGACCGGATCGGCAAACTCTTGGATGGCTTCGCGCCCGTGGAGTGCTTAAACTTCTTTCGTCACGCCGGATATGCGTAAACTAAAACGGGAACCGCTCTAGTGTGCTCCTGTGTTGTCAGTCAGACTTCCTCCAGCAGCGCCTGAAGGTCGAGGCTCGAGCGGTGGCCCAGATCGTCTCCATGGGTATCGAGAAATAATTCGGCAGCCCGCCGCCCCTCGTCCTTTAACATGGAGAGAAAAGCCCATTCGGCGTTGAGCTTCGAGGAATAGCCAAGATCGACCATGATCTCGCTCGAAATGCGATGGATGCGCATTTCAGCCCATTGCGCGCCTTCCGTGTTTCCGGGATTGGCCACCTGGCGCAGAAGTGCAATCATGCGCAATTCCTTCAAGAGTGTAGCGTTGAAGGAAACTTCGTTGAGACGGTTCAGGATTTCCCGTGCCGAACGCGGCGTTCCGTCTCGCTCGATAGGATTGACCTGCACAAGAAGGGTGTCCCTCGAGGCGCATTCTCGCACTAGAGGTGTGATTGTCGGGTTCCCGGAATAACCGCCATCCCAATAGGACTCGCCGTCAATCTCAACGGCTTGAAACATGGTCGGAAGGCAAGCAGACGCGAGTAGCACCTCCGGTGTGAGATCAGCATTGCGGAACACTCTCCCGCGCCCAGTCCGAACATTGGTGGCTGTGATGAAAAGCCGGATTGGAGATCTGCGAACGTCCTCGAAGTCAATGCATTCGGCAAGAATTTCGGTGAGAGGATTTGTCCCTTGAGGGTTGAGATCATAGGGCGAGAACAAACGCGCCGCCATGTCCGCAGCAAGGAAAAGCGGCGACGTATCCATTGTCCATCGCCCCATTAGCACATCGAGCGGGGTTCGCCGTATGGGGCTGAACAGGGCAGCTTTTGCGACACGGCCCCAGAATTCACCGAGTGCCGCTCTGGCGCCCTCTGCACCGCCGCACGCGTGACCCTGCGCCAGAACTAGGGCATTCATGGCACCCGCCGAGGTCCCGGATATGCCGTCGATCTTCAGCCATGGTTCTTCAAGAAAGCGGTCGAGGACCCCCCAAGTGAAAGCGCCATGCGAGCCGCCTCCCTGGAGTGCCAGATCGACCAGAATGGGATCGCGCCTCATCATTTCAGCGGCTAACCGATTTCGTTGCCAGGCCCCAAGCGTGAAAAGAGGGAGGGGACATCTCGAACTACGCGCCCGGAGGCGGCTGCTCGGAAGCGACCGACATTGAATAGCCGATCCACGCGCCCCCGTGGAAGATAAGGTCGATGCCAAGACAGAGGCCCAGGACCCAAAGCCCCGAGGCGGGCCAATGGGCGAGGATGACGATGCCAGCCAGAACGCCAATCAGTCCTGAAAGCAGAAGCGTCCAGCCTCCCTCTTGCCAGAGAACGCTGGCCAGGGTGACCCGGAACAGTCCCGAGACAATCCAAATTATGCCGAGAGCAAGGGTCAGCTTTATTGACGCGGCTTCGGGGTTGGCGAGCAAAATGGCCCCACCCGCAATATAGAGAACGCCAAGAACAAGATCGAACACAAACCCCTTCCATCCCGGAGCACTGAACGCATGGACGATCTCGAAAAGTCCTGCAATAACAATGGCCCAGGCTATGAAAATTGCACTAATAACGGAGGCGAACGCAACGTCGCCGAGCACAAAAGCACCGGCGATTAGAAGAACGGCGCCAAGGAGCGTGTAGAGCCACCACGATTTTTGAGGCGCTTCCCCACCCAAGCTCGCCCGTATTGAAGGGAAAAAGACCACGAGAAGCCTCCCTGAAATCATGCATCTTTTAAGACGAAATTGTATTCCGCAGTATTGTCCAAAAACTGTGATCCAGCCCGTCAAATAGGCGCGGTAAGATAAAAAATGGTTTCATATCCGCTCTCTTTTTGCTGGTTCGAGGATCCTCCTTTCTACTCAACAACTCCATGGCTCACATCCAGCGCATAACGCCCGCACACAACGCTCGCGTGTCCTGCGATAGGAGCCAGCCTTCAAGGGAAATTGCAGCTTCGCGCTCTATCCTGGATACCCTCTTCGCGTAGGGTCCGATCCAACTCGTAACCAGCGTCAGCTTTGCACGCTAATATGGTTAGCGGGTGCTCATGGCAGCTGTGCTATTCGACACCCCGGTGGTGAGTTGGGTCATTTTCGCCATACGATATGAGCGCTTGAACTCGCCCGACTACGTCTGGTCTTGAAGGGCTAGCTGCCGTAAGTTCGAAATTCTCGAATGTCTCAAATCGACCCAACGCGGCCAGTGCCTGTCACGATCGGAGTGTGTCTGCGAAAAACATCATCGGGACAAGCACAGGCGCTCCCGGCAGCAATATCGCTTCCGCGCAGTACCTCATTGGCAAGACGCTGCCGGAGCCCATCCAGCCGCTTGCCGCGCGGTATTTAACGCGCATCGACTTCGCTCACATCAATGTCGCCGCGGGCAATACGCCTCAGCCTACCCACCGCCTCGAATTGGAATGAACGCCGACGCTCACCCCGATAAAGAAAGACTTTTGTCGGCCCGCTGTTGGAGTTGAGCGATGCGCTCTCGATGCGTTTCGTCAGAAGAGTTACGCTCAAACTGATGCTTAAAGCGCGCGTTCGATGGAAGACGCGCTTCAAGACCAAACTCTAAGCCGCCTTCTTAAAGGCTTCGAGGGCTTTCTGGCTCGCCTTGTCGAACGCGGTCCGGCTTTCCTCAAGGGCCGTATTCAAGGCTGCCCAGGATTGCTCCCCTGCCTTCTGTTTCGTTTCGAGCTTCGATTTTGCGGAGTCTGCCTCTGTTTTCAAATGGCCGAGGGCCGCATCGAGGTCTTGCTTCTTGCCTGCGGCATAGGCGTTCACCTTTCCGCGCAGCCCGTCGATCGTCTCCTGCCAGGCTTTGCGCTGGGCTTCGGCACGCGCCTTGAAAGTTGACTGCTGCTGCTCGGTATTCTGCCGGGCCTCGCTCATATATTTTTGGACGATGGCTTCGAAGGAGGTCCAATTCGCATTCAAAGCGGTCTTCGCTTTTGCCCAGGTGTCCTCACCCTCGTGCTGCTGCTTGCGGATGGCCTCATGGAATACCTCACGCTGAGCGCGAATCTCCGAAACGGCTTTCTCAGCCTGCTTTTTTGCGTCGGCATGAAGAGCGCCGAGGTGGGCTTCGATCGATGTCAAAGTCGCGTCCATTTCAGCGGCGCGTTCTTTTGCCCAGCCTGAAAAGTGATGCGTGTGAGTTTCGTTTGTCATATTATTCTCCAATATCCAGTAATAAACCAGACATTCCGTAGATAATGATGGTTCCAAAAAATTACAATCGCATCATGACAAATAATTTCTTTGACAAATATCAAACACAATTTTCGTTTATGCTTCATAGTCGCTATATTTTTTCTTCCGCAATACGTCAACAAGAGGCTGACTTTAAAAGGTAAAGTCGTCTCACTCGGCTGAGAATATTTTAGAGACGTCCAAAATGAAAGCGGCTATGTTTGCCGGGCGGCGACTCTTGGATTTGTCTCCGAATAAAAAAAACCTCTTTGAGCCGCGCCAAGCGCGACAATTGCCTCACCGAAGCGCTTCGAGGCCGCGGCGCTTGACGACATGCAGAAGCTTCAGGGGCCGCGCCCGTCGGATGGCGTTCGCCGTGCTCCCACTGGCTCACCGTGCTCACGGCCACATTCATGAACACCGCGAGCACCGCCTGGCTCGCGTTCTCGCGCA
>JBAUNL010000286.1:0-2311 GCA_049579205.1 Rhodomicrobium sp. | reverse complement strand
GAGGAAATCTGCACCCCAAAGGAGCAAGGAACACACAAGCACGCTCGCAAAAAGAAGAGCAGCCAGGCTCAGGCTGACCGGGTCTCTAAGCCCGTCCAAGAAAGCCCAGCCAAACGCTTTAATATGCTCAAACTTACCCATGCATAGGCCATCCGGATGATTTCACATCATGAGGCACGTCCCGCGGGTAACTGTCAATCGGCCGGAGATGGAGCAAACCGTTTTTGTTTGCAGCGTGGCAAGTCCCAGATGAGTCGACGGGCGCGAGCGGCGAGGCTCGCACGCGAGGAAATTAGCCCTGCGAGTGACGCCGCCACAGGCCGTGATCGCCGTTTTTCCCCTTTTTATGCCCGGCGCTCGCAGATTTTAATGGACCATGATTTTTCATGCAGAACAGCTTCGTTGGGCGGGCATCCATATTGGTATTTCGTACCATATCAAGACGATATCCAGGAAGCTTTGAACGCCTTGCGGCAGCGCGAATTTCGGGCCGGCCGTTACAATCCGGCGATGTGGTTTCCTAATTTTCCGGTCGACTTGAATGCGCCGAGCCCCGGTGCCCAACATCCATCGATCGAGGATGCGCTTGCGGATGCTGATGCCGACGGCACCCGTTCCATTCTCGATCTCAACAGCGCCGGGGTCAGTCCGGGCTATGGTGTCGCGGCTGCGCTGCCTGCGCATCTGCTTAGACAATATTTTGGCACGGAATATCCTACCCGCGCCATGGTGGAAAGTAACCAGGAGTTCTTCGAGGATATCGAGCGCGGGCAAGGGCTCTATATCATCGTTTATGAGGGCAACCAGCCCAATGAGATCTTTTTTGCTGGTTACTCCTTCGATTGAGCAGCGGTTTTTGCCGCTGGCCGCTTAGGGCTTAACCCCAAGACGCTTTAGAGCATCCTTGCTGGTTTGCATGTTGGGGTTTTTCGATAGGGAGCGCTTAAAGTCGGCAATGGCTTCCTCCCGCCGTCCGAGCGCCTCGAAGATGTGGCCGCGCGTGCTGAGGGCCTTCGCATTGTTGGGGCGCAACTCAAGCGACTTATCGGCATCGGGCAGCCCTTGCGCCGCCTTCCCGGCCTTGAAATAGTCCCAGGCGCGGTTGTTATAGGCCGCCGCGTATTGCGGGTTCAGGCGGATGGCGTCATCACAATCGGCGATGGCGCGGTTATACTCGCCTTTGCTGGCAAAGGCGGCACCGCGGTTGTTATAGGTGCGGGCGTCTTTCGGGTCGAGGCGGACGGCCTGGTCGTAATTCGCGATGGCGCGGTCATACTCGCCTTTGTTGGCATAGGCGAGACCGCGGTTGTAATAGGCAGCTGCGCGATCATAGGCTTTATCCTGCGTGTCAATAACATTTGTGCACGCATTGATGGTCGCATTGTCACTCGCTGTGGCGCTGCTGCAGGTGCTTCTGTCGGCGTGCGACGCCGCGAAGGCACTGCTGAATGATATAAGCCCCAGCCCGATTGCAATTACAAAGCGCATAGCGTATCTCTCGGCGCTGATAACCGCGCAAATATACGGCGGCATCAATATCAGCGCCAGCGAGCAGGCTGCAGGCAACCCTTTTTATCAGTTGAAAAATCGCGCAAACGCAATTTCCTATTTTTCCGGCGCAACTCTTAACAATAGATTGTTTTGAAAATTCAGAAAAATTCGGATGATCAATGTCCCGCGTCTGGTTGGCGCAGCGCAAAAAAGAACAGCCAAGAGCCATATGATCTGGCTAGCGAGCCTGAGGAATTTCATAGCTTTCCGGAAGGCCAGCATAATAGCCTTATGAACCTAGTGGCTTGCGTCACCTAAACTGAACTCAGCAGGTGCGGCAAATTGATTCAGGGGGCGGGAGGAGATCCTCAACGCGAGGCGAGTCAGATTCGGTGTTTTCCGGCCGTGCCAAATCAGCGCCGGAGCAACGCGATCAGGATTTCGCCATGGCCGCCAAGGGTATTGCAGTAAAGAAAAACGTAGTCAAACTGAGCGAAGCAGAACGCGGTTATCTGCAGTCCTTGATCAACAAAGGAAAAGGCCCGGCCAAGCGTCCGTTGAAGGCCAGGATATTGCTCAAAGCCGATGCCTCGGAGCGGGGCGAGGGCTGGAGCGACTGGCGGATCGTGGAGGCGCTCGACACCAATTTCTCCATGGTGACGGGTACGCCAGCAATTCGTGGAAGAAGGCTTTGGATGACGTACAGAATGTTTCGCACAATTGATTGAGGGCTGGCGGCCCCGACTCAGGCTCAAGTGGTGGTGGCTAAACGCAACCACGAGAGCAAGAGAGGGAAGCCACCATGAATGAGGATACGCCG
>JBAUNL010000285.1:0-9479 GCA_049579205.1 Rhodomicrobium sp. | reverse complement strand
AGATGAAGGACCTCGGTCACTTGTTCGATATTCTAGGGAACCAAGGCTTCTTTCAGGACATCGCAGCCCGTGGTGTTTTCTGTGGAACGGTCATGCGGTCTTAGACGCCCCGCGCGCGGAAGCGTGGCAGGAATGAAACTAAAATGGAAATCTATCCTCCTAGCGCGAATTATTCGCGAAGGCTGTGTGGCGGCAGGCGGCGAACTCCGCCAGCCGGATCAACGGTGGCGTTGTGAGAGCATTTTGAACGCGTTGAGAGTTGGAGATCGGGGCTCGAGTGGCGTATGCCGCAAGGCTTATGGACTACGAGGCGCATTGCTCAGCAAACAGCTCCTGCCCTTGACGAGGGCCAGTGTGCGAAAGAACGTATAGGATAGCGTGCTCTCGCTCACGTCGCGGGTGTTGGGATCCTGGGCCAGAGGCGGATCGACAAGAAATCGACCGGCATCTCGACCTTTTGACGCGCATCGAGCCGTTCATTATCGAAGCAGAAGCACCGGATCTTCTTGAAGTAGGCGTCCCGCCTCGTCCGGCGTCACATTGAACGTCGCGTGCCTGGCGATCGCCTTATCCGTGAGATTCTCGGTCGTGAAGAAGACGAGCTTCTCCCTGCCCAAATGGACCTCTACCTCGCGCTGCACGGGCTCGAAGCGCCAGGGCAGGTCCAGTGCCAGGTTGGTGTCGAAAACGAACCGTGACCACACGGGCCGAGACAGTACCGTCGTCGCTTTTGGATCGCTGGGTTGTCCCGCCGTAACCAGTTGCAGCGCAGAACAACCAGTAGAGCGTCGGGGAATATGCCACCGGTCCCGTCATCAGGCCCATCATGGCGATGAGCGCTCCAACGACTCCCAAGTTCTTCCGCCGGTTTCACGGCTAGCGCCGTACCATTTCCATGGGCTATTGCATCATGCCGCGCATCATGGCGGGCATGCCTTGATCGACAAAACCCGTGATCTCCCGCGCATGCGCATGAATCAACCCGACCATATCGGCGTCAGTAGCCGTTTCGGTGACCACGACACCTTTCGAAGTGGACTGGAGCTGGCGCCGATGGTGTCCGATATTCCGGAATAGCGCCGGGACTGTCCGGCTCATGGGATAGGCAAACGGCTGGTCCTGATCGATCCGTGCGTACATGCTGGCGACATGTTCTTGAATGAGCGCGGCAACCTCGGCGTTATCGGACTCGTTTATGGCGCGAATGCCATTCGGAAGTACCGTCACTTGCCGGCGGATTTCGCTACGGTATGGCGGCGAGCCGCAAATGTCCCGTCAGGCCATGCTTTAGCGCATGCACCTCTGTCGCAAGGCCCGTCCTTCTGCGACAATGCGCCGGGCGTAGTCCAGCACGCGTTCGCCTTCCTCAGTCAAGCCGAGAAAGCGAGAGCCCCGGCGTACCAACAACACGCCAAGCGCATCTTCGAGCTGTTTTATCCCGGCTGAAAGTGTTGGCTGGCTGACCCTGCAGGCCTCCGCGGCTGTCCTTTCCACGCCACCCGAATCTGGCATCATTTAAGCCCGGTAGGGGGCTGCGCTTGAAACAGGTCGCGGATATTGAACTGCCAGAAGACTTTGATATCGAAGAGGATTTCGATCACCGGACCATGTATTGTGAAGCCGATATCACCGACATGACCGGCTGGAATGCCCAAACCATCGAAGCCGAGATCAAAGCCGGTAGATTTCCCGGCCCTTTGAACAAGAACATCCGCGCTCCTGTATGGAGCCGGATCAAGGTGGATATGCATTATGCCGTCATGATCGCGCAACCCCCGAATAATGAAGAGGCCGAACGGATTGAACGATACCGCGATCAGTATGAGGGAAGCCTACCTGGAAGCCTTAGCCCATCGAAAAGCAATCGCCCACGGTGTCAATCCAGACCCTTGAAAACCAGGCCCGCTCGGCAGCGGATCAGGTGGTCGACCGGATGAGGAAGTCCGGCGCGGACGAAGAGGACATCGCGGAAGCTTGGGAGGATTGTTTCCAGGAAGCGTCGTCTGAAGCCGAACAGAAGCATGAGCATTTCGTCGAAATGTCCGCCCGGTGGAAGGCCCGGCAAGCACTTCGGTGGCTTGATTAAATTTTGATAGGAAAACAAAGGATGATAGCGGTATGACCACACATACGGAGAAGACTCTCGATCTGAAGGCCGTAGAAGATGCTCTGGAAGCCTTGGTCCTGGCCTACCGCGAGGAGTCTCGTAAGCCGAAATCCGGTAAGTCAGATGTTCCGTTGTTTCGCCACGCAAGCGATCTACCGTCGATGTCGAGAGAGGAAGCCTACCGGGAACGGATTGTGAGAGAACCCATTGCGGGAGCGTTGCGGCTAGGCATCCGGGAGATTGGCATTCACGTTTGGAAGAAAACTGGTTCTTTCGACCAGATGCAAACAGTCCTCCGCAATGTCATAAGCCGGCACCCTGATAAAGAGTCCTCACTTGGAGACATGATTGACAAGGCATGGGACGGGATCGGGGGATCAAAGGGCTGGATTGCATAAATTCAAAAAGCTCATTCGACTTTCATCCGCTATCGCTCACCCATTTGCCGCAAGCTTGGCGTGTGCTATAAAAGCGCACCTCATGTGCCGCATCCTCCGCTTCCGCGACCTTTCGTTCAAAGGCATTGCCATGAGACGCCAGCACGTCGATAAGCTCTGCCGGGAGGGTAAGTTTCCCGCTAATATCAAGTACGCGAAGGGCCGTATAGGTTGGCGCGAAAGCGATATTGACGCCTGGCTCGAAAAAAAACCAGCCTTTGCCAGAGCCCAAATTTGGCCCTACACGGCAGGAACCTTCGCCCTGGTAGCGGAAAAAGTTCGTTACCAGGCTAGGCAGCCTGGAACGGCGACGGCAATATGCTGGCGCTTAACCGCCACCGTGCAAAGGAGCTACCCGAAAGGCTGCGCGAGGAGCTTCGAATCTCATCTGGCCCACGGCTTGGTACTTTGGACCGGCCCGGCACGCCCGTTCAAGGCGGAAGCGGCCCATTCGGGCTGTTTGCCGAAAGGTCTCTTGCTGGGGGCTGAGCGGCTGTACGTGGCGGTGCCCTCCGAACCGCTGCGAGCGCTGTCGCTGCAGCAAAATGCGTTTCTATTTCTCTTCAGCCCTGGGCCATGAACGGACTCTCGGCGCGCTTTAAAAATGGCGTTGGTTTCGTCCGAGTTCGGAACGCTAGCCGCCGAAAGGGGGGCCGCGGGAGGGGTGCTGTCGGACTACGACCGTTTTCAGATCCGCCAGCAGACGAGGTTGGAACGAGCTGACGAATGGAACCATCACCGTTGACCCTCGCCTTGGCGCGATCGACGACCGCTCTGTGGTAGATCTGCGACAGCTACCCGCCCACTTAGCCACATCTCGACAATAAGGCAGGCGAACCCCGCCTCGACACATTACGCTCACTCCAAGCTTGAGGATGGGGGGTGGGAGCAACGATGCCTTTGCGAGCTTTTGGAGGCCTGGTTCGAGCGCTTCTTGGGCTGCAATTTGCTTTTATACTTGCAGCCTTTGCAGCTAAGGCTGCGTGTCCAGACCAATCGGCGCCGACAAATTCCGTAGTAAGTATCACGCGGCACTTTACCGAGGAGGAGAGGAAGAGCGATCCAACTCTGCTCGGAGTGCGCGGAACAGGCTGGTTTCTGTCTTCGCATTTGCTGGTAACGGCGGCACATGTGGCGGAGTCCATGGGGCTTGCGGCCGAGGACTGGAAAGAGGCCGAGTTAGGCGGGATTTCACAAGAAAAGCATCTCCAGGTGCGCCTCCGGAACATCGCCGGTCCTGGTGTTGAGAAGATCGCGATTTTGGAATTGAAGGAAAGCTTTCCCGGCGCGGAGCCCATCTCCATCAGACGCGAGCCCCTCGTTGCAGGCGAGAGTGTCTATAGTCTCGGCTATCCCGCTAATCACCTGCGCCTCGCCTCGGGCCGCTTTGTAAAGGGTGGTGACGAGGCAAGGCTTGACGGAACGGCTTTGTTTGAACTTTTCGACGGTGACGACCGGCTCGCTCTCGATCATGGCGCCTCGGGTGCGCCTGTTCTAGACTGCAAAGGCCGCGTTGTGGCTGTCGTCAGCAATGTCTTCGCGAAAACCCTATCATTCATGTCGCAGGCCATCCGGGTTTCAACAGCTTGGGGGAGCCCGAATGTTGTAGCCTTGCCTGTCACCCTTTTAGAAGACGATCTGCCGCCCGCCCAATAGGGCTACTCCTCGCGTTTAAATTAGGGCTTACGCTGACGCTGCCGGCTCGATGCGGGTGCCCCGGTCGTGCATTTCGAAATCCTTCAGCCGATTCCTACTCTCGCTAAACCGCAACTAGAAATTGATTTACACGCGCAAATCAACCAACAGTGGGCGCAGGCTTATCCATCGCGGAGAAGACGATGCGCGCCAACATATTAGGAAGGATTGCACTCGCGTCTGGTATTGCCTTTAGCTCTTTGGCCTCGAAGGGTCATGCCGATGAATATGGCTTCACCACCTATCCGCTTGGAAGCCTTTCCTTTGGCGCTGGCATTACTCCGCCTCCCGGCGTTTATGTAACCGAGGCCGTTTCCTACTATGACGGATCGATCGGGGGTAACTTCAGCTTTGGCGGCCGCACTTTCAACGCAGGTGTTAATGCGAAGCTTTTCTTCGATGAGGTGGACATCCTTTACGTTCCCGAAAAAAAGGTGTTCGACGGCCATTTCGGTTTCTCGGTCTCTGCGCCTGCGGGCTATGCGGACTATCAAGCGGGCGCCTTGGCCGCCCGGGGAACCATCATTACCGAGACACAAGGTGACGGACTAGGCGACTTTAGCGTCCAAGCGCAGCTTGGCTGGGATGGCGAGGAGTTCTCCCATACCTTTTATGTTCTGAACATCGTGCCTTCCGGTCGCTACGAGCGGGGCTTCGCTCCGATCCTCGGCCTCAATCGCCCTTCCTTGGACCTGGGCTGGGGATTCACATATTTCGATAAGGCCTCGAAGATCGAGATCAATGGCGCCATCGGCTTTATGGCGAGCCTTGAGAATAACGTCACGCAATACCAGACAGGCAATGAATTTCATGCCGAGTGGGCGATCGGCTACAAATTCGACAATGCGCTTGAGATCGGCGTCGTAGGCTACGACTACAGGCAGCTCACAGGCGACTCAGGTCCGGGCGCCATTTTGGCGCCCTTTATTGGCTCTGTGGATGCGGTTGGAGGCGGACTAACCTATTCGACCAAGATCGAGAAGACGCCGGTGACGTTCAGCGTCCGTGACTACTGGGAATATGATGCGCGCCACATGTTCCATGGCAATCTCCTGATCTCTTCTTTCACCGCTGGGTTCTAGGCGGCTCAAGCCTTTCAGTTTTTGAAAATCATACGGAACTGAACCTTATAGTCGTAGACAGGACAGTCCCCGATCACTAGCAGGTTGCCTTCAAGTCCAAGCGAGTTTGTCGCCGTACTTGTATCGGCGCTGATATTCCAATAGCCGATGTCGTCGACGAGGATGTTGGGTTTGACCGGCTGCTCAGCGGCGCATGGCCAAAGCGGCATGGAATGCAAGCCAAAGCGCTGCGAGCGGTATGGCGCTTAATATTCTTAGCCTGTGCATGGCGGCCTCCAGCGTATTTCACTGTCCGCGCCCAATTATCGGGCGCGGACATTTGCGTTGCCAGCAAACATTAATCGCTTGGATGTCCGCCACCGCCTGGGGATGTTGACCCTGAGGCGCGAATTTCCTCTTTCACCTGTTCGAGGTTGTAGGTTTCGGGCGACTGCAGAGGCGGGAACTGCTTGTAGCTTTCGAGTTCTTTCAGCCACAATTGCTGACCGATGGGCAGCATGTTCCAGTCATAGATATAGGCTGTGCTCGGAGCGGCAAGCGCACCGCCAAGGCCCATCGCCGTCTTTTGATCGGGGCCTACCGCCTGTTCGAAGGGATCGCGCTTGATGTTCTGGACCAAGGTAAAGTGGTAACTGACAAGCGGCTGGATCCAGCCGGTCGCGCCGGCCTGCGCCATCGTATAGTACATCTTCCAGTTCTTGTAGCGCACCGCCGAGGGTGTCGCTCCCGAATAGTAGAAGAAGACATCGCGCGCGGACTTGCTGGACTTGCCTTCCAGGAAGTCGCGCTGGTCGAAGCCGTCGAGCGTGGTCTTGACGATGCCGGGGTATTGCCCCGCCTCGATTTGCTTTTTCAGCCCGTCGCCTTTGGGGCCGCCGGCGATGTCGACAAAGGTTGGAACCCAATCAAGCGCGGCAAACAGCTGATTGACAACCGTGCCGGGCTTGATGTGTCCGGGCCAGCGGACGACTTGCGGAGCGCGATAGCCTCCCTCCCAAGCTTCGCCTTTCTGACCTTTAAAGGGTGTCACGCCGCCATCGGGAAAGCTGATCGCCTCGGCGCCATTGTCCGTGGTGAAGACGATAATGGTGTTATCCAGCTGGCCCATGTCTTCGAGCTTCTTGAGCACATAGCCGATATTGTCGTCCATCTGCTTCATGCCGGCTTCCTGGATGCCCCAATCCTTGCCGCCCCTCTCACCTAGCATGGCTTCATATTTCGGCGAGAGCATCGTCGTGACATGCATGCGTGCGGGGTTGTACCAGACAAAGAAGGGTTTGTTGGTCTTCTTCGGATCGTTTCGGTCGAGGAAATCGATGACCTTCTCAGAGATCTCTTCGTCCACGGTCCGCGAGCGATCCAATGTCAAGGGCCCTTCGTCCTGGCAGGTTTGGTTCTTCTCGGTGCCGTCGGAAGAGTGGCACCACAGAACCGGCCGTGGTGGCGTCAGGCAGGTGGTGGTTTTCGCATCCACGGCGCCGGGCACTTCAGGGACACCCGGAATCGGCGTGTTCTTGCACGGCGGCGCGATCGTCTGGGTGCTTGCGGTCTTGTTAATGTCGGGGAAGCTCACCTGCTGCATGGCATCGAGGTGGTAGAGGTAGCCCCAATATTCCTGGAAGCCGTGGGCCGTGGGCAGAGCCTCGGTATGATCTCCGAGGTGGTTCTTTCCGAACTCGCCGGTGGTATAGCCCAGATCGTAGAGGAACTTGGCAAGCGCCGGCGTGCCGGGCTTCAAATAGGTTGGGCTGCCGGGCAGTTGCGGCGCAAAAGGAGAGCGAGCGAGCCTTCGGGCGTTTTCGCCCAATCGTCGAGGTCACCCGCGCTGGCCAGTTCAGCCAGTGCGCCGAAACGCTCTCGCACCCTAGCGTCGAAGGCGTCCGACACCAGAAACCAATGCGGCCGAGTTTCCGCTGAGAACCAAAATTGGATGATACCGTTCGACGCTGGTTCCTCGGTCAATTGCGTAGCTCCGGTACACTGACTGAGCATTGGCGTAGCAGAACGAATCGTGATCAAATTTGACTTCGCCGTGATCCTGGTGCGCCGCTGTCTCTATGCCATATCCCGATCCCCTTGCCTCGCTTAATCCGGAGCAGCACCACGCCGCCTTTTATGGGATTGCGGCCGAGAATGGCGAAAGCCATGGGCCGCTGCTGATTATCGCGGGCGCCGGCTCCGGCAAGACCGAGACGCTCGCGCATAGGGTGGCGCAGTTTATCAAGCACGGCGCCGATCCGGGCCGCATCCTGCTTCTGACCTTTTCGCGGCGCGCGGCGCAGGAGATGGAACAGCGGGTCGAGCGCATTTTGAATAAAGACGGCACCTTGGGCGCGCACACCGGCATGCGCATCGCGTGGTCCGGCACCTTTCATGCGATCGGCGCGCGCCTGCTGCGCGAATTTGCCCATTCAGCAGGTCTCGATCCGGCTTTCACGATTCATGACCGCGAAGATTCCGCCGATCTGATCAATCTCGTCCGGCATCAGTTGGGATATTCGGAGCAGGAGCAGCGCTTTCCGCAAAAGCAGACCTGCCTTGCTATCTATTCGAAGGTGGTTAATTCCGGTGCTGCGCTGGCCGATGTGCTCAAGCGGCATTTTCCGTGGTGTGCGGGTTTTGCGGAGCAGTTGCGCCGGCTGTTTGAGGCCTATGTCGAGGCCAAACAGGCTCAGCATGTCCTCGATTACGACGATCTGCTTCTCTATTGGGCGGAGCTCATGAGGGTCCCCGAACTTGCGGCCGGGATCGGTGCACTGTTCGACCATGTGCTCGTCGATGAATATCAGGATACGAACGCAATCCAGGCTGCGATCCTGCTCGGGCTCAAACCGGACGGCAAAGGACTCACCGTGGTCGGCGACGATGCGCAATCGATCTACAGTTTTCGAGCCGCGACCGTGCGTAACATTCTCGACTTTCCAAGCCAGTTTCAGCCGCGTGCTGTGGTCGTGACGCTCGACCGCAATTACCGCTCGACCGTGCCGATCCTTGACGCCGCCAATGCCGTGATCGCGCTCGCCAAGGAACGCTTCACCAAGGACCTCTGGTCCGAGCGGCATTCGACGGACAAACCTTGCCTCGTTTCCGTACGCGACGATGCGGCGCAAGCCGAATTCGTTTGCGAGCGCGTGCTTGCCCGTCGCGAAGAGGGCACGGCGCATCAAAGAGCAAGCGGTCCTCTTTCGTACTGGCCACCACAGCGCCCTGCTCGAAATCGAGCTCAGCCGCCGCAACATTCCCTTCGTCAAGTTCGGCGGGCTCAAATTTCTGGAAGCCGCCCATATCAAAGACCTGCTCGCGGTCTTGCGCTGGGCCGAAAACCCGCTCGACCGCATGAGCGGCTTCCGCGTTCTGCAACTCTTGCCCGGCATCGGCCCAGGAACCGCTGGAAAGGTTTTGGATTCTTTGGCAGGCCGTTCTCCGCTTGAGCTTTTGTCGTCCTTTAAGCCGCCGGCACGGGCCGCGTTCGAATGGCCAGGGCTGACAGGACTGATGCAGCAGCTATGGACGAAAGCCTCCGAATGGCTCTCTGAAATTGATCAGATCCGGAGCTGGTATCAACCGCATCCATTGTTTAAATCATGCCGCGTGAATCCAAGCTTACCAGGCATCTCCAGCCCATGCTGGCGACACTCATCGATGCTCCCTTCGATGATGCCGCTTGGGTTTTCGAAACCAAATGGGACGGCATTCGCGTGGTGACGTGCATCGAAAGCGGCAAGGTCACGCTTTATTCCCGCAACGGCAAGATCATCAGCGACCGTTACCGGCCGGTGGCGAAGGCTCTCGAGAAAGTGCGGCGCGACGCCGTGCTCGATGGCGAGCTGGTGGCGCTTGACGCGCAAGGCATCTCGCGCTTTCAGCTTCTGCAGAATGCCTTGCGCAGCGAAGCGAAGCTTCGCTACTGCCTCTTCGACATCATGTTTCTGGACAGCGAAGACCTGCGCGGCCTGCCCCTGCTTCAGCGCAAGGACCGGCTGCGAGGCCTGTTGCCCAAGGACCCGCTCTTGACGTTCAGCGACGACCGCCCGCACTATGGCGCCCGATATTTCAAGGAGGCCGAGGAACGAGGCCTTGAGGGCATCATGGCCAAGCGCGCCGATAGCCTTTATCGCTCGGGCGAGCGCAGCGCCGATTGGCTCAAAATCAAGACCG
>JBAUNL010000284.1:0-5639 GCA_049579205.1 Rhodomicrobium sp. | reverse complement strand
TCCCGGATATCCTCCGCATAGGCGATGGCGGGACCGAACATTGTTCTGCGGGCCCAGTCTCCAATGTCCGAGAAGTCGGCCGGATCGGCGTCTGTCCCGATGGGCGCGCGGCGCCATGTCACGAACTCGACATTGGCTGCCTCCACTTCGCCGCGCATTGACGGATCAGCGATCACCCGGACGCGATGCCCGTTCCGGCGCAGCTGGCGTGCCGCCGTCAACAATGGATTTAGATTGCCCGAACTGCCCCACGAAGCGAGCAGGAAATTGTAAGACATTGGCAGGATACCTCCTGAAGACTGTATTGGCGCTAAGACTGTATTGGCGCTGCCGAGAGCTTCGTGGCTAGATCCACGGATATCTGCAGCCAAGCCCTAGTGAGGGGGAAAGTGAAATGGGTCAAAGTCTGAGGAGGTGCTCTGCCCGAAACTATAGCCATGATAAACGCTGGCTCCGGGGGCCAGATAATAAGAAGGCGCAGCGGGATACCGCAATGCTCGCTGACTGGGGAGTGACTTCGCGCTCGCGCTTGTGACAACCACAAGAAGAGCCGTCGCTGCTACACTGATAAGTTTTGTCATGACTTCTCCTTCCGCCTCCTCGATCGATTCGGCGTTTTTCTGCTGCATCGTTTCTCTTAGTTTCGAGGAATAACCTCTTCGGCCATTCGAGCCAGATGATCGGGTTGCAATCCCAGCTTGTCCAACAAGATATTTGGAAAACACTGATCGGAAAAAGCGATGGTCAGCCTACCTTCGGTGCGCCATCTCCGCCATTTGCTGGTACTGAACGATCATGCTCACTTCCGCCGGGTGGCGATTGCCTGCCGTGTGACGCAGTCGACTTTGCAAGTATCAAGGAACTTGAGGGCTTGCTCGAAGCGCCGCTTGTCGACCGCTCGAACTCAAGCGTGGTGTTAACCCCGCTCGACCTGGAGACCTTGAACACCTCATGTGGTTGCTCGACCAGCATCGGCCGATGCATTTTGCGGTGACCGCACATGTCTCGGGCCGAACCGGCGTTGCCGCTTGGCGGAACGCGCTGTATCAATTGCAGCGTCGGCACTCCTTGATGTCAGTTGCCATTGTCGGAGAGCCGGGTCGCGTTCGACCTTGCCTTGCATGCGGGACTTGCTCCCTATCATCTGTCCAGGGCCAGTGCGAAACAGCGGACGGGCTAAGCTTACCCACGGTTCGGACCAAGGCCAGCGCGAAGCATTAGCCAGTCGGCGGCACCGGCGGCATCAACGTGGCTAGCGAAGTACATCGAGAAGTGTCCGCCCTGCCCCTCTTTGTCACTTCCTTGCAATCGATGGTCCCGTCCTTGTCTGGGTCGGCGGCATTAAAGCGCGCCTCACGATCGCGATATATTCAGTCCGGTCCAAAGTGCCGTCATGATCCGGGTCGTTCGCTCGAATCTTTCTAACGCTTAAGCATCGCTTAAGCTCTTTGGCGTCGAGTGTATTATCCTTGTCCGAATCAAGCCTTGTGAAGCGGGCGGAGGCCGCCGCTTTGGCTTCGGTCAGATCCAGCTTCCCGTCGTGATCGCTATCGAGCGATGCGAGCGCTGGACATGTCTTTGCCTGTGCATCCACAGAAGCGGCAGCAAGCGACCATGTAGCCACGCTAGGAGTCGAGCATGTGCGGGCGTTTTTCGAGGCATTAGCAGAGGCCCAATCGTAGCCTATGACGCGGCCTCGCCGTAAGGCACATTCTGCCGGCCATAGCGCCGCACGCGAACGTTGGCTTGCTCAGCGTGGCCCACGAAGCCCTCAAGCGACGACAATCGGGAACAGTAGCGGCCAATGGTTGCAGCGGCCTCGTCAGTATTGACTTGCTGCCACGTGCAGGTTTTCAGGAATTTGCCAACCCAAAGGCCGCCCGTGTAGCGGGCCGCTTTCATTGTCGGCAGAGTGTGATTGGTCCCGATTACCTTGTCCCCATAGGCAACGTTGGTGCGAGGCCCCAGAAACATCGAGCCGAAATTGGTCATATTGTCCCGGAACCACAGATCGCGATCCGTCATCACCTGGACATGCTCGGAGGCAATCCTGTCTGCTTCCGCCAGCATCTCCTCGTAAGAGTTGCAGAGGATCACCTCGCCGAAATCGGCCCATGCTTGCCCCGCTGTTTGCGCTGTTGGTAGAATTTTCAGCAGCCGCTCCACTTCCCTGATTGTCTCATGTGCGAGCCGCTCCGAATTCGTCACGAGGATCGCAGGTGAGGTTGGGCCATGTTCGGCCTGGCCGAGGAGGTCGGTAGCGCAAATCTCGGCATCGACGGTCTCATCTGCGATGAGAAGGATCTCTGTCGGTCCCGCATAAAGGTCGATCCCAACCCGCCCGAACAACTGACGCTTGGCCTCGGCAACATAGATATTGCCGGGCCCAACGAGCATATCGACGGGTTTGATGGTCTCGGTCCCGACCGCCATCGCTGCCATCGCCTGCACGCCCCCCAAAACCATGATCTCGTCCGCGCCTCCCATATGCATGGCTGCGACGGTGGCAGGGTGCGCGCCGCCAGCGCTCGGGGGTGCTGAGGTTATGATTCTCTTCACGCCAGCAACCTTGGCGGTGACCACGCTCATATGCGCAGACGCAACCATCGGATAGCGCCCCCCTGGGACATAGGAGCCGACCGAATTCACGGGAATGTTGCGGTGACCTAGGACCACACCCGGCAGCGTTTCAACCTCGATCTCAGACAGACAGGCAAGCTGCTTTTGAGCGAAGTTTCTGATCTGCGCCTGTGCGAACTCTATGTCTTTCAGGTCGCGCTCCGGTACGCGGTTCATGGCTTCCTGGATCTGCTTTGGAGATAGCAAGAAGCTTTCAGGCGACCACTTATCGAACTTTTCGGAATACTGGCGCACAGCGGCATCGCCGCGCGCCTCCACGTCCGCAATGATTTTTGCGACCGTTTCCCGAGCCTGTCCCTCTGCCTCCGCCTTTCTTACTGAATCGCTGCGGCGCTTGAGATGTTTAGGCATGGACGAAACTCCCCTTGCATTCTTCTGCGTGTGCTTTCCCGCCCGGCATTTTAGCCGGCGGTCCAACCACCGTCGATCATCAAAGCCGAGCCCGTAATCATTGCTGAGCCGTCGCCGGCGAGAAAGACAACGGCTGCCATGATATCTTCGGGTTGAGCAAGCCTGCCAAGTTTGATTTTGCTCATGACCCATTCCCTGAACTGAGGCTGTGCAAGGGAAGATTGGCTGAGCGGCGTCTCGACGAATGTGGGACAGACGGTGTTGACCCGAATGCCGTGCGGGCCAAGTTCGAACGCCATCGCTTTGGTCATGCCTTCCATGGCATGTTTGGACGCGCAATAGACCGTGCGGTTGGGGCCGCCCACATGCCCCATCTGCGATGAAATGTTGATGATGGAGCCGCCTCGTCCCGCCGCCACCATGCCGCGTGCAACGGCTTGCGCGACAAAATAGGCCGCCCGCACATTCACCTCCATGACGGCGTCGAAGTCTTCCGGGGCGATCTCGATCATGGGCCGGGGGCGGTTGATGCCGGCATTGTTTATGAGAATGTCGAATGGGCCGGCGCCGCAGACAATCCGATCAACAGAGGGAAGATCGGTAACGTCCAATTGAACGGCTTCGGCACTACCGCCAGCAGCTTTGATCGCGGATGCGGCCTCGGTGATCTCCGCCATCGTACGCGCGCCCAGCACGACATGCGCCCCAGCCTCGGCGAGGGCGGCCGCTGCCGCAAGGCCAATCCCGCGGCCGCCACCGGTTACGAGCGCCCTGCGTCCCTCCAATCTGAACGAGGGCGTTTTCGGCAGTATCACCATCACCCCACTCTGGCTTCTGCGCTGCGATACGAAGAGGCGGCTTGGGCTCAGTCTGACGCGTGGGGAGAGCGGTTCCTGCTAAGATGCTTAGAAGAGTGCCTTTTGCCTATAAACGGCGGAAACACCTGAGGACGCTACCCCTGTCACTGGCCGTGTACTTATAACGATTGGCCAGGCGGCCACAATTTTTCATGGTAACTGCCTGATCTAAAACAAGACGTTCAAACTGTACCTTCAAACGTACCCGCAAAGGGGTTGAACGGCATGCTGTGACTTTGAGCAAAGCGCACCAAATCCCACAGATTTAGCTTCTACCGGGACGAGGAACACATGTCTGTTCTGGATAAGTCTTAAGAACGGGCCTCCAACGGAACGTAATCCCGAGCCGTCTCGCCAATGTAGAGCTGCCTCGGCCGGCCGATTTTCTGCTCCGGATCGGCGATCATTTCTTTCCACTGCGCAATCCAACCAACTGTGCGTGCGATGGCGAATAGCACGGTGAACATTGAGGTTGGGAAACCGAGAGCCTTTAGCGTGATGCCCGAATAGAAGTCGATGTTGGGATAAAGCTTCTTCTCGATGAAGTAATCATCCTCAAGGGCAATTCGCTCAAGCTCCATTGCCACCTGCAAAAGGGGATCGTTCTTGATCCCTACGACTTCCAGGACTTCCTTGCAGGTCCGTTGCATTACCCGTGCACGCGGATCGTAGTTCTTGTAAACGCGATGTCCGAAGCCGCTCAGCCGGAAATGATCATCCTTGTCCTTTGCCCGCTTGATGAATTGCGGAATGCGGTCCACAGTCCCGATTTCCATCAGCATCTTCAGCGCGGCTTCGTTCGCCCCGCCATGCGCCGGCCCCCAAAGGCAGGCAATACCAGCGGCGATGCAGGCAAATGGGTTCGCGCCGGAAGAACCGGCGAGCCGGACCGTGGAGGTAGAAGCATTTTGCTCATGGTCGGCGTGCAGGATGAAAATCCGGTCCATGGCGCGGCTAAGCACCGGATTAACCTTGTATTCCTCACAAGGCACCGCAAAGGTCATGTAGAGGAAATTCGATGCGTAATCGAGCTCGTTTCGGGGGTAGATGAAGGGCTGGCCGACCGCATATTTATAAGCCATCGCGGCGATGGTCGGCATTTTCGCGATCATGCGGATCGACGCTATGTCTCGCTGGATGGGATCGTTGATGTCGGTGGAGTCGTGATAGAAGGCCGACAGAGCGCCAACGGTCCCAGTCATCACGGCCATGGGGTGGGCATCACGCCTAAAGCCAGAAAAGAACCGGTTCATCTGCTCATGCAGCATGGTGTGGTAGATCACCCGGTTCCTAAAGTTCAGGTATTGCTCCTTGTTGGGAAGGTTGCCGTAAAGGAGCAAATGACATGTCTCAAGAAAATTTCCGTGCTCGGCAAGCTGATCGATAGGATAGCCGCGGTAGAGAAGGATGCCTCTCTCGCCGTCGATGTAAGTAATATCGGACTTGCACGCCGCCGTCGATGTAAATCCTGGATCGTAGGTGAATGTCCCGGATTCTCCATAAAGCTTGGAAATGTCTATGACGTCAGGGCCAACACTGCCCGAAGCGACGGGCAGTTCATATTGTTTGTTCTTAAGAGTAAGCGTTGCCGTCCCATTCGGCTTCGCCGCCTCTTTCTTGTGCGGGAGGGAGTTGGTAATTATTGAGCTCATGCTCATCTCCAGGTAGGCACGGAAGTGCGGGCGTGTCTCCCCTGAAATTCGCACGCCCGTGGCAAAATGACCAGCCCATTTTGCAGTGCACTATGACATGAACAGCGCTCACGCTTTTGTGAAGTCCCTGAACGGCAGT
>JBAUNL010000283.1:0-2725 GCA_049579205.1 Rhodomicrobium sp. | reverse complement strand
CTTTTCCTGCGTTTGCCATTGAGGCCAAGGACTGTACGCGTGGTCCGGATGGCTTCGTAGGTCTCTATGGCGGTATCGGCAAGAGTTGTGACCTCACGGCTGCGGCAGCGCTCGGTGACCAAATCTTAAGGGTCAAGCCGGCGCCTGCAAAGTGTACCGCAGCAACAGTGACGATCAGAAATGGCAGGGTCAGTCCTGCGGCTCACCGGCGCGCAATTCCGAAGATCAATCGAATGGCTGCGAAAAAACGAAGGGAGTCCGCCCTCTTTCAAACCCGCTTCCGGGGATGTGGGCGGCGGTCTTCGAAATCCCGTTGGCGCCATAGGCGAGGGGGCCGAGAAAACTTCGCCTATTGTGAGCGTCGGCCTGGTGAAGAACGCGGCCCAAAATTCAGCTGATCGTTTGGGACGTGTCCTGTACATCGCGGCACCGGAACAAGTCATTACTACCTCGCCGTGTTGGTTCACCATGGTGATGTCCATGGATATGATTCCACAGCCTGGGCGGGACCAAGACAGCCTTGCCGATGATTGCGAAGGCACCGGCCGCCGGACCTCCCACGGCGGCTGCTCCGATCGCAACGCGTAGAGGCACTCCTGTCCTGCGGCGCTGCCCCGCCGCACGTCTCAGATTCTTTCGGCCCATCTCAAACTCTCCTAGGCCGCAAGCCACCTCCAAGCGGGGCACCGATTTTGCAGAGGGCGAATACGCAGGGGCAAAGGGCAATGCCGTGCAACTCTTGCGCGATAAGCTTGAAGCGGCGCTAGAACCGAAGACTCCGGCGCTGTCGCGTCAGTTGACCTTGCCTTCGCGGCAGAGATCCGCGGCTGTGATCGATATGCCGTTCTGGCCCGATGACTTGCATCTATCCCGCCTGCGTACCGGTAGCGGAAAAGAGCGCACTCCGCTCGGATGAACCGAGCGCACCGCCGCGATCTTCCCAATTTTTCAGGTCTGATTTACATTGCGATCTGAGAGACAACGAGGAGAGGAAGCTTGAGGTGGAGCGAAGCCAGCCCGCAAGAGCTTTTATCCCCGCCTCCGTGCTTCTTCAGGAGATGCGCGACGAGGCAACCGTAGATCATGTAACCTTCGGGTGGTTGATAGCCAGCCTGGACAAACACTCGTTCGGGCTTATCCTGCTTTTGCTCGCCGTCGCCGCCACTGCACCAGGGATTTGCGTCATCGCTGGCTTATTGCTCCTAATCCCCGCGTTCGAAATGATCGTAGGCCGCCCGGCACCCCTCTTTCCAAGTTGGATCGCCGCTCGCACTGTGTCCACGCAGCGCCTTGGTGCCGCTTTGCAACGCGCCATTCCAGTCCTGAAATATCTTGAAAGGACCGTTCATCCGCGGTGGCGCGTCCCGCCCCAGGCGACAAAGCGCATCGTGGGCATCGCCGTCATGCTGCTGACTTTCAGGCTTTTGCTAACTCCGATCCCATTGAGCAACGTTCCGCCCGCGCTCTTGATCCTCGTCATCTCGCTGGCCTATCTCGAAGACGACGGGTTGATCCTTGCTATCGGACTTCTGGCGGGATTTATCGTCCTCGCGATCGATTTGGTGCTGGTGTGGCAGGCAGTCCTTGGCGCAAAGCGCATCGGTCACTTCTGGTAGTGCAGCTGGCCTCGCGGTCGCTGTAGGGTTTTGTTCCGGGCAAAGACCGGGAGTCGCGGCCCCCGATTAGATCGCGGTAGATACCGCGTACGCTGACAAGAAGAAAATTACAGTTTTTAGTGTCGGTGGGGATGGTCGGCGATCTTACCTCTGTGTGGAGGCTGCGTGGCTCGCAGCCGTCAAGAACACGGCTTCGGTGGCCGCTAAGAAAGCGGCCATTCTTGACGGCCGCTGCGCGTGACGGCAAGGGGTTTGCGAAGGCCGGGACATGACGTAATCGCGGAGGCTTGTCGCGAGCGCCGGCTACGCTCTGCGAGGTCAACTCGAACGCGGAGACCCGCCATGATCCCACAAGATGTATACGCCGGCCTCGATGTCTCGCTTGAGACAACCTCCATATGCGTAGTGGACAGCACGGGCGCCACGGTTTGGCGCGGCAGCTGCGCCACTGATCCTGCCAACATAGCCGGTGCGCTTCACCGCCACGCGCGCGGGGCGCGGCTCATCGGCCTGGAAACTGGCCAGCTGTCGAACTGGCTGACGCGCGCCTTGTGCGAACTTGAGCTGCCGGTAGTTTGTCTGGATGCCCGGCACGCCAAGGCCGCCCTCAAGCTGCAAGTCAACAAGACCGATGCCAATGACGCCTGGGGGCTGGCGCAGATCGTCCGCACGGGGTGGTTCCGCGAAGTTGCAGTGAAGAGCATGGATGCGCAGACGCTGCGGATGCTGCTGGTCGCCCGTACGCATCTTATCGGCCACCGTCAGGCCACCGCCAACGTCATCCGCGGGCTCACGACGACCTCCCGTCGCACGATGGGCTTTCCGATTGGCTACCGCGGATTTTGTGCTGGGGCGTGGGAGCATTGAGGAGCTTAGGTTCGGGTTCGGGAGCGGCTTCGCTTGAACTCGCTTGTGCTGGCGGTGGCGCGGATGTCGAACTTGCCTCGCTCGCCAACTCCGTTTTCGGAGCAGGAAGACCTAGTCCCACATCCTCAGGAAGCGGTCGTCATAGGCCTTTCACTTGGTTCGAGCAAGGCAAGCAGGCCTTTGAGCAGATTGACAGGACGCGGCGGGCAGCCGGGGATATGCAAGTCGACTGGAACCACATC
>JBAUNL010000282.1:0-4891 GCA_049579205.1 Rhodomicrobium sp. | reverse complement strand
TGAAGCGGCGCGGGTCAAAGATACATCAAGAATCGCGGATGATTGGGGCCAGATCAATCATGCAAGGGGATTCGATAGCTCAAAGATGGGAGCCTGCACGCGGTTAGCTGTTCCGCGAACTTCTGCGCGAGGTAACCTGCTCCAGATCTAATGCGCGAGCTGTTCAGGTATCTGTTGCACACCTGTTATTACCTGTTATTAAAAGACCTTGAACAACGCAACTAACTGAAACTGCTAGAGAAGTTGTAGAAAAGGTGCCATTTTCGTATCTGTAACCAGGCGCGCGTGAGTGATGATGTCTCACCTCGGCTTTCCGCTGGTTTTTGCCCGGACGCATGACATTCGAACCCCTGACGCAAACCAAACTCAATCGCGCCAGCTTGGCTAATGATCGCTGGGATGCTGATTCAACTGTAGAAGGAGTGGTCGCATGGCATCGAGCTCGGCCCCAAAACCGCCCCAATCCCCGGCTTTCAACCGCGCAATCGCGCGGTCATAATGACCGAGCGCCTCTCGCGCTTGAAGGTCCGCGGGCCCCAAGGGACCGGACGCGGCTGGCGGGTTTGGAAGGAGGTTGGCGGGGGCTGATTCCTTGAAGAGGGCCGCCAGCGCCGCGGGGAGCGTCTCCTCCATGACCACACGATCACCATAGGCGGCAATCACCCGCTTGAGCTCGGGCAACTGACCTGTTTCGGCCCTGAGATAGAGCGGCGAGACATAGAGAATCGAGTTTTCGATCGGAATCGCCAGAAGATTGCCACGGATGACCCGCGAGCCCAACTGGTTCCAAAGCGAGATCAGCTGGGAGATCTCAGTATTTTGGTTGATGCGCGCCTCGATCTGGAAGGGTCCATAGACCAGCTTGTCCTTTGGAAATTCGTAGACGATCAGCTTTCCATAGTCCGGCTGGTCACAGCGAGCGGCCAGCCACGCAATCATGTTCTGCCGCTGGCTCGGCACCATCGGGAGCATTAGGAAAAACTCAGCGTGCGTCTCTCCAGGCAAGCGCATGATGATGTAGTAGGGGTCCATCTCTGCGCCATCGAAGCCGGTAGGCCGGCGCGGGAATTGCCACTGGTCCTCCCGGTTATAGAAAACTTCCGGGGTGTCCATGTGATAGGCGCGGTAGAGCTGGGCCTGGATGAGGAACAGGTCTTCCGGGTAGCGCACGTGCTTTTGCAGATCCTCAGGCATGGCCGCGAACGGCTTGAATAAGCCGGGAAAGATGCGCCGGTAGGTTGCGACGACGGGGTCCGCCGGATCGGCAAGGTAGAAGTCAACCGACCCGTTGTAGGCGTCGATGATGATCTTCACCGAATTCCGGATGTAATTGGCGTCGCCTCTGGGAAGCGGCTGAGCATAGGGGAACCAATCACTGGTGGTGTAGGCATCTTGTATCCAGAACAGCCTGCCGCCGCTTATAACCGCATAGGGGTCGCGGTCCAGGCGGAGGAACGGAGCGATCGTGTGAACGCGATCACGGATGTTGCGGCGGAAAAGTATGCGGCTCTCACTCTTAATGTAGCTGGTGAGCAGGATGTTGGGGTCGTTGAAATACCAGGCAAAGAGGCTTCGTCGCGCTGTTCCGCTAAGGCCGACGCCGGCTCCGCCTTCGTAGGTCGCGTAAACGTTATCTTTTCCTTTGGGATAGTCGAACTCCGGGGTGCTTGCCTTCACGATCACATAGGAATCGGCGCCCTGCCCGAAATAAATGCGCGGCTCGCTAAGAGTGGGACCACCTGAAGCGACCGGAGGGATGTCCTGCAGGTAGAGGATCGGCAAGCCTTCGCGTGATTTGCGCGTCACCGGCGACATCACCACCCCATTGCCATGGGTGAACAGCAGATGCAGGTTGACCCAGGTCTGGGCATTGGGCGGAAGGCGCGCCGGTGCGAGCTCGCGAGCCGACAGCATCACCTGCTGGTAGGAGCCGCCAAGGTCATAGCGATCGACGTCCACATTAAGGAACTTGTAATAGGTCCGGATCTCCTGCAATTGCGCGTAGGTATCCAGCAATGGCTGCCAGTCCCAAAGCCGGATGTTGTCAATAGTCGCGCGGTTGTCCTGGAGCGATTGGAACGTTAGTCCTTGTTCCGCTGGGAAGGGCTTGACCTTAATCTGGTGGAGATTATAGGCCTCCCGTGTAAGAGCGATGTTGCGCTTGAGGTAGGGTGTTTCCAGCTGTAGTTCGTTCGGCTTCACGTAGAAACGTTGGAACACCGCCGGGAACGCGAGCGCCAGCAAAAACGAGCTGCCGAAGACCAGAACCGCTGCGGCCGCGGGGAGCCTGTACGCTCGCACCCATATATTGGCCCATGAGGCGAGGGCGGCCGCTAAGGCAAGCCCGATAAGGACCAAGAGCACCGGCAGCTCGACATGGATGTCGGTGTATGCCGCGCCTACCACCACCCCATTGTCGCGGTAGAGGAGCAGGTACCGGTCTAGCCAATAGGACCAGGCCTTCACTACGAAGAAGAGTCCCAACAGGGCGGAGGCGTGGGCGATGACCGAGGGAGACCCCCACGGACGCTTATCGAACGTGAGGTTGCCGTGCACCCAATAGACTGCGCCAGCGGCAAGGGCGCTCAATACGAGTGTCAGCAGCATCCAATTCTTGAGCGCGACGTATACGGGAAGCGAAAACAAATAGAAACCGATGTCCTTCCCATAGAGGGGATCGCTCTGTCCGTACGGCGCTTGGCGGATGAAGCGAAGGGCGAGGTCCCAGTCGCCTACCTCGCCCAGGGCGATCAGAGCCGCGAGGACGAGGGCGCCGCCAGCGATGAGGGAACGCCAAGGGAGATGCTGGGACAAGCGCTCCAATTGCGCGGCTGATGTCAGATCGCCCCCCGATTCCCAGGGAGAGAGGACAGCAGGGAGCTGCCCCCGCCCGGCGAGCCGATAGGCCAGGAAGCCGTTCAACCATAGTAGGATAGCCGAAGCCGCGAACACGGCGAGGAAGAGGGCGGCCTTTGTCGCGAAAATCGTCAAGAAAACATTGAGAAAGCCGACGGCCGAAAACCAGAGCCAATCAACCAGGAAGTCCGCCGCGAATACTAGTGCGATCAGGCAAGCTGCGATGATGATGATCGCCGCCGCAATGCGTCTCAACGCCATTTAGCGTCTCCACCCGGCGTCTTGCGTTCAGAAGAAGCGGCAAAGTTGCGCCGCAAGGAATAATTGGACCCCATTTGTCCTCAGCAGCCTGCTGTTATCCGGCTAGGCCATTTCCGGCCCAAAGGAACAAACCGTAGAATACCAACCAAATCGTGCTGGGAGCACAAAAAACTCCAAGTAACGAAAACACAGTAACGAAGTTCGGTTCCCAAATGGCTGCGTAGGTTTATCCTCGACAGAAGAATTGCTATGACTGCTGCTCTTTGCGAGGGCGAAGCTGTCAGCCTTTGATACGATCCTGTCTAACTAGCACCCGTAAAAGTTGAAACGGACTTGGATTTTTGGAATTTATCTTACAAACGATGTAATAAGCCATTCATTTTGCTTAAAAGGTCTTAATAGCCGCCACGACGAAGGATCACACCTTGATGTGCTTCAGAAGCACATCTTTCGCCTCATTCACCTTCGCGGCGATATAGGTCGAACCGCCTTGATCGGGATGGAAGCGCTTCATGAGATTGCGATGTGCGGCTTGGACTTCGTCGCGCGCCGCACCGGGATTAAGGCCCAAAACAAGATAGGCCTCCTCGATGCTCATGCCTCGCGACGCCCCGTTCCCGCGCGATCCATTCGAATTCCCGCTGCCGCTCCATCCAGGTGAAGTCCGGTCGAGATAGGCTTCGAACAGCCGTACGCCTTGGGGATCGTTCGAGCGGAGCTCGGCAAGAAGGTCCGAGCGCTCGGCGCTTGTCAAATCAGAGAGCGGGCGGCCCGCGAAACGCCCTTGCAGCGCGCGACCCGACATCGCTCCTGTCGTGTGATCGACAGACATTTCCAGATAGGCTGTTCGAACCGTCGAGACATTTCCGCTTGACGTGCGCCTTGCGCCGCCTAGAAACCAGCCGGTTCTCGACATCACCGGGTAAGCGATCATGGCGGATACGATCGCGATCGGGATGTTTTTCGTGAGGAGGAGAGTGACCCCGAACACGAACAGAACCCCGCTGCTCTTGCGAATCCAGGCCGCCAGAACACCAGCTTCAGCTTTTGTCACCCATCCCAGAAGATAGAGGATGATGCCCAACAATAGCAGCGCCAGGAAAAGCGGTAAAATTGCCCATCTCCTACTGAGGAAGAAGAAGCGTCACGGCTTCGACATTTGTTCGAGGAGGAGACTAGGCGCTGCGTGGCCTTTAGCGTAGTCCGCGAGCGCGCTTCGGCCACCGGCGGCATAAACGGCGACGGCTTCGAGCAACTCCCGCAATTGCGCGGCGGACCCCGGTCCGAAGCGGCAGGTCGCGCCGCGGGTGAGCCTTGCCATCTCTTGAAAGCACACACGAGCCTCCCCGTCGTGGCCTTCCCGGAAGAGAAAGACCGGAATAGAGAGAAGGCCAAGCTGCCCGGCCAAATTCGCAAGCTCGTCGGGATTCTCTTCTATCGCGTCACCGACGTAAACCACCGCGCTGACCTTGTCCGAGGCGGCCTCGCGCAGCGCATGTTTCAGCACTTTGCGAATTTGCGTGTAGCCGCCCCGACATTCCACGCTCGTCATGAGGCGTGCGAGCGCGCCCGCATCTCTCACCCAGCGGCTTGCGCGGCATTCGTCGAAACCCCGGAAGAACACGCGCTGCACGTCGAGGCCGCCGTCGGCCTTCACCGCGTTGAACATCTCCGCCTGGACCTGCAGCGCCATATCCCAGGTGGGCTGGCGGCTCATGGTGGCGTCCATGGCGAAGATCAGCCGTCCCCGGCCTCCGCGCGGCTGAGATCGAAT
>JBAUNL010000281.1:0-7235 GCA_049579205.1 Rhodomicrobium sp. | reverse complement strand
GTCGCTTCGTTGTTGCCGTGATCCTGGTGCAGGCAGATCGGAATGGCTGGATATTGTGCCTCAAATCCCTCGATGAGCTTTGCAAGGATGAGATCCCCCGCGTACGCGCGCGCACCCCGGCTGGCTTGGATGATAACCGGGCTATCGGTCTGTTTGGCAGCCTCAAGAATGGCAATGCCCTGCTCCATATTGTTGATATTGAACGCAGGAACGCCATAACCGTGTTCTGCTGCGTGATCGAGAAGTTGCCTTAGCGTAATGCGGGCCATTAGGGTTCTCCACTGCAAGCCTAAGATTCTACTGCGCTTTCATAACAGATAAATTCGAGAAGGGAGCCATCGGGGTCACGGAAGTAAAGACTTGTGCCCATTCCTCTCGCTCCAGCTCTTTCGACAGGTCCCAATTCAATTGCAACCCCGTGCGCCTCCAAATGGGCGCGTGCCTCTTCTACGCTGCGCGGCCAGACGAAGCAAAGATCGCTATTACCTGGCATAACGGGCAACCTTGCCACAGGGTGCCCGACCTGATTGGGACCGTGGCAATTGAGCTGATTGTTTCCAAAGCGGTAGGCGAAGCCGTTGCCCCGCCGGATGACCTCTGCTCCCAGCACGTCACGGTAGAAGCCGTTCGAGCGGTCCCAATCGCTGACATGGATGACGCAATGGTCGAGCCTGATATCAGAAACCATTCGGCCTCCTAACTAAGACCGGCCGAGCGCGGCCACGCCCGGTAAGGTCTTGCCCTCCAGCCACTCAAGAAAGGCTCCCCCAGCGGTAGAAACATAGGTGAACTTGTCTGTGACGCCGGCGGCATTCAGGGCCGCGACTGTGTCACCGCCTCCGGCCACGGTAACGAGGTTTCCCTCCTGCGTAAGCCGGGCTGCCTCCTGAGCAAGCACGAATGTGCCTTCGCCGAAGGGGGGTGTTTCAAATGCTCCGACCGGACCATTCCACAGAAGCGTCTTGCAGTTCTCAATGCGCTGCATGAAATCGCTCACGGATCGAGGGCCGATATCGAGGATCATCATCTCTTGGGGAACTTGGCTTACAGCCACCGTCTCCGTGACCGGGTTTGGCTTAAGCTCGCTTGCCACCACGGCATCCACCGGCAGAGCGATACTGCAGCCTGACTGTGCGGCCTGGGAAAGGACAGCATCGACGGTTCCGGTGAGACCGGGTTCACAGATGGAGCGCCCGATTCCCTGATGCTTGGCGTAAAGAAAGGTGTTGGCCATTCCGCCGCCAATGATGAGATGATCCATTTTCTTCGCCAGATGGATCAAGACGTCGATCTTCGTTGAAACCTTGGATCCCCCCACAATTGCCGCTACAGGGCGTTGGGGCCGGCCGAGTGCCAGCTTAAATGCTTCGATTTCCGCCAGCATTGACGGTCCGGCATAGGCTGGAAGGAGATGCGCCAGCGCCTCCGTCGATGCGTGCGCCCTGTGCGAGACGGAAAACGCGTCGTTGACATAGATGTCGCCAAGCCTCGCAAGTTGGTGCGCAAAGCTCGCGTCATTTTCCTCCTCCTCTTTGTGGAACCGGAGGTTCTCCAAAACTAGAATCTCTCCGCCCCGGAGCAAGGAGACGGCCTCTTCGGCAACGGGCCCAACACAGTCTTTGATAAAATGGACGGGCGTGCCGGGCATCATTGACGCCAGCTTCTTCGCGACCGGCTCCAAACTGTACTTGGCCACAGGCTTACCATCCGGGCGGCCAAAGTGTGAAATAACGATGACTTTGGCACCGTGGTCCGAAAGATCCCGCAATGTAGGAAGCAGCCGTTCGATCCGCGTTGCATCGGTGACCTCGGCACCTGATACAGGAACGTTGAGGTCGGCCCGAACGATTACGCGCTTGCCACGGACGTTGGCCCTAGAAATGCCTTCGAACTTATCGGGTAACTCCGCCGTGGTCATAACTCCTCCCTGATATCTGTCCCGCCAGGCTTTTTGACCAGCCTCGCGGCCGGCGGCTGATATTATAGGCTTTACGGATAAGCCTTTGTCATTGGTTTGAAGAATTAACCTGCGATTCTTGCCGCTTCCACGCAACGTGACATTTTTGCATTCGGGATACAAGTCAGACAAATTTAACAGTTGATTCAATCGTCTTAATAGGTGCGCCTAATGCGTCTAAGCGAGCTGCCTTAATGGGGTCACAATTGAGCTTCAGCTCATGTGTCGAAATTTAGAGCTTACTTTTCAATGCCGCCACGCGAACCATTATTCTTCGCGTAGCGTTCCTCAGCATTGATCAATCTTGGCCGAACGCTGTCACGAGAGGTCGATTTCATGAGTAAGCTCATTGAATTGTCTGATCTGCCGCGCGCCGCGCAAGGGCCCGTTCTTCTTTGGCAGCAAACGCTAAAAAATCCAAAGCAGGTCTGTAGTCTCTTCCCATCGAGCCCGTTCGTAGGCCGGGCCATGACTCATGCCCTGGGAAATCGCATTGATTCTCACGTGATTGAGCTTGGTGCGGGAACTGGCGCAGTCACACACCAACTGATCCGCAATGGCGTTCAGCCTGAAAAGCTAACGCTCGTTGAGATCGACTCTCGGCTCGGTGGCCATCTCAGACGCCGCTTTCCTAGCGTTGATGTTGTGATCGGCTCTGCGCAGGATCTGGCGAAACTGTGGAGCGAGCGAAATGGCGGAGAAGTTGGAGCTATCGTTTCCACCCTACCGATGAGGCTTTTTTCGAAATCGCTCATTTACTCCGTAATGAGGAACAGTCTGCAGGTCCTTGCGGAAGGGGGAATGTTCGTTCAATTCACATACCGGCAAAATAGCCCGGTGCCCGCTCGCGTTATAAAAGTCCTGGGTCTGAAGGCTTGGCGGTATAGCCGCGTGTGGATAAATCTGCCACCCGCAGCAATCTGGGTCTATGCGCGCGAGGCCGCGGCGCACCAGATCGAGAGCTCCGGCTTCCAAGAACCGCGGGAAAAAGCTCAAGCCGCCTAAATCTCAGGACTCCGCTGCTTCCTTCAAATCGAGCTGCTCTTTCAAGTCCCTCAGGATAGTCGAAGCCTTGGGGGAGGAAGCACCTACGGCACCGCCATGAGACTCCACGCCATGGCGCAACTCGTCCCGCTTCACGTCCGCGCTTTGCTCGTCGTGCCTGAACTCGATCATCTGTGCTTTCGGAGCAAGCACGCGACTCGCCCTCACGTCCCGGGGAGCATCCATCTCTTCGGTATAGGCTCCTGAGCGGAACAAGGTCTCGATTGATTTCACGGCGCCGCGAATGATGCGCTGCGCCTGCTCCTCGCCGAGCATATTCTGCGCCTGAGCGTCCTTGATCCGGTTGACGAAGCCGGCCGCCATCATGGCGACCTCGATCTGATACCTGAAGCTTTCCTCGGCCGCGTATTTGATCCGGTCCCAGACATTGACCAATAGGATATTTACATCTTCCATAACTGCGGCGGTCCCAAAGAAATCGAACGACTTCGCACTGCCGGAATCGATGGACCCGATGGCAAGTTTCACGGGCGCTTCTGCGTGCAAAGCGGAGACCGCGTCATAGAGCTCGTCCATGGATCGTATGACGTTGACGATAATCTGCGGGTCGGTGAGGGACCGTTCCTTTTCGGCTATGAGTACCCGAACCCGCTTTATTTCCCCTTCCGTGCCGTCTGAGTTCGCGATGATAAGTTCACCCTTGTCGGTCTCGCGGGTCAGCAGCTCCCTCAGCTTGGGCATGACGAAAATGATATTGTAGGCACCGATATCGACGTCGGCCAAGAGCTTCCGGTTCATGGCCTGCTCGCCATCTATGAGGCTGGACCAGAAGCTGATATCCAGTAGTGGGTTCAGCCCGAAAAAGCCCATCAGGTCCTTTTCTTCTTCACCAAATTGCTGGTAGTGGCGTGTGAATTCATTATATGCGAGGAGAATTCGCTGCGTGCGGTTCACGCCCTCCGCTTGAGGCCCAGCCCGTGTGATACGTAGCAGCTCCCGGATTTGCGCCGCATGAAGTGCATCGCGTAAACTGTTAACTGCCTTTATGATTCTTTCCCGGCGCATGCGCCTTCCTCCCCAGATCACCGAATCACTTTCGCTCTGGTTGCAATTTAGCCCTTTCAATTGGTCGAATAATGGCTACAGCAAATCCTCCAACAGAAGATTCACGAAACGAAGGCGAGCGCATCGCGAAAGTCATCGCGAGGTCGGGCTTTTGTTCAAGGCGGGAAGCCGAGGTTTTGATCACCGAGAAGCGCGTGTCGGTGAACGGCACGATTATCGATAGCGCTGCTCTCAACGTTAGCGCCTCTGACACCATTCTCGTCGACGGCAAGCCTATTTCATCCCGCGAGCCCCCCAGGCTGTGGCGCTACTACAAGCCTAAGGGCCGGGTTACAACTCACAAGGATCCGGAGGGCAGGCCAACTGTTTTCGAAAGCTTACCGGATGGTTTGCCCCGGCTTATTTCGGTCGGCCGGCTGGACTTCAACACGGAAGGGCTGCTTCTGCTCACGAATGACGGCGACCTTGCGCGGCATCTTGAGCTGCCTTCGACCGGGTGGACGAGGCGCTACCGCGTACGGGCCCATGGGCAGGCTACTCAGGAGCAGCTGGACAGTCTTGCCGCTGGCCTCGCCATCGGCAAGATGAACTATGGGTCCATCGATGCCACACTCGAACGCGAGCAAGGCGGGAATGTCTGGATTTCCCTCGCAATCCGCGAGGGCAAGAATCGTGAGGTCCGCCGCATAATGGAGCATCTCGGGCTAACGGTGAACAGACTCATCAGAGTCTCCTTCGGGCCGTTCATGCTCGGCGAGCTGGAACCTGGTCAGATCGAGGAAGTGAAAACTGCAGTCCTGAAGGATCAGCTTGGCCCGCGGCTGTCACGGCAGCTTGGTGTGAGGCGCGAGCCCATGCGGGAGGAACGAAAGCTCCCGCCAGCACGCGCCAAGCCCACCTATCTCCGCCGCCAACCGGCGCCGGCAAGGGCGATATTATCCGGAAGGCAAGAAGCCCGGCCGCTCAAGCGGCGGCGCATTCTGTCAATGGACGGGAAGGAAACCCCAAAACTCGAGTACGTACAGCAGCCGCGTACGAAATCCGGCCAGAGGCGCGAAGAAGATCGCGGTGGACAAGATCGGCGGCACAATCGAGGCGATGATCGCCGCCGCCATGACCGAAGTGCTGAGGAAAGCCGGCATTCCGAAGACGGACAACGAACGCGGCGGCACAGCGGTGATCGCGGCGAGTTGTACAGCACCAAAGAAAAGCGATTTGAAACCGGGCGCGGCGACGGCTTCAAACCTCAACGGACGCAGTTCAACAGATCAACCTCCAAAGATGGGGATCGCCCACCAAAGCGAGACGAGCGGGCTGGAAGCCGGCATCAAAAGGTGCGGACCGATGACCGCGGCCGAAGCAGCTTTGGCAAACGGACCACCGGCGAAGGAGGGCGCGGTTTCTATAGCGCTGAGAGGAAAACTACGGGACAACGGACCGGAAAGCCGCATCACACAAAGGAAGGATATCGAGGCCGCCAGGCACCGGCTCCCGGCTTGGATGACGACGGACAACGGAACTATCAGGGTAAGCCAACCGGCGGGCATCAAAAGGTGCGAACAGGCGCCCGCGGGCGAAGCAGCTTCGGCGATCGAACTCTGGGCGAAGGACAGCGCCGTTTCCATAGTGCTGACAGGACTAACGCCGCATCCCCCAGAAGCCAAAAACCGTATCACACAAGAGAAAGAAATCGAACGTCCCCCGAGGGTGGCGCAAGTTCGCGCGATGACGTGCAGCGCGGCTATCAGGGCAAGGCCGGCGGTGGACAAAAGCGGCGCTTTGGGCCAGGGCAGAAGCACACTCGACCCCAAGGATCACGAAGGCCTTTCTCAAAAGAAGACAAGGACACCTAGTGAGGATCGTTGGCGGGAAGTTTCGCGGCCGCTCCCTCGCTGCCGTCCCTGGGTCTTCAACTCGCCCCACATCCGATAAGGTCCGCGAGGCCCTCTTCAATATCCTTGCTCACGGCATCTGTAATTTCGAGATCGAAGGGGCACGCGTGCTCGACCTTTTTGCGGGAACTGGTGCTCTCGGGCTGGAAGCGCTTTCGCGCGGCGCGTCTTACTGTCTCTTTGTCGAAGACCATCCGGATGCTCGCGGTGCAATCCGCGAGAATGTTGAAGCTCTGGGCTTGACCGGCGTCAGCAAAATATGGCGCAGGGATGCCACCAGGCTCGGCCCGGCGGCTCCGATGCAACCGTTCACGCTTCTTTTCGCCGATCCGCCTTATGGCAAGGGCTTGGGCGAGCGCGCCCTAGTTGCGGCCGCTGAAGGCGACTGGCTTACTCCGGCCGCCATCTGTGTGCTGGAGGAGCGCGCAGATGCCCGGTTGAAATTACCGCCGCCTTCGTTTGAGGTGGAGGATAGCCGTATCTATGGCGATACGGCTCTCCATTTTTTGCGGAAGGCCCCCGCCTTTTAGATTAGCTTGACGCAGTCCAAACCTGCCGCCAAGGTTGCAAAAACCCCAGGGTTAGCTGTTGTCTTGGTCGCCAGAGCAATACACGAAATTTGAGGATGAACGTACAAGACCCGCCCGCGATCTGCTGCAAGCGGTGTCCACGGTCCGGGTGAAAGCCGCAGCCGACCTCGGATGCGGTCCCGGTAACTCAACCGAGTTGATCGCCGCCCGCTTCACTGACGCTTCTATTGTTGGCGTCGATAACTCGCCAGAAATGATAGAAGCGGCAAGAAAGCGGCTGCCCGATATCCAGTTTCAGTTGTGCGGCATCGAGGAATGGAGTGAGCCCGGTCCCTGGGGTCTCATCTATGCAAACGCCGCGCTGCAATGGGTGCCAAATCATCAAAGGCTTCTCCCCGCGCTTGTTTCAGGCCTCGCGCCGGGTGGCACTCTTGCCGTCCAGATGCCTGACAATTTGCAGGAGCCTTCGCACACCGCCATGCGAACCATTGCGCTGCAAAAGCAGTTCATTGCGAAGCTCGCGGATGCGGTTGAAGCACGCACCAAACTGGGCAGCGCCGATTGGTATTACTCCTTGCTCCGTCCCCTTTGCTCCCGAGTAGACGTCTGGAGAACAACCTATTTCCATCCGCTATCAGGTGGGATCGATGCCATCGTCGAGTGGGTGAAGGGCACCGCGCTCATGCCTTACCTGAATCCGCTGTCAGAAACGGAGAGGGAGGCATTCGTCGCAGCTTACAAAGATGAACTTGCGAAGGCTTACACGGTCATGGATTCGGGCACTGT
>JBAUNL010000280.1:0-7619 GCA_049579205.1 Rhodomicrobium sp. | reverse complement strand
CTGTGGTTGTGCTTAAGCTAAATTCACGCCTTGCCACGCGCCCCGAGACCTTTATTTGGTGACCAATTTGGCCGCCGCAATATACAGGAGCCGATCAAGGTGCCGCAATTTCAACCTGTTGCACAATCGTTGGCTTAACCCAGCTCGTAATCTTATACTTTCATTATAACTCAAGGTGACTACGCAATTCGAAGCCATTCTAGCTCCACTCTTTCGTTCGGCTCGCCAAATGAAGGAACGATCACGCCGCTGAAGCTGTCGCCGCCGACGACTCGAAGATTGCAGCCTTGAGCCACTCAATGCACCTATCTATCTCCACCTGCTCAACGCGAGCCTTCTGCACCACCACTGCGGCAAGCGTCGGCTGTAATCTGACTTCGCCTTCGCGAGTGACGGGGAAATCGGCTCGTAAGCGAGCGAATATCGCCCCTGCGCATCTGCGTGAAGAAAGCCGCATGCCGGATCGAGACCACAAACGGTAAGAGAGCGAATGAGCTGCGCGGCAACGATTGAATAGGAGTAGTTCAAAATCGAATTGACGGGATGCGTCGCGCGGTGCGTCACGCTTACACGCTTGAATTAAATTTTCCTGGTGCCGGGATAATTACGCGCAAAATACCGTAAAGCTCATCGTAATGAGCTTTCGCTTTGGCCTCGTTGTGAGGCGCGCAATCGGTCGCAACACCAGTCTTCGGGATCCCAATTCACCACGATCTGAGCTAAATTGCTTTGTGTTTCTGGCGACACTAGTCAGTCCTTACTCCCTGGTGTAGCGATTTCGGTCTCTAATCAACGCATGATAGCATAACTTCGATGACTTTTACAGTGTTTTACATTCTCACATGACCCTACTCATGCAATAAGCAGAAAAAAGCCGATTTTACTCGAAAAGAACTCTCACAAACACTATTTTGAGCTTCGAGAAATCTTTCTCATGTAGTATCATACTCGTATGCGAAAACTACCCAGAGGAAGGTAAAGTGTTGTGTTTAAGATCGGGTACGCTCGAACGAGTACTGTTGAACAAGTCGCGGGATTGGAAGCTCAGATTCGTGATTTGAAAGAGCTTGGCTGCAAGAAAATTTTCCAGGGACAACTGTCCAGCATAGATCATTCCCGTCCACAGCTAGAAGCCGCAATCGACTATTGCCGTGACGGAGACACGCTTGTTTGCACCAAACTGGACCGGCTGGCTCGCTCTGTCGGTGACGTTGTGAAGATCGAAGAACGTCTCAAGCAACGGGAGGCGAGCTTGCAAATTCTTGATCCCCAGATGGATACGTCCTCACCGGCGGGCCGACTCACTTTTAATGTGTTGGCTTCCATCGCGCAGTTTGAACGTGAGATCATGCTCACCCGTCAGCGCGAAGGTATCGCCAAGGCGAAAGGTGCAGGCAAATACACTGGCCGGCAACCAACCGCGCAAAAGCGCATCAATGAAATTATCGAGCTGTTTAATGCTGGCTTCAAAGCCGACGAGATCGCCGTCACACTTAGTGCTGAGAAGAACGAGAAGGGCAAGCTTCAACCGATTTCACTTGCGAGCGTATATCGACTTCTGGCGAGTGCACGAAAGGAAGGACGAATCGGCGAAGTGTATCGTGAAGTGAAGTTTCAGTAGAAAAAGTCTACAGGTAAGCTTTACGGGTAGTTTGCGCATACCTATATCTAAGCGTATGCCGCGAGATCACAACCGCACCGCAATCTCTCCGCGTTACTGGCGGTCCGCCATTACGAATGGATCGCTGCTGGGTGTTGACAAGCGCACCGCAACAGGTCGCCGATACCACGATCTTATCACCGAATTTTCTCGCGAGATCGCGGGTGACGGAGAGCTTACTCAAGCAGAAATGGTGCTGGTCCGCCAGGCTGCGGCCGTTACAATACGCATGGAAGCCCTCCAGCTCGCAATCGTGAACGGCACAGGCGCCGCCGTGGCTGACGAGGACCTTGTGCGGCTTTCGAATAGCTTGGCGCGCATCCTTAGGCAGATCACCAGCTCGCATCGGCTGCGCGGAAATAGGCCAGGACGCCCGCTCAGTAAGTCGGCGTCGAAATCTGTTGCCGAACATTTCGCTACTCGCAAAGCTTCTGGCAGGATTAAGCCATGAGTGGAATTGCACACGCCCACGCCACCTTTTCCGAGTTCCTTAACGATCCCGAGATGTTGGGCAGCTTCTTTGCGGCCGAAAGCTGGGGCGGCTGGAAAACCATTGCAAAAGTACTTTACAGCGAGAAACTTACCAAGGCGGGCGCGAACGCGTTGAACGTGAGCGGGCCAATGCACGCCATCGTGCGCTCTTTGGCGGGCGCGGGACACCGGACCGAACTGGTGTGTCGTCACTGCGGACGAGCCAATTAGAATCGCAAGGTTCCGAGCGTGAACGCATCGAACGTGAGCTGGCCAATGCACGCCATCGTGCGCTTTTCGGTGGGCGAACCTTGTGATTCCAAACGGCTCGCCCGAAGTCGTGACATACCAGTTGACCTGCTCAGCTTCGACAAGTCCCGCGACTTCGATTTCAGGCCATGCATACTTTCATGAAAATCCGTTGTGCATATTGGGGCCGCTGACGGCGCTTTCGGATTTTCCGCTATGGGCGACCGGCTGGAGATTCGGGCCGTGCTGAAGGCTTTCTTAAGGCTCTGGCCAGAAGTCTTGCCGGTCACTGGCTACGTTGCAGCGACGCGCTCGGGCAGGCCGCTCAGGGTCTAGACTGTGTAAAAAGGCGAAGCGTGGTACGATTCTCTGACGCTTGCGGGGGATCGGCGGATGAAGCGCTTTGTCGAGGGGACGGATCGCAGTCAGAGCACCTTGTTTCTGGAGTGCCTGGAGGACTGGATCGGCGAAGACAACCCGGTCCGCGTTGTCGACGTTTTCGTGGATAGTCTCGATCTGTCCGGGCTTGGCTTTGACGGTGTTAGCCGGGAAGCGGCTGGCCGTCCTGCTTATCATCCAGCCATGCTGCTCAAGCTCTGTATCTACGGCTATCTGAACCGCGTGCAGTCGAGCCGGCGGCTTGAACGCGAAGCTGGCCGCAATGTCGAGGTGCGGGCAGGCTCGCCCCCGATCACAAGACCGTCGCGGATTTCCGTAAAGACAACGGCCCAGCCATTCGCAAGGTGTGCTCGCAGTTCGTTGTTCTGTGCCGGAAGATGGGGCTGTTCGCCGAGACGATTGTCTCCATCGATGGGAGCAAGTTCAAGGCGGTGAACAACCGCGACAAGAACTTCACCAAGAACAAGATGGCAAGGCGCATGGCGCAGATCGAGGAGAGCGTGGCCCGCTATCTGCAGCAGCTCGACAGCGCGGACCGGCAGGAGCCGTCGCTGGCACGCGAGACCAAGACCGCCAGGCTCAAAGACAAGATCGCGGTGCTCAAGCAGGAGATGCAGCGGCTCTCCAAGCTCGAAGCGCAGATGCTGGAAACGCCCGATCAGCAGATTTCGCTCACCGATCCCGATGCCAGATCGATGGCGACGAGCGGCCGGGGCACCGGCATGGTGGGCTATAATGTACAGACGGCAGTGGAGACAAAGCATCACCTCATTGTGGCCCACGAGGTCACCAACACAGGCCACGATCACGAAAAGCTTTTTTCGATGGCAAACAAGGCCAAGGAGGCGTTGAAGACGGAGCGCTTGGAATTTCTTGCTGACCGGGGCTATTTTGAAAGCGAACAGATTTTGGCCTGCGAGGAGGCCGGTATCTCCGTCATTCTGCCGAAGTCTCACACCTCGAACAACAGGCTGAGGGGCATTCCCCCGGTGACGTTATTGGCTTGCGAGTAAAACTGGCCAATCCCCGTAACCGCCGACGCTACCGCTGTGATCGACATTGTCGATTCATAGGTAAATGGTACATTGGAGTTCGAGGTTAAGCCGGCACATTGGCTGCTACTACAATAATTTCCATTTGCGGTTACCGTCGTGGTCACCACGACGGCGCCACTTGGCAGCGGCCCCGCCGGCATGCAGCCTTCCCCAAACGACCGGAGGGCCGGCATCCGCATTTACACTTTCGAGGCCTGCTCAGGCTTCACTCCCGTTACGGCCCGCTGGATCGCTCAACAGCCCAAGGCTGCCTTTGTCGCGAGGCTCCGGCATCGCCCGGTTGCCCAAGCAAGCCGCTCGCCAGCTTCTAGACCTATCGGCAATTATCTAGGTGAGACCCTCCCTCACTGGTGATCCGCGCCCTCGGGGCGCACGGTCGATAGCGGATATGATACAGTTTCGAGCCGCATTCCGCATCACCCTCTACAGCAGAAATTCGCGGCCTTATGTAGCAAACGCACCAAATAAATTCCGATAACAAAATTATCTAGTTGGCAGCTTCAAAGCTTGGCTGTAAGCAGATTGCTATACAGAGCGAGCATTCGCAGGGTTGCGTTATGGGCCGTGTCTATCTTTCGATGATGCTAATAATGTTGTTATCGGCCTGCGCAGCTCAGCAGTCTCAGCCGCAGCCTCAGAAGCAATTAAATGATCCACCACCGCCAAAAGAAAATATTTTTGCCTGCATAGGTCTGCCGATACAGGGTGGGAAATGCGGTCTCGGGCTTCCTTAAAATTCTAAACCCTCCAGCTTATGCTGAAGGGTTAGCACAGATCCCGGTCATATGTTATTGTCTCCGCGCGCGGGCCGGATGTTGAGGGTTATCGGGTCGCCGGTTCGAATCCGGCTCGGAGGCAACTCGGTTAGCTCAGTGGGTAGAGCAGTGCAAAAGGCTCTTGGCCAAACACGCCACCGTGAACTCCGGAGCCGGAAAAGCGGGTCGCTCCCGCATGGAAACCTGCCCCCTTGTTAGGGCCAACTGAAAGGCAGGTAACCGTAGGCGTCACCCACAGAGCGGCCCAGTCCCTTCCTGGAGAGCTTGAGTCCCAGTCCTTGGTATGGCTCAATCCCGGAATTACCCCATGTGCAAAAACGGCGGCGTCTAGCTGCGGCGAGTGGCAATTCGTATTTCGGTCACGGAAGTCCTTGTGTGCAAGCCGGGCTTGTCAGACTATTGGGCTTTTGAGCATCTGCCAAGCTCATCTCGGTTCTGACCATTTGGAGGGTCTTGGTCATAAAGTGCGTGCTTCCCCTCCAAGCCTTGAAGGTTAGCGAGGCTCGATGCCTTAACCAGCCGAACGCAGCGGATTTGGGTCAGCCCGACCAGTGTAAAGCCGTTCAAGCCTCGCCAATTGCCGCGCACACTCCAAACAATAGTCCGAATTTTGCATCGGAGGCTCTTGCTCGCAGCGGATGCACTCTGGAGGGAATATCCAATCAAGCACCCTTATCAAAAGCCGTTTCATAGCGTCACCTTTCAAAGCCGTTGGCTTTCAACTTAAATGAGTGAGGCTGTATCGCCAACCTTGGGGCCTCGGGCAACATAACTATAACTCATCGGCCACTGTCGAGACCATTCCTATAAAGGAATTTCTTGAGATGTCCGTTCGTGCATCGGTGGATCTGTCGCCAGACGACCCTTCGAATGAGCCTGCCTGTTTGTCGCCGGGCACCGGGGATTACTGACCTGCCGATCTCATGGTTGGGAGAACTCCTGCTTCGGGGCCGACCGGCCTGCGATGCGGCGATCCGCCGCTCAAGTCCCGAATAATCCCGCGCTCCGATCCAAGAAGATCGTGGCTTATGCCAGAAAGGTTCGTAAACAACGATCCCTTGGCTTAGCAAAGCGGCAACATAGCTGAAGGAGCTTTTTGCCATCACAAGCAGGTCAGCGGTGGCTAGTCCACGCAAGCTATGTATTGGGTTCTCATCCAAGTGCAGCACATGATCGCAATACGCGACAAAGTCGCCTTCGGTACCTTGAGAATAGACATGGAACTCCGGATCAATGCTGTGCCTGCGGCAAATGACGTTGATGAGGCCGATTGTACGAAGTACGAAATCGTCGGGCGTATAGCGCTTTGCATCTGAGGGTTGCACATCTCCGCGCCGCATGTGTACGGCAACGCGGAAGGCACCGCCAAAATCAGCGTGGTATCCCCCAAGAAGATGGTCCCTTACGGGATCCAGTATAGCGTCATAGGCTGCAATATCTTTCTCTACATATCCATGGGCGTGAGGGAGGGAGACAATTACTCTTTTCGCCCAGATCCAAGGAGACTTAACATATATTTCGGCGGGAACGATTGGGAATTTATAATTTCGAGCAGACGCAAACCCTAGCCCCAGATCGAAAGCTTTTTCCCATTCATACACCTCCGGCTCCCCGTTTGTGTGCTCCATCCTGGAGAATGGGGTATGCAGATAGGATATGCGGAAGCGCTTGCAAAACGCTTGAACTGACATTACCGCGTGCACCTGAGCGCCGGGACCGTCAGATTTCCCCGAACAGGTTATTGCGTACGGCCTCAATCCAAGCCGCGATAACGCAGAAATCCTGTTGAGAGTGCGCTTTTTCATGTACCGAACCGCGCTTTACGGCCAAGCAGCATCCTTTTAGGTGAGCCAAAGCCGCTATTTGTGGCCACTGTTGGCACCAATGTGAACAACACCCGACACCGATACAAGAAAGCTTGCAGGGAAAAGGTGACCCCCCGTTAGAATCTAAGCAAGCGCCGTGAGAATCTAATTCCCGATATCGCCAACCCACCCAGGGAACTCATCTAATGTCCCTCAAGCTTTTGCCTAGCGCTCCTCTCTAACGGCCGTGAACGCAGAATGCAATATTCTATCGAGAATGGACACCAGGTCATTCGGCAGTATCCGGATGAGAAGCCCGTTTCGGGCTCGTAAGTGGTGATGACCTTCGCTTGGCCGACTGAGACCAAGGAGGAGTTCGATGCCTACTTACCCGCTTTCTCGTTCCAGCTTGCGCTTGAACGGCAGAGTGCTTATCGAAGCTCAGCTTACAACGGAGCTCCTGTAATCCAGAAAGCCATGCTTGGCAGAGGCCAAAGCGCAAGACCACCATCGAACTTGTCGAGACGAATGGCTCCGAAGAGTCCGTCATTTACGATGGGGCTCCGGTCGCATCAGAGGTGTGAGCGGCGGTGACAAAGTCGGCCAGTGGAGCGGCGGCGCGGTGCCGTCGCGTGGCGGAGTAATAACCGGCCACTGGTTAGGTTGATCCCTTCCGAATGGGGAGGGGTCAGCGGGGATGTTTGCCGTGGAAGTCTATGCCGCGGTCCGACAGTTCGTTTTTGTTGAGGGTAGGAGCCGTCGCGAGGCAGCCCGTGTTTTCGGCCTAAGCCGGGACACGATTACCAAGATGTGCCGGTTCTCGGCGCCGCCGGGCTATGTACGGACGAAGCCTGCGGGGAAGCCGAAGTTAGGCCCTTTGATCCCAGTCATCGACGCGATTTTAGCGGCGGATGTGACAGCGCCGCCGAAGCAGCGGCACACGGCCAAGCGGATCTTCGAACGGCTTAAGGCCGAGCATGGGTTCGGCGGCGGCTACACGGTGGTGAAGGATTACGTCCGGCTCGCGAAGTCACGATCGCGGGAGACCTTTGTGCCGCTGGCACATCCGCCTGGTCATGAGAAGTGGCTCCACAATTTCGGACGGTGCGGTAGGTGGAATTTCTGCCTGACGACGGGCACGCTGGTGCCCGCGAATCAGGAGTGACAATGAGCAGAAGACCACGGCGGAACCACTCACCGTCCT
>JBAUNL010000279.1:0-1854 GCA_049579205.1 Rhodomicrobium sp. | reverse complement strand
GAGCCGGTCTGGCGGGAGCAGCCAAACGAAGCCTGCGATCCGATCGCCAAAATTGGACGTGCGCCCCGCCAGACTGGCCGTAATCGATGCCCCGTGGGGAGTCCGCGCCGGACCTGTGCCTTGCTTTCCGAGCGCCAGTACAGGGATCGGCGGAGGTTGCGGCGGCTCGCAATTCCAAGCGGGGAGAAAGCATGACGGAACAGCGATGGTACGCCGGCGTCGATTGGGCAAGCGAAAGCCATCACGTATTCCTGACGAACGCGGATGGCCGAAAAATCGGCGAGAAAATCTTCAGGCACAGCGGCGAGGGCTTGGCGGAGATGGCCGCCTGGCTGATGACCGCAATCAGCGCTGGCGGCGCCAGCCAAATATACATTGCCATCGAGGTGCCGCACGGCCCGGTGGTGGAGACGCTGATCGAGCGCGGTTTCACGGTCCACGCCATCAATCCAAAGCAGATGGATCGCTTCCGGGACCGATTCACTCTGGCCGGAGCCAAGGACGATAGCCGCGACGCCGAGGTCATGGCTTCCGCCTTGCGCACCGATTCGCGGTGTTTCAGGCTGCTGGCTGGTCTTGATCCCGTGGTTATCGAACTGCGCGAGTGGTCCCGCGTTGCAAGCGATCTTGGTACGGAACGCAACCGGCTTACCAATCGCCTTCGCGAGCAGCTTTGGCGCTATTACCCCGCCATGCTCGAACTCGAAAGCGATCTTGGCGCCGAATGGCTGCTTGAACTGTGGGAGCTTGCTCCCACACCTGGTCAGGCTACACGCATCCGCGAGGTGAGCGTCGCTAAGATATTGAAACGCCATCGTATCCGGCGCTTTGATGCCGTTCATGTCCTGGCTGAGTTGCGCAAACCGCCGGTGCGGGTCGCAGGAGGAACAGTTGCAGCCGCCAGCGCTCACATCACAACGCTCATTGCGCGCATACGCCTTGTGAACGCACAGCTCAAAGAGGCCCACCGCCAGCTCGATGCCCTGACTGCCAGGCTCATCCCAGAAGAGGATGCCGGAGCGGGGCAGACGAAGCAGCATGACGTGGAAATCCTCGCATCCTTGCCGGGAGTCGGAAGGATCGTCCTCGCCACGCTGCTCGCAGAGGCTTGGGATGCCTTGCTGCGGCGCGATTACGCCGCTTTGCGCAGTCTGACTGGAGTCGCACCCGTCACCAAGAGGTCTGGCAAGAGCTGCATCGTTATCCGAAGGCAAGCCTGCCATGACCGCCTCGCCAATGCCATGTACCACTGGGCACGCGTTGCCATTCAGCACGATGCGAGAAGTAAGGCCAAGTATGCCGCCCTTCGCAGCCGGGGTCACAGCCATGGCCGAGCCTTGCGATCCGTGGCTGACCGCCTCCTAAATGTCGCCTGCGCTATGCTGAAAAATGGCACCCTCTTCAATCCCTCGCTGGAAGCCAAAAATGCCCCTTGCTAAACGGTGGGGAGTCCCCCCCATCGACCGGCCAAAGCTTCCGCCCGCCAGCGGGCTTCTACGAGGCTCTAGCGGCTATGGCCGTGAAACAGTGAAATAGCTGTGAAACATCAGGGCCTTGCTGCCGATCGGCGCCATGGGTGCGCAGATGCTATGGCTTACGTTCGGGATAGTCCTTATCCCAATCACAGGCCACTTCGCGGTCAACCTCCGCAGCGAACTTATCGCGGCTGGTTTCTTGCCGCGGACCCCACGACTTTTCTCCTTGGCTGAATGAACTGCCGCGAGACCGGTATCTTACACGGCCGCCCGCAGTGATCTCGATCACCCTGCGAACTTGATTTGTGGGGGTTACAAAGCATTTGCCTGCTTTGATACTCCTGGGATTAACACTCACGTATTAACTCCGGGCTCGTTG
>JBAUNL010000278.1:0-2723 GCA_049579205.1 Rhodomicrobium sp. | reverse complement strand
TCCTTCACCCCTGGCCTGCTGTGCGCTTCGCCGCCAAGCACCCAAGGTAAGAACCGGATGCCTTAGTTGGGCCTGTCCGGGTCTGTGCGGGGGGCGTGGGGTAACCCACGTCTCTACCGCGATCATTTCCGGCAAAAAAGGTTTAGTCCGCTCCTTAGGGGCGAGCAGAAATACATTTTAAGTCAGAGGTTTAGTCAGCATCGGGCCATAAGCCGTCGTGCGGGCCATCCCGAAAAATGCCCCGCCATTTCCGAGAGGCCGACAACGGACTTCGGACCGCAGAATGGCCGCCGCTGAAAGATGAGCCGCCGTTCCGAGCCGGTACCAATTCGCCACTCGAAACGCTCTTCCCTGTCTACTCTGCCAATCCAATACTCCGATTCAGTTCTGTGTCGCTGCTGCGACAACCCTTTCACTTTTCGCCTTGCTGCATCGGTCTTTGCGAGGCCCGCCGCCACGAATCAACTAATGGTTGTAGGCAAGCTGCCTGTATCAAACTTGCTTCAGGCAAACTCATAGATGTCAGGAAAATGCGATGCGGACCAAGAAAATGGCGTGGTTCGTGGTTGCGTCCGGCGTTGCGATTTGTCCCCCTTTCCACGAAGTCAGCGCCGCGGAATATGGCTTTACCACCTATCCGCTCGGAACCCTTTCCTTTGGCGCTGGCATTACTCCGCCTCCCGGTGTTTATGTCACCGATGCCGTTTCCTACTATGACGCATCGATCGGGGGTAACTTCAACTTTGGCGGCCGCGCATTCAATGCAGGTGTTAATGCGAAGCTTTTCTTCGATGAGGTAGACGTCCTCTACGTTCCCGAACAGAAGGTGTTCGACGGCCATTTCGGTTTCTCGGTCTCTGCGCCTGCGGGCTATGCGGACTATCAAGCGGGAGCCTCGGCCGCCCGGGGAACCATCATTGCCGAGACACAAGGTGGCGGACTAGGCGACTTTAGCGTCGAAGCGCAGCTTGGCTGGGATGGCGAGGCGTTCTCCCATACCTTTTATGTTCTAAACATCGTGCCATCCGGTAGCTACGCGCGGGGCTTCGCTCCGATCCTTGGCCTCAATCGCCCTTCTTTGGACTTGGGCTGGGGATTCACATATTTCGATAAGGCCTCGAAGATCGAGATCAATGGCGCCATCGGCTTTATGGCGAGTCTTGAGAATAACGTCACGCAATACCAGACCGGCAATGAATTCCATGCCGAGTGGGCGATCGGCTACAAATTCGATAATGGGCTTGAGATCGGCGTCGTAGGCTACGACTACAGGCAGCTCACGGGCGACTCAGGTCCGGGTGCCATTTTGGGGACCTTTATCGGATCTTTGGATGCGGTTGGAGGCGGACTAACCTACTCGACCAAGATCGAGAAGACGCCGGTGACGTTCAGCCTCCGTGACTACTGGGAATATAACGCGCAACATATGTTCCATGGCAATCTTCTGATCTCTTCTTTCACCACTGCGTTCTAGGCAGATCAAGCCTTTCAGTTTTTGAAAATCATACGGAACGTAACCTTATAGTCGTAAACAGGATAGTCCCTGATGATCGGAACGCTGCCCTCGAGTCCGAGCACAATCTTGTCGCTTAGCTTGTAGCCAAGTTCCACGTCGGCGGGCAGGAACAGCCGTCCCGTCTGACCTGAGACCGGATCGCCGTAGTTGATCCGGATGTCATAGCTTGGATAAAGCGTCAGGAACCAGTGTCCGGGCAGATCGAGATTCAGGGTCGGAGCAATTTGCAGCTCGCTGATATCGCGCGTGGAATGGGTTCCGGCGACGCTGACGGCGTAACGCAAGGATGGCACAAAATAATTATCCGGGCCTAGCTCGAGAAAAGAATAGCGGACGCCCAAGCCAGGCATGATTTGGAGTTTGCCCGTCCCCAGATCGTCGCTTGCCGTGGGCGTAACCGCCCGCACGCCCGCACCGAAAGCCCATTCCTCGCCGAAGCTGCGGATCAGGACGGCCTGGACGGTTGAATCACCAAGCCCTGCCTCCTGGCTCGCGCCGGATTTGGCCGAGTTCGTCTGTTTATCCAGCGCCTCCGTCTGAACATAGAGCGAGACCTTCCAGGATGCATCCAGATCGACGCGCGTGGTTGCGCGCAAAAGCGCGTACTCTTTGTCCGTTGTACTATCAGGGGAGGACGATGGCTGGTAGCGGAGGCGAAGCTCGAAACTGTTGAGGGGGCGGGTGAAGTCGTTGCCGCTGTTCTGCTCATCTTCCTTCGTGAGGCTCGCCCCCGATTGAACAGGGCTCCAGCCGTCAGTGACGGAAGTCTCTGCTTCGGCGCCGATGGATGTCATGGCATTGTGCGCGAATAAAACGGGTAGCAGATAGGCGAGTACGCGCTTAGGCACACAGCCGCTCCAGCGTTTTCGACAGAACGTTATGGCGATTTCACCCTGAGGTTGAATCGCTTACGCGATTCCGCTTTCCTCGTCCACAACCAAGTCCACAACGTCTCTTTTTGCTCCAATGGAGCGCTATTCACTACGCTGTTCCTTCCCCTGACCCGCCGCATGCTGCTTCAGCAAGGTGCGAAATCAGCCCCGGTTGCTGTAGGAACGCGCATCGAATGGAAAGATGCGTTTCCAGTCGTTGTTCATGCTGATGATTGTCCACCCCTGCACCTTCGCCTTGTCGTACATCACCTGGCTCAAGGTGCCGATCTTGGTGTCTGGCAATCCCTGCGCCGGGCCGTAGGCATATTCGCGTT
>JBAUNL010000277.1:0-5512 GCA_049579205.1 Rhodomicrobium sp. | reverse complement strand
GGCGGCAAGATACGCCTCTTTTGCTGTTATAATGCCCATTCTTATTCAAGGCTATATTCGAAGTTGACATAGAGGACTCCGGGTCCGCATAACAGGTTGCTTGCGAACGCGAGTTCGACGATGGGGGTCACCCGTGGACGGCGCGTTGTAGCGAGTATTCGAGCGTGCCCTACCGCATGCGCTGCCGGCACGATGTTAATGCCGAACGCTCTTGCCAGGAAGACAATGGAAAACGGGCCTGCCCTGCGACGCATAGGTGGCTGTCGCCAGTGGCAAAGCCAAGAGTGCCGGCGAGCCGATTTCGACGACACTTGTCCGGCTATCCGCGGAAAGGCTTTGTCGGCCTTCATGTGCCGCACGCTGCGATGAAGGGCGCACTGCATAAGCATCAGCGAGCTGCCTTTTCCTTAGTGGCAAGACGATCTAATCTATTGTAAAAATTTTTTGAGTGAGTTTGATTGATGAGTGAAAAACATATGAGTTTGAGCACTCAAGAGCCCGCCAGGCCAATGCCAGTCAGTCTTCAGGATATCGGCGTCTCCACAAAACTGTGCAAAATTCGAAATGACGTCATCGGCTATGGCAATGCCCTCGAAAAGGAGATTGACGGCCGGGTCAATGAACTTGTCAGCGATCTTCTTCGCGAGCTGGAATCTTGCGCCTGCCGGGTGGCCTTCGTCGGTCAGGTCAAGGCGGGAAAAAGCTCATTAATAAATGCACTGATCCAACGGCCGAACTTCCTGCCGGCCGATGTCAATCCTTCAACGGCGGTTGTGACGAAGCTGTTTCTCGGCTCCCGTTTTCAAAAACAGGGCACCGCCCTTTTTCATTTCTTTACGGAGGCCGAGTGGGACAATTTGGTTGCGGAGCAGCCCCCGCTACGCGAGCGGCCTCAGGCGCTGTCGCTGCCAAACACGCGGGCGCACCTCAATGCGTTGCAAAGGCGCGCCGAGCAGCGTGCGGGAGGCAGGATCGACGGGCTTTTAGGGAAACACCACCTGTTTTCCAGTGTCACAACTGAGCTTCTCCAACAATATGTGAGCGCTCCCGAAAATACCCCGGCCAGCAGCAATCCGCGGGCTTTTTCCGACCTCACAAGCAGCGCCGAAATCTTCTTAGAGGCAAAACCTTCTGCTTTTCCCTCTGTGCTGATCGATACCCCGGGTGTTAATGACCTCTTCTTCCTGCGCGACGAGGTCACCTACGCAAACTTGGCTGACGCCGATATTTACTTGCTTGTGCTGAGCGCTCTCAATCCACTTTCCGAAAGTGACCTCTCGCTGCTCCGGCTTATCAGGGGACTGCAAAAAGACCGGATCATCGCCGTCATCAACCGGATCGATTGTGTTGCTGCCGATCACATTCCAGCACTTGTAACCTGGGTCCAGCACGCTCTAAGCAGAGAGTGCCCTCAGGCAACGATCCCCATCGTGCTGGCGAGCGCGCATTGGGGTCAGATGGCGCTTGGAAATCCAAGCGGCGCCATCCCGCTTCCAGCCCCCGATAGCCTCGCGGGCTATGCGGGAAGTCTTGGGCTTGAAAGCCCTGGCGAAGCCAGCACTGTAAAGGCCCGCTCCTACGAATCAGGCCGGCAAATGCTGCTGGACTGTTCCGGCATTCCCCGCATAATCGAGATGATCAACAGCTTGATGGCGAAGGCAGTAACCGAGGAACAGCTCCTTCCTGCGGCGTCGACATTTGCGGCTGTGGCGCACAACGCAGCGGCATCATCCCGTTTTGCGCTTGAGACCCTATCCACAAAAAGTCTCTTTAGTCAGTTGATCCAGTCCTGGGCGGCCGCGGAGATTAAGGCCGGGGCAGATCGTACTTTAAGGCAGATTGAACCCTTGATCGCCAGCATCGACCGCTTTTTGAACGAAGCCTTCGTGGTGATGGAGGACACAATCGATAAGGAGCTTCGCAACCTCGAAAAATATATTAACCAGTCTATCGATGAATTCGCGGAGGTTCAATCGAAAGCCTATTTCGACTCCCCTTCTCAAAGTTTCGATGAAAGCTTTTTCAAACAAACCGCCAGTTTCCGCTCGGAATTGGCGGATGGGTTACTCAGGTACCACCGCGAGATCATGAAACTGCTTTCGGAGAGGCTCAGGCAGTCGGAATCCGAATTGCGGCTGATGATGAAAGCGATGCTGCCCGCGCTCGACCAGCTTATTCAATTTGGAACCATGGCGCGCCACCAGCGCTTGCCGGCTGCCGTGTCGATCGGCAAGGCCACCTCGCTTGAAAGTGCTGAATTTTGGAACTGGTTTGAGGGCTGCGATGCCGAAAAGTCTCAGAGCAAACTTCAAAGTCTTATCGCGTCCGAGTTTCTCCTCATCCTGAGGGAGATCCTGGCTTCGGCTCGCGACGATCTGAAAGTAAGTGCAAGCGATAGTATCCGCAGGGTAAGGCTGCTTGCGCTGAGCGCACTGTTCCCCATTACCGGCCAGATGAAAAGCTTAATTGCCATTTGTGAGGCTGGTGCAGAAAAGAATGCGGGTGCTGCCCTCAAAGAGTTCGGCACAAAGACGCGCGAGAAGATCGCCCGGTTTGAGGCGCTTTCCACGAACCTCAAGGCTGTGAAAAAGCGCTGTTTTGATCTTCATTGAATAAGATTGAGCGGGGTTTACGCCGAGAGGCCTCAGGAAGCTAAGCAAAGCAAGATCGGCCGGAAAGTGTCCTTTCCTTGCAGAGTAATTGGTCTACTCAGCAATCGCTGGTCTGGGCCGATGCTGTTCTCTAATTCCGGGTTCTGGGTCAAGCTCTCGGCTCCATCTTTGCCGGGTCCATGGTTCTCTCCTCGGTAGATACCGTGTACGCTGGTAAGGGGAAAATAGTGGTTCTGACTCTGTGTCGCTCGTTTGGCCACCGCTGGCCATTGGACCCGTCATGCTAGCAACCGTCAAGAACACGCCTTCTCGCACAACTAAGAAAGTATATCGAGCAGAACAACCCCGGTTCGGCGCCTGTAGCACCTCAGATTGCAGCGCCGAGCGCGGATCAAAGCCCAGCATCGAAGCCGCTATCGATGGCGCTCCGGCATCAGCACTGCGACGGCGAGGCCGGAGAGAACGGACAGTAGGCCGGTCGACGCAATCGCCCATGAGAGGCCGAAAAAGTCCGCGACAAGACCCGCCGAAACCGCGCCGATCGCATAACCAAGATCGCGCCAGAAGCGGTAGACGCTCAGCGAGCGCGCCCTCCAGGATGGATGGGAAGAGCGCGTCGCGGGCTTCTTAGGTCGCAAGATCGGCTTCAGCCGCCTGGTGGCGCCCGATGTCATGGCCATTGAATCTGGCCAGTGTATGCTATTGTCATACACGTGACTAATAACCCATCAAACACGACTGTTCTAAGTGTCCGGGTCAGCCCGGACGAGCGGGCGATCCGGCGATCCTTGAGGCGGCGGCCGAGCAATCGCGCACGAGCTTGAGCGGTTTCCTGCGCCGGAAGGTCTTGGAGGCTGCCGAAGCCGATGTGCTGAACCGGGTCGTCATCACCATTCCGGAAAAGGATTGGGAAGAATTCGAGTCCTGGCTTCATCGTCCGGCCGTTACGATCCCGGCCCTCAAGGAACTTGGCGGCGTAGCGCCATCCTGGAATCGATAATTGATCGCGGTGTCGCCGCCTCGCCCTCTCGCGGAGGATGATGAGCGCAGCGCGTTCGATTGCGGGCGCGACTCCATCAACATCATCTGGTTCCACCGGCATGCCCGGTCCAATCATAGGGGCGGCGCTACGCGTCACGGTGATGACCGAGGCGGCGCCAGGCCGGATTGTCGGCTATGTCACGCTGAGCGCCGCGCAGATCGAGCGCGCGTTCCTCCCGAAACCGCTGCAGCGCAATCGCCCCGACCCGGTGCCCGTCACTCTTCTTGGACAACTCACGGTCGATAAAAATTGGAGTTCCACTTATCGAAGCGGAAATGCTGTCCAAACAAACGGAGCCACCTCTTTGAGCCCTCTGAAGCACGATTATGCTGCTCTAAACGAGAGAATGGCTCTCGCGAAAAGCACCGAAAGCCAGCGCTATTTAGGCAATGCCGTTGGCATTAACTCGACAGGCTCTAATTCTGTAAGTCTTTAGCGCACGAAGACGCTCGCCGGACCTCGGCTAGGCATTTGTCGGCTCTTTGCATAAAACTTTCTCTAAGCAGGTAGAAATCATGATCTGCATTGTTTCCGCCTGCTGCTTCCAGATGAAGGAGACCCGCGACCTGTAGCATATCATCCCGAAGGTCATCTGGCCGGGCTATGGTGCCATTTTTACTTTTATAGCGGTCAATAAGAGCTGCAATTTCCCTAACAAATGTCAATTCCTGCACTAAGCCGATGCGCTCCATCATTTCCCCCGTACCAGTCATCGATTTAGCCCCAGTAGCATGATCTTTAATTGAATAGGAGAACTGTGTTAAAGTGACGGCGAACAGGCCAATTGGCGGTACCAATGGATTACGTTCCACTCATCACCCAAAGGCGATCAGTCTGTTGAATAATTGGAGCTAGGTCCCAAAGGCTTATCGAGCCAAGCCTTGCGGCTTGCCCCCAAGGGCTTTGTCAATTCTTGCTCGAACGGCGGCAGGGCTTGCTCAACTCCAAATTCTGGGGCCGGCTGATTAGCAGAGACGCGTTGCAGCATTCCAGCCGCGATGGCACGCAGGGCCCGTCCCGCCTCTCCGGGATATTTGTTCTGAAAAGACCTGAGTTCGGTTGTGCAGAGCGCTGACTTCTGGATGTGCTGAATCATCGGAACTGCATCGGCAAAGCAGGCCATCTCGCCATTCGCCAGCAGAAGCTCATGGATCGTCTCGCCGGTTTCAGAACCGGTCTGTTTCATGTTGATGGCGACGCCAAGATGCCGGGCGAATGGGGCTTCAGGGGTGCGCTGTCTGAAATTCTTAAGATACTGAATGCCGCTGACGGCGAGAATATCTGGCTTGACTGGTATAAGGTGCCATTCGCATTCCCTAAGCCAGCATTCTGTTATTACGGAAATCCCAGGCGCGCAGTCGACAAGCACGAGATCGAAATCTTCTTTCGCTTCGCGCAAGAGCACTTTGCAGCGCTCTTGTACTTTCCCGGCCTCGCCGGAAGCGACGATGTCGCGCTCGATCAGGGCTAAATCCATATCGCCCGCAATAGCGGACAGGCTTCGGGCATCGTCCACATCGCTGGCATTGCCAGCAATACAGGTGCGCCAATCGAGCGCGATCTTGCCGGGCAGAAGCGAGGCCAAGAAGCCGGTAATCGTCTTCCCCTGATCCCTGAGTTCGGTCAACCGGGCGACCGGCAGCACCATCACGCTCAGGCTCATTTGACCGTCAGAGTCGATCACAAGCACACGCTTGCCGTGAAAAGCCGAGAGCGTCTCGGCGAGGGCCATGGTCAAGGTGGACTTCCCCACACCCCCTTTTGCGTTCATGATGGCAACGGATGTCAATGGATCGAACCTTTCATTCCCGCAAAAACAAGCCCCCGGCCTAGCCGCGATGGAGGCAGCGCGCCATGC
>JBAUNL010000276.1:0-2483 GCA_049579205.1 Rhodomicrobium sp. | reverse complement strand
TTGATCTTAATCAAGTGTGGAGTTCTGGCCGGGCACCCGGCTCGAAGACGCAAGCGGCATCTACGCTATGTCTGCTTTCGAGAGCGAACCGGAATAGGCTTCCTAAGCCTAAGGCTCCCGAGTCTGGCCCGGAAGGTGAGTGCCAGGCTCCAGAGGCTACGCCCGTTATTAGGGGCAAAGCCGAAGTGGCCTGGATGTTTTACAATTGAAAATGCCATGCCGTGATTTCTCACGACGATTTACGAAATGCATGTAAAACATTTTCTTAGAAGAAACATAAGCTTACTAGAAACACAGCTAACTCTTAATCAGCGGGTCCAAGGTTCGAATCCTTGTGCGCCCACCAATAAAATCAAAGACTTAAGCGAAAAATTCGCAACCTTGATTTCAAAAAGTCGGAACCGAGTCGGAACATCAGCAAAATCAGGTCCCAAGCTTCAGCCTAGCACTAGAACTATGCTTTGGCCGTTTCCTCCATGCGGTTGAGAAGCAGCAGCAACGCCTCCAATAGCAGCCGGCTCGCGCGTCATCGTGTGGCCTGCGACCGTTTGCCCCCAATAAGCGCAGCGTCACATGGGGGGTGGTACTTCTACATCAACTGAGTGCGAGTGCCGCCTAGGAGCGGCAATCGGCTACTTTGGAAGGTCGTGCGGTTAAACCATCTTCGAGATCATGGCCTTGATGTATGTGTCTCGATCTTCGGCCTGGAACAATATCGCCATGAAACATTTCAACACATTCATGATTGAACTCACTCACTTGGAAACACTAATCATGGCGGTCAGACTAGCAAACCTAAAATTTTAAACTTCTACCTATAGGTGTAGAATAAGATGTAAGACCGATTCGTTGCGGGTAAGAAAAAACGGAAGGCGAGCATGCGGGCCGCCGGGCAGCTCGCGGCGATAATTATTGAAGACCGGCTGGAGAAACAGCCGGAGCTGCGGTGAAAGCGCGTCCATAAAGCTCGCGGGCGTCCATGAGGGTTGGAACGGGCAATGCCTTAGCGTCCTCGACCTATTTCGATCTACTATAGCTTAAATCAATTGTTCCCCGTTCGCCGCATGGGTCTGTTTACATGGCGAAATGAGCGCGGCACCGCGATGCTTTATTCAGCGCGAGGGGCGGCCCTCCAGCTTTCAAAGGTTGGGACGTGATCCACTTGTTCTTCCAAGCTAGAATGGGCTGGCCCTGAAGACGCGGTTTCATGTGGGCTCTCCTTGGAGAGGTCGGGGGGCATTTAAGTCATTCGGAGAAGCAGGGGATGGAATGATTCTGAACACGGCAAGTCCCTTGCATTTTGTGGCCTCCCAGGACGCCCCGATACCCTATATGCAGCGTACCCGGGAGTATTACGCCGCGCTGGGCTATCATCCGCCTTACGAATGGGCGCATTACGCCAAGGTCCCTTGGACACGCTTGCGCAAGCCTCTGCAAGAGTGCCGGCTCACCATCGTGACTACCGCGGCGCCGTTTCAGCCGGACAAGGGTGATCAGGGCCCAGGGGCGCCCTATAATGCGGCGGCGAAATTCTACACGGTCTATGCGAAAAGCACAGCCCAAGACCCCAACTTGCGCATCTCCCATGTCGCTATCGACCGCAAGCACACAATGGCCGCCGACGCCGGCGCCTACTTTCCTCTCAAGCAGCTCCGCCGCCTGAGCGAGGCCGGACGAACCGGCCCAATGGCTCCCAATTTTTACGGCCTGCCAACCAATCGTAGCCATCGCGCGACACTTGAGAACGATTCCCCGGAACTCGTGCGGCGTTGCCAGGCCGATGGCGTGGATGCCGTGATCCTCGTTCCGAACTGCCCGGTGTGCCACCAGAGCGTGAGCCTTGCCGCTCGGATGCTGGAGGAAAACGGCATCGCAACCGTCATCATGGGCTGCGCCAAGGACATCGTGGAATATGCGGGCGTGCCGCGCTTTCTGTTTTCGGATTTTCCGCTTGGCAATGCCGCCGGCCGGCCGTTCGACCCAGACTCACAGGAGTTCACGCTTGTGCTCGCGCTTCATCTGTTGGAGTTGGCGCCCGCACCGCGCACGACGGTGCAGTCGCCGCTCGTCTGGAGCGCTGATCCGGACTGGAAGCTCGATTACTGTAATATCGAGCGCATAACGCCTGAGGAGATCGCGGCACGGCGCGGCGAATTCGATCGGCAGAAGGCCGTTGCACGTACCGTGCGCGAAGGGGGAGCCTAGTCAGCTGTCACCGGAGCCCAGCGAAACACACACCCGGCGATCTCATCTCCAACAGCATCTTCGATGGCGTATTTACCAGAGGATTCGGTAGGGCTTATTTTCAAAGCGCTTGAACGGGCACCGGCGTCTTCGGTAATCGTTTGGTCTGAGTCGGGTAGAGTCGAGAAGAGGCGCGGTAGCTTGGGCCATGCGGCAACGCTCCGTTTCCTCTCCCCGCTCATCGAACCGGGCTTGCGGATTTCCCGCACCCGGCTCTCGGACAAGAGATCACGCTTACG
>JBAUNL010000275.1:0-3330 GCA_049579205.1 Rhodomicrobium sp. | reverse complement strand
TCGTCACCCGGCCGCTAGGCGCCAAGAGTGCACCAAACTTGGCAGCATTGCTTGCAAGCTCATGGAGCATCAAGGCCAGTGTGATGGTTGCCTCGGGGGGAATGCAAATAGATGGCCCTGTTATCGCAAACGCATCTCCGCCCGCGGTGGGAACAAACGGCGCTATAGCTTCCGAGACGATGGCGCACAAAGAGGCGCCTTGCCATGCTGTTTGGGTCAACAAATCATGGGCCCGGGCAAGCGACATCAGCCGCGCCGAAAATACCTTTGCAAACTCAGCCGGGTTCTTGATCTTGAGCAGCGTCTGCGTCGCGATGGATTGCACAATGGCGAGCGTGTTCTTGACGCGATGGTTCAACTCTTGCAGCAGCAGTTGTTGCTGGCGCTGAGCGGCGTTGCGCCTTGTGACGTCTTCAACGGTCACACCGGCCATAGGACGGTTCAAGGCATCGCGCACCGGATACCATTTTGCAAACCATTGGCGGCTGAAGCCGGGCTTGCCCGCCGCCTCGCCGCTCAGCTCGCTGACAGCGGTTTCGCCATTCTCTATCACGCGGCGAAGGGTCGGCTCGATGGATTCGCGTTGATTGGGCACAACATCCCACACGAGCTCCCCAACCAGAGCCTCGGGCGGCTTACCGGTCATTGCGGCAAGGGCTTGGTTGACGCGGACGAAGTGTGCATCCCGGTCGAGGACCGCAAGTCCAATCGGAGCCGTACGGTACAAGCCTTCCAGTTCAGCCAGTCGCGCGGCAACGTGCAACTCGGCGCGTTTACGCTCGGTGATGTCAATGAGGATCCCCGTCACCCGAACCACCCGGCCGTCCGGGTCTTTGATGGTTTGACCCCGATCGAGTACCCAGCGTACCTCGCCATCACGCCGCAGGACACGAAACTCCAGCTCATAATTCTCCTGCTGCCGTCTGACGGTGTCGAGGATCGCGGCTTGCACGTTATCGCGGTCCTCAGGATAGATTAGGGATACCGCCATTGCAGGGGTCACATCGAGGCTTTCCGCAGACTCAAGCCCCAGCAGCCGCCTGAGCTCGGGTGAGCACTGCACTTCGCCTGTGAGAATGTCGTAATCATGCGCGCCAAAATGCGCACATTCCGCTGCCCTGCATAGGAGTTCCTCGAGTAAGCGAAGGTCCCGCTCGGCGTGCTGCTTTTCTCGCAAGGCTGTCTGCAAGGCGTTCCAGATGCGCTCGGCCTCGGGCAGCCCCTTGGGCCGCGCGGCGGACTGCCCTCTGACCAAATCTGGTGCGTGGCGCTCCAATTCGCGGATGGGCCTCGTTATGCGCCGGGCGATCCAAAATACCGAGAGGAGGCTAAGGAGAAACACGGCGAATCCCGCCGGAATGGCCCATTGGAGCGCTGTCCAAACCGGGGCCTCAAGCACACTCGCTGCTGCCGAGACCCCCACCGTCCAGCCGCTCAAAGGGCAGGCTTCGTTCGCGTAGACGATGTTTTCGCCCTCTGGCGATCTGACCGTCTGAATGTTTGCATGGTGCAGGATTGCCTGCCATCCTTTGAAAACCGGTTGGCCAACGGCCCTGGCTTCTTCGGCGCTATGTGCAACGTAATGACCGCGCGTATCGGCAATCGCGGCAATCCAGCCCTTGGGCAGATGCTGAGCATTGAGAAGCCGCAAGAACCCCTTAGCGCTCATGGCTATGGTAAGCACACGATAGGGCATGCCGTTGCGAAAAACAGGAAACTCAACGGTTGCTATCCAATCGCCGCGGTCTCCACCTCGAAACACGCCGGCAATCAGCGGAGATTTCATGGCGAAGGCCCGCTTTTGCGCGCTAATGGCATCGGGCGGCAATGATGGCGAAGGCAAAAGGCTCATGATCTCCTGACCATCAGGGCCGGAGACCGAGAGCCAGTCTTCGGAGATCTCAGGAAAGGCGGATAGCGTCTGCGCGCGGAATGCACTTAGATTGTCTTCGAGAAGGGAAGGAGACGCGGATAGCACCTGCGCAACGGCCAGATAGTGTGCGAGATGCGCTTCCACCGAGCCAGCAATGACTCTGGCAGTGTACTGCAGCTGGCCGTATTGAGCCACGCGGGACAGGCCGGCAAGATAGACAATTCCTGCGATGATAATAGCAAATATAAAGAGCAGCAGCGCAGCCACCAGGATCGCCATGCGCTGACCTATGCCGAGCTGGCTTGTGACGTGCCCGATGCGTGCCAAAGCCGCTCGCGCCACAGTGTTATATAACGATGCACTACTCAAGCATGAGACCTGTTGCAGATTTAAAATAAGATCTAGATAACTAGTACGTATTATTGCGAGTGATTCCGCTAAGCGCTGAATCGTGAATCGTTGTACTATAGTATTGGGCGCATGAAGTTCTAGTACGTTTCTGTATTTCGTTTCTCTTTCCAGACTAGCCTGGTTTTGATTAAACACATTGAGCGGATCGAATGGACGCGACGGGGGCGCAGTTCTTCACGTACATGCGTGACGCCTTTGATTTGCTTCGCCGCGAAGGTCAGAACGGTTTGAGTTCAGCCATCGTATTGTGCGGAATCGGCTCTCACTCGGGTGTGTGCAATGTTTCGAGACGCGCCGCCGCACACTTCAGTCCTGGATTGAAGCCGCGGATACCGAGGCGGACCAGCGTCGCCTTCATGCGATTGACGAGGCGGCTCCGCTCGCCGGCAAGGCTCTCGCGCTCACGGTTCGGCCGCTTGGGATCCTTCTTGCTCCAGCGTCGGGATTGCCACCATCTTGCAGTGATCCCGCTCGCCGCGAAGCCATCCCAGAAATGCGCGTTTCAAAAGGTCAGTATCGAGCCGGTCCGTTTTGGCGCGCCAGCGCTGAAGCAGCGCAAGCAAAGCATGCTCATCCGCAGGGGCAGGCGCTCGACGCCTGGAACTAGGCCGGCAATAAGCTAGCTCGACAGGCTCATCTCGACCACCGCGATCAAGGTGTGATACATATCCAGCGTTGTGACGGAACGGCCCAGATCATTGGGCTTGCGCTGCTTTAGCTTCAGCATGGGGACTCCATCGATCGGTTCAACAGCGTCGACGGATGCGATCTCCTCGCCGCCCGCCCCATAGGATCTTCACAGAAGCCAACATGAAATCCCAAAAGCGCGGCCATGATAATCCGTCGCACGCCACGCCGTTAGCGAGGTCTAAATCAGCCACGTTTGCTGTAGGAATGCACATCAAACGGAAAGATATGCTTCCAGTCGTTGTTCATGCTGATGATTGTCCACCCCTGCACCTTCGCCTTGTCGTACATCACCTGGCTCAAGGTGCCGATCTTGGTGTCTGGCAATCCCTGCGCCGGGCCGTAGGCATATTCGCGTT
>JBAUNL010000274.1:0-5454 GCA_049579205.1 Rhodomicrobium sp. | reverse complement strand
GCCGGCAACGCGCGCGACGAAAACGCGGCGGGGCACTGAGAGGGAGGGCATAATGCAAGTTTCAAGGCGCGCCGTTTTGGCCGGTGCAGGTGCTTTCGCGGGCACTGGCGTATTTTCGATCCTGCGTGCGCGCGCGGCCGAGTTCACCTACAAATATGCGAATAATCTGCCGGTCACCCACCCGATGAATGTCCGGGCGAACGAGGCGGCGGCGAAGATCAAGGCGGAGACTAACGGCCGCTTCGAGCTGCAGGTCTTTCCCAATAATCAGCTTGGCTCCGACACTGACGTTCTTTCACAGTTGCGGTCCGGCGCGGTGGAATTCTTCACCCTTTCTGGCCTGATCCTTGCCACGCTCGTTCCAGCCGCCTCCATCAACGGGTTGGGTTTCGCCTTCAAGGATTACAATACCGTCTGGGCCGCAATGGATGGCGGCCTGGGCGCTTATATTCGCGGCCAGATCGCGAAGGCCGGCCTCGTGCCGATGGAGAAGATCTGGGACAACGGCTTCCGCCAGATCACATCCTCGACGAAGGCGATCAACACGCCGGACGACCTGAAGGGCTTCAAGATCAGGGTTCCGGTCAGCCCGCTGTGGACCTCGATGTTCAAGGCATTCGATGCCGCGCCGGCGAGCATCAACTTTGCCGAAGTCTACTCGGCCTTACAGACGAAGGTCGTGGAAGGCCAGGAAAACCCGCTGGCGATCATTTCAACAGCGAAGCTCTACGAGGTTCAGAAATACTGCTCGCTCACCAACCACATGTGGGACGGCTTTTGGTTTCTTGCGAACAAGGCCGCATTCGAGGGCATCCCTGAGGACTTGCGCACCATCGTAGTGAAGAACATCAACGCGGCCGGGCTCGCGGAGCGCGCGGATGTCGCGAAGTTGAACGCCACGCTGCAAGGCGACCTTGCCGCAAAGGGCCTTGTCTTCAATCAGCCGAGTGCCGCTCCCTTCCGCGAGACCCTTCGCAAGGCGGGCTTCTATGCCGAATGGAAGGGCAAATATGGAGACGAAGCTTTCTCCATACTCGAAAACGCGGTGGGCAAACTCGCTTAAGCAGATATGGAGCCGGGAGCCCGCACCTCAGGTCAGAGCGTAGATGTTACCTCCGGTTATCCGGAAGCGGCCCCGCGTTCTGTACCGGTGCTGGCCAAGTTGGAGGCGGCGCTAGGGCAGCTGATCTCGATTGTTGCGGCCATACTCGTGCTCGCGGAGATCGGCATTCTCTTTGCGGGCGTGGTCGCCCGCTACGCCCTGCGTGCCCCGCTCGTGTGGACAGACGAACTGGCGTCGTTCCTGTTCCTTTGGCTCGCTATGCTGGGAGCCGTTGTTGCCTTCAGCCGCGCCGAACACATGCGCATGACGGCTCTGGTCTCCAAAACGAAGGGGCAGACACGGCTTTTTATGGAAGGCCTTGCGCTTGCCGCCGCGCTCGCCTTCCTCGCGCTGTTGATGAAGCCTGCCTATGAGCATGCAGCCGGCGAAGCGCTTATCACGACACCGGCGCTGGAAATTCCCAATGTGTGGCGCGCGGCGGCGCTTCCGGTGGGACTCGGCTTGATGATCGCCACGGGTCTGGCCCGGTTGGCACGCACGGCCCCGCTATGGCCTATGCTTATCGCGGTGGTGGTCGCCGCAGCCGTGATCGCGGTCTTCGCCGGGAATGCCACTCTCTTTCGCACGCTAGGTAATCTCAATCTTCTGATCTTCTTCGTGGGCGGAGTTGGGGTTTGCGTCTTCCTTGGCGTGCCCATTGCCTTCGCTTTCGGACTCGCCGCTTTCGGCTATATCGCCCTCGCAACCCATGTACCCACGACTGTGGTTATTGGGCGCATCGACGAGGGCATGTCGCATCTGATTTTGCTGGCCGTGCCTCTCTTCGTATTTCTGGGCCTCTTGATCGAGGCCACCGGCATGGCGCGCGCGATGGTGCGCTTTCTAGCCAGCTTGCTCGGCCATGTCCGGGGCGGCCTATCTTATGTTTTGATTGGCGCGATGTATCTGGTCTCGGGGATTTCCGGATCGAAGGCAGCAGATATGGCCGCCGTAGCGCCGGTCTTGTTTCCGGAAATGAACGAGCGAGGCGCACGACCTGGTGAGCTTGTTGCGCTGCTTTCCGCGACCGGTGCGCAAACAGAAACCATTCCACCAAGCCTGGTGCTAATTACCATCGGGTCCGTTACCGGCGTTTCGATCGCGGCGCTGTTCACCGGCGGGTTGCTGCCGGGACTCGTTCTCGCAGCGACCCTTTGCTTCGTGGTCTGGTATCGCAATCGCAACGAGGATTTGAGCCAAGTGCGGCGAGCGCGCGCCGCAGAGATCGCGGTGGCCTTCGCGATAGCGCTGCCGGCACTGGCGCTGCCATTCTTGATCCGGGCAGCAGTAGTGGAAGGCATCGCAACCGCCACCGAAGTCTCGACACTCGGCATCGTCTATGCGGCGCTTGCCGGGGTCTTGATTTACCGGCAGTTTCCGCTGCGGCGCATGCTGCCGATGCTGATCGACACTGCCTCGCTCTCCGGCGCGATCCTTTTTATCATCGGGACGGCGACAGCCATGGCCTGGGCGCTGACCCAGTCAGGATTTTCACGGCAGCTAGCCACTTTTATGGCCACGATGCCAGGCGGCTATTATGCCTTTTTGGCCGTGTCCATCGCCGCTTTCATCGTTCTCGGAAGCGTTCTGGAAGGCATTCCCGCCATCGTTCTTTTCGGGCCGCTTCTCTTCCCTATTGCCAAGCAAGCCGGAGTGCATGAGGTGCATTACGCGATGGTTGTGATCCTGGCGATGGGCATGGGTCTGTTCGCGCCGCCCTTCGGGGTCGGTTACTATGCGGCATGTGCGATCGGCCGCGTAAACCCGGACGAAGGCATCCGGCCCATTATCGGATATATGCTCGCGCTGCTGGCGGGGCTGATCGTCGTCGCCGCCATCCCCTGGATCTCGACCGGATTCTTATAGTGCGCACACTCGGCGGCTTAGCGCCAGCGTCAGTGCGCGTCGTCCCAATTGTTTGCTGCGCGCGCATCGACCTTCAGCGGAACTGAAAACGCGATGGCGGGCTCGGCGGCGTGTTCCATGACGCGGGTTACCACCGCGATGGTATCCGCGACCTCCGCCTCCGGCGCCTCGAACACCAGCTCATCATGCACTTGCAGAAGCATCCGGGCCGAGAGCTTCGCCTTCGCAAGCGCGGCCGGCATCCGGATCATGGCGCGCCGGATGATATCCGCCGCGGTGCCCTGGATGGGGGCATTGATTGCGGCGCGCTCGAAGAAAGCCCGCATGTTCCATTGCGGCGTGTTGATTTCGGGGAAGTGGATCTTGCGCCCGAACAGCGTCTGCACATACCCGTCCTCGCGGACCTTGGCGCGCATCGCGTCCATATAGCCGCGTATGCCCGGAAAGCGCTCAAAGTACTTCGCGATGTACTCTCCTGCCTCCGAGCGTGCGATGCCCAATTGCTGCGAAAGTCCGAACGCGGATATTCCGTAGATGATGCCGAAATTGATCGCCTTCGCCCGCCTCCGAACCTCGCTTGGCATATCCTTGATCGGCACGCCGAACATTTCCGATGCTGTCATGGCATGAATGTCGAGGCCTTCCGCAAAAGCATGATTTAGCTGCGGAATGTCCGCCATGTGCGCCAGCACTCGCAGCTCGATCTGGCTGTAGTCGGCGGAGATCAGCTTGTTGCCCGACTCAGCAATGAATGCGGAGCGAATTTGCCGGCCTTCCTTGGTGCGGATCGGGATGTTCTGAAGATTCGGCTCCGTAGAAGACAAGCGGCCCGTTGAGGTCGACGCCAGCGAATAGCAGGTGTGGATGCGGCCGGTTTCGGCGTCGATGTGCTGGGGCAGAGAGTCCGTGTATGTGCTTCTAAGCTTTGCGAGTTGCCGCCATTCGAGAAGCTTGCCCGGCAGCCGGCGCTGATCCTCAGTCAGTTCTTCGCTTGAGACCAGATCCTCAAGTACCTTCGCGCCTGTGCTCCATTTGCCCGTCGCGGTTTTCTTCGCCCCCGGTAGGCCGAATCTGCCGAAGAGGAGGTCCGAAACCTGCTGCGTCGAGCCGATGTTGAAGCGCTGGCCTGCTAACCCGAAAATCTCGTCCTCGATGCGCGCCAAGCTTTGCGCGAACTCGCCGGAAAGCCGCGATAGCATCATGCGATTGACGTTGACGCCCGCAAGTTCCATCTCGCCGAGCACGGCGGGCATGGGGCGCTCCAAGGTTTCGTAGACCGTGGCCATGCCTTCCGCCGCGATCCTCGCCTTGAAGAGATGCCAAAGACGCAGTGTCACATCCGCATCTTCTGCCGCATATTCCGTAGCCTTCGCGACGGGCACGCAGTCGAAAGCGACTTGCCCTTTGCCTTTGCCGGCGACAGCGTTGTAGGCGATCGGGGTGTGTTCGAGATGGCGCTTGGAAAGCTCATCCATGCCGAAGCCTGCAAGGCCGCCACGGCCCTGGTCAACGGAATAGGCCATGAGCATGGTGTCGTCATACGGCGTAAGCCCGATGCCATACCGGCGCATGACAACGAGGTCGTATTTGATGTTCTGCCCGATCTTGAGCACGCTCTCGTCTTCAAGAAGCGCTTTCAGCCGAGGCAGCGCATGCTCGATTGGGAGCTGGTTGATCTCACCGGCTCCGGAAAAATCCAGCCCGTCGCCGGGCCGGTGACCGACAGGGATATAGCATGCGCGGTTGGGTTCCAGCGCCAACGCGATGCCGCAGTGGCGAGCGGCGACTGGGTCGAGGTCCGTGGTCTCAGTGTCGAAGGCGACGTAGCCTTGCTCTGTCGCAGCCGCGATCCAGTCTTCGAGCGTCTGCAAGTCCGTGACTTGGACGTAGCAGGCGTGGTCGAACGGAATCCGTTTCAGCCATTCCGAAACCCGTAGGAATTCCGCGGCCGGCCCGCTTTCCGGCGATGGCTTTCCATCTTTCGGTTCCACATGACTCGGCGCCACCGGCTGGGGCGGGTGGCCTGTCTCGCCCGCAGGCGGGGGCTCAACGCCAAACGCCTCGGAAATCCGCTTCGTCAGCGAGTTGAATTCCATCGAGCGGAGGAATGCCAGAAGCGCATTCGGATCCGGCTCCTCAACCGCAGTGGAATCCAGCGTATGTTCAAGCGGAACGTTGCAGTCGAGTTCCACGAGCCGCTTCGAGAGGCGCGCTTGCTCGGCAAACTCGATCAACCGTTCGCGCCGCATCTTCTGCTTGATCGAGGGTGCGCCCGCAAGCAGCGCTTCCAGGTTGCCAAATTCGCGGATCAGCTCGGCCGCCGTCTTCACCCCGATGCCCCGCACGCCCGGCACATTGTCGATGGAGTCGCCCGCGAGCGCCTGTACATCCACAACCCTGTCAGGAGGAACGCCGAACTTTTCGACAACCTCCGCCTCGTTGATGACTTTGTTCTTCATGGTGTCCAGCATCGAGATGCCCGGCTG
>JBAUNL010000273.1:0-2505 GCA_049579205.1 Rhodomicrobium sp. | reverse complement strand
CCGGTGCCGATATCGGAGGTCGCGCAAGACACTTCGGCATGCCCATTCGCGGTTAAACTGATGCGGGCCGCGAATTCCATTTGCAGCGCTTCCCATACGCCGGTGGCCATGCCCCAACCCACAAGCTCCTTGCCGTCGCGCATGGAACGCGGCTTGGGACTGCGCTTGTCCCAGCCGAAGGCTTCCGAGGCCCGGCGGTAGCATTCCCGCAATTCGTTGCTGGTGAAAGGCAGATCCTCATTCTGATCGCGGTCGGAGTAGATCCGGTAGCGCAGCTCCACCGGATCAATGTCGAGGGCCACCGCAAGCTCATCCATGGCGCTTTCGAGGCCGTAGACTCCGGTTGCCGCGCCAGGCGCACGCATGTCGCAAGGCGTGGGAAGGTCGAGCCGCACGAGCTTATGCGCGTATTTCGCGTTCGGGGATTTATAAAGTACGCCGGACCAGGTGGTGTCGTTGCGGGCGAAGGCTTCATGCCGCGAAGTCATCGCGGTCGCCTCATGCGTTATCGCTTCGAGCTTTCCATCACTCTTGGCCCCGATGGCCAGGCTTTCGATGGTCGCGGGTCTGTAGCAGAGCGCATACATCTGCTGACGCGTCAGCACCAGCCGCACCGAACGCTTCACCGCCAGCGCGCCGAGTACCGCCAAAGGCGCTTCAAATTCCGGGCGTAATCCTGAACCGAAGGCGCCGCCCACGAAGGGCGACAGCAAGCGCACATCTTCAGATTTGAGGCCGAACACGCCGCACAGATAGCGCTGAACATTCTGAAGGCCCTGCGTCTTGTCGTAAACTGTGAGCTTTCCGGCGCCTTCCCAAATTACCGTCGCGGCGTAAAGCTCCATCGGATTGTGGTGTTCGACCGGAATGAAATAGTCAGCCTGGTGCCGCACATTCGAGGCCGCGAACGCCTTCCCGGCATCACCACGCGGTTTAGCCAAAGACATGGCGAAGGCTTCCCCTTCAAGTGTGAAGGCATCACTGCGCTGGCGATAGAGATCCGTGGCTGGCGTTTGCTCTTCATAATCGACTGTGACGAGCGAGGCCGCGAAACGGGCTGTCTCCCATTCCTCGGCGAGGACAAGGGCGATGGGCTGACCGCTGAAGAGGATGTTGGCATTGTAGAGCGGCCGGAACGGGGAACCCTCTGGCGCGACGTCATCCTTATAGTCGCTGTCTTTGTCCGCCATATGGGGCCGGTTCTCATGCGTGAGAACTGCGATAACGCCCTCGACGCGTAAGGCCTTACTCGCATCGATTTTGGCGATGCGGCCCTTCGCGATTGTTGACGTGACAAGGGCACCATAGGCAAGGCCTGGAACGTTAAATTCGCCCGCATATTTTGCTGCCCCGGTGACCTTTGCGTGGCCGTCAACCCGTGATACAGGTGTGCCAATTTGTGTTGCCATGACGCTCACCTGATCTTCTTGTTGGCTTGAGACTGCGGGGTTCCTTGCGCGGCTTGAGTTAGGGCGCGGATCATGGTCCGGCGCGCAAGTTCGATCTTGAATGCGTTATGCGAGAAACCCTTAGCGCCGTTTAGGAGGATGTCTGCCGCCCGCGCAAACGCGGCTTCGTTTGCGGTTTGTCCTCGTAATGCGTCCTCCGCGGCGGTCTCACGCCAAGGCTTGTGAGCCACGCCGCCCAAGGCAAGCCGAGCCTCTTTTATTGTGCCGCCGTCGAGTTCAAGCCCAGCCGCAGTAGAGACTAAGGCGAAGGCATAAGACAGGCGGTCACGGATTTTCAGATAGGTGTAATTTTGGGCGAAGCCCTTGGGCGGCAGCTCTATCGCCGTGACAATTTCGTCCCGTTGCAGATTCGTGTCGCGTTGCGGTGTGTCTCCAGGAAGTCGATGAAAATCCGCAAAAGCGATTACGCGCTCTCCTGCAGGTCCTGTCGCCCGCACGTTCGCTCCGAGGGCCGCGAGAGCCACACACATATCCGAAGGGTGTGTCGCGATACAGGCCTCGCTCGTGCCGAGGATCGCGTGCATACGGTTGAGGCCATCTTTGGCGGAGCAGCCGCTACCCGGCTCGCGCTTATTGCAGGGTGTTGCGGTATCGTAGAAATAATGACAGCGCGTCCGTTGGAGGAGATTGCCGCCCGTCGATGCCATGTTGCGAAGCTGGGCCGAGGCGCCGGCCAGGATCGCGCTTGAGAGCATGGGATAGCGCTGCTCGATCAGCGGATGATAGGCCAGGTCCGAATTCGGCACGAGCGCGCCGATGCGAACGCCACCTTCGGCGGTTTCCTCAACCTTGTTCAACGGCAGCCGCGAAATGTCGATCAGGTGCCCTGGGCGTTCGACATCCTCTTTCATCAGATCGATGAGATTCGTGCCACCGGCGATAAATCTAGCGGAAGCTTCGGCGGAGACGTCGCGCACGGCGCCCGCCACATCTGTGGCGCGTGTATATTCGAAGTTGATCATAATTGCTCCATCGCCTGTTCTATCGCGGCCACGATGTTTGGGTACGCCCCGCATCGGCAAAGGTTGCCGCTCAT
>JBAUNL010000272.1:0-3984 GCA_049579205.1 Rhodomicrobium sp. | reverse complement strand
GACCATGCTTAGCGACTGATCACAGTAGAGCCGAAACCCCTCGCCTCCATACTTTTGGCGAGAGCGCGCCATGTGGCAAGCGGATACATCGCCCATTGCGCCTGCGAGCAAATCGGCGGCCTTCCTTTTTCGGCGTCCCATTCGGCATGCCAGGCGGACTCGCGCGTAACGATCACTGGCGCCTGCCCAAACTGGTCCGCGGTTATGTCAATGATAATGTCGCCAACGGCAAGCCATGCGTGCGTCCTGCCAGCCCGGCTCGCGGCCACATAGCGAGCGTCCACACCAAGGATTTCGATGAAATACCGCCCAAGCAGCTCGCATGTGGCTCCGCAGGCACGGCGGGGAAATTTCTGAAAAATGAACTCACCTGGATCTGACCGGCACTCCTCCATAACTGCGCGTGCGGCCGTGGCTACGGCAGCAAGGGTTTCAATAGGCGGAGCAGTGGACCTATCGGCCATCATGATTGCGCGAATTCCCATATTGGCGAAGCGATCGAGGATCGTGCTCGCGCTGGCATAGCGTGCATGCACACAAAGATAGCAGTGAACCCCAACAAAGGCACGCTTAGTGCCAGAAGGGTTTCGCCTGCCTCTGTGTTTCCTGGACGCGCTGGACCGCCAATTTCTGGCAATCGAAAGGGAGATAAATACATGTTAAAGAAGGCTACTCTCGTTACCGCTTTTCTTTTTGCGGGGTGGGCCATCGCTGCGGCGGACGCCCCAAGCGATGCCACCTGCAAGGCGATGTGGACCAAAGCCGATGCCGACAAAAATGGTTCTGTTGAGGGCTCCGAGGCTGCAAAGTACCTAGCGGCGATCAAGAAAAGCGGCAAGAACTACGATACGAACAAGGATGGCAAGCTTTCTCAGGACGAATTCATGAAAGCTTGCAGGGACGGCGTCTTCGCTTCGATTGAGTAACAGTACTCTGGAACACCATTCAAAAGAGGACCCGCCGGAGAAATCCGCGTCGGACTTTTTCATTTGTAGAGAATAATCTGGTAACTGTTGCTCGCTAAGGTTGTGACCCTGTGGTATCAGCCCTCTTTTTCAAGGATTCCAACATCAGAGGTTTATATGGCTCGCGTCACCGTCGAAGATTGCATGGATAAGGTTTCGAACCGCTTCGAGCTTGTGCTGCTCGCCGCACACCGGGCGCGCGCCGTTTCATCGGGTGCGCCGATCACGATCGACCGGGATAACGACAAGAGTTCCGTTTTAGCACTGCGCGAAATCGCGGAAAAGACCGTCTCGCCAGAGGATCTCAAGGAAGACTTGATCCACTCCTTGCAGTCTCATGTGGATGTCGATGAGCCAGAGCCCGAGGCAGCTCCAGCGCTTCCCGCCGCGAAACTTGCCAATGTGCTTGGTCTGGATGATCGAGCCTCGGATGCAAAGATCGACCGGATTACGGAAGAGGAGCTGTTGCGGGGACTTGCGAGCAGCATTCCAACCGAAGCCGCCAGCACAAGCCGCGACAAAAGCGAAGAGACTGGGGACGGCAGGAACGGCCGTTTGCTCCCCCGCAACTATCGATAACCAGACAGCGAATGATTTCGAGCCTCGGCCGGGAAACCGGACCGGGGCTTTTTCGTTTGTCTCGCTGGCCACAAAAAAGACCGCTGAGTTCTGCGGAAGCCAACGGCCCAGTGTGAAGGAGCGCCTCCCGTGCGACCCGAACGAGCGCACCCAAGGCCTAGCCTCCGCTTACGGAAGCTGCAACCCGATTTGGTTATTTGATTGTATCGGCGATAAGATCGGCGACATGGCGAGACAAGGGCGCGCGTATACGCTGTCTTTGACGTTGGCGACATCCGCTTCAAGCTCGCGGAACTTGAGGTGCCGGGCGCTGGATCGCCCCCCACCTAGCCAAGAGCAAGCTGGGCGGCCCCGCGACCAAGGAAGAGCTTCGCGTGGCATGTAAATGTCGCCACCCTGCAATGCGTGACTCTAGAAAAGTCCCCGTGGTCCTCAAGCGCACGCACGGCTTGGCTAATCGCCGATGGCGTGAGAAAGGCAAAGTGCGATCATGGCGGACGAAACCAAGGGCCGCCTCTGCATTTAGCCCAATGTGACCTGTGGTGCATTCACCAAAGACGGCCCGGGTCAAGCAATGCTGACTGCTCTGAAGACCCATCTCGCCGCCTGGCCGCAGCGGAGGACCTGGCCTTCTTCGCTTGCAAGCCTTAACACTGCTCAGCATATCTTTGATATGCGTACAAATTTTCAGTTTTCCGCGGGCGCCTTCGCCAAGCCTGCCGCATCCGCAACATGGCCTGCGCCCGCCTTTGCTCCGGGAATGGCTCGGCGGAAGGCGCGCGATGGACCTCGACTTCCGTGGGCTAAGGGCGCTAAACATCGACGCCTAGCAAGGATTGAGGACGCGCTCGAGGTGTCGATCGATTGGTTGCTCGGCCGCACGAATGTCATGAATGTGCCGGAGTGCCAGAATAGCTCTAATGTCCTTGGCGACGAAGCCCCGGACGAACCAAAGGCTTTTTGCTAGATTCCCGAGCGGCCATTCTTTCAGCCATCAGCTCGAAGCTGATTGCAATGTCCTCCATGCACTTTCTTGTCCAAGAGTCGCCCGCTTTCTCGGCCTGGCTCCGCGCTTCTTTCGCCTTGCTAGTGTAGTAGCTCGCTGTTTTTGCTTTCCAGATCATGAGCACCGATTATGGAGCTTTAGAAGACGCATGCCTTGACACCAGTCAAAAAGCAAACCGCAGTCAGGCCCAAAGCCAAGCATTATGAGCCTGCCCTACCCATGCGAGTGCTCTCAGCAAAAGCCTCCGCTTCTTCCAAGCTCAACTCAGGTCTAATTTTGTGGACTGCGCGCCCCGCGGCACGCAAAGGAACATGCCGGTTTGACCTCATGCCGTGCTGCTTCTCAATTCGCCACGCCTTATAGCGCGACAATCTGGGTGAGAACGGCGCGAGTGTTTTGAATTGATCCGGCGCGTCGTACCTCCAAAGCGATGTCTCTTCCCGGCCTGATACTCTCGATGGACCGGGTAAACTCCCCAGGGCCTTCGCGGAGATACCCGCCTGGCGGCCCGGCATTCCGCCACTCATGCTCTGGCTGATGAATAGCGGGATACCGCCCCACGGAAACGCAAGCACTTACGCTTTTGCGCTGCTGCGCGTTACCTAACGCGCCGCAATCGATGCTAAAATATTGAGCAACCACCGCCCTATTTATTTGCGCGGAGCCAGACCAATGGAAAACCGTAACGGCGTGACGCCCTCTCGTTTGAGGGCTCTCTTAAAGCCACAAGAGCGCCTTCTTTGGTGGGACATCCCAAGGCAAGGGTTGATGCTGCGTAGCAAGGATATTTATAGGATGCCTTTTTCTTTGCTCTTTGTGGGGGCCTTTTTTCTTTGGGAAGGGACTGCCGTTTCGCGCCTCTGGCAGGGGGAGCGCGGAGTGAACCCTATCCTGATGGCTGTCTATGGCATCCCTTTCGTTTTAGCGGGACTTTATGCGTTGGCTGGACGTTTTTTCCACGATGCATGGCGCCGCTCGCGAACCGTCTATGGCTTAACGGATCACCGGCTACTGATCGCGCGGCCTTCGCGGCCAAGGAGTTATGACCTTGCCACTTTAGGTGAAATCGAGCTTATCGAAAGCAGCGATAACACCGGCAATATCATTTTGGGAGGCGATGCCTATGGCTCTTGGCAATGGAACGGAGAGTGGATCTATCGTCCAGCCTTCGAGCCCCGGATCCTCGAAGGAATACGTAATCCCGCCCACGTCTTCGGGTTGATTAGGAGCGCACAAAAGGACGCTCAGCGGCAGGCTTAAGGCAACCGCCTGCCAAAAACCAGTTGCCTATGTTGCCACGGTAGAAACGGGTAGAGTCGAGAAGAGGCGCGGTAGCTTGGGCCATGCGGCAACGCTCCGTTTCCTCTCCCCGCTCATCGAACCGGGCTTGCGGATTTCCCGCACCCGGCTCTCGGACAAGAGATCACGCTTACG
>JBAUNL010000271.1:0-8963 GCA_049579205.1 Rhodomicrobium sp. | reverse complement strand
GCGCAAGCTCTTTCCAAGCCGCGCCGGCGTTTTCAGGGCTTCTCAGGAAATTCCCCGCGCCAGTGTCCACAATAGACGCACCCTGCGCATTGACCACATAGCCGAATTCGTCGGGTTGCGTTTCGTGATAAAAGGCCAAATCCGGATTGCGCGGCAAGCCAAGGTTAGCGGTCGAATTGTCGCTGAAGAGCGGATGCTGTGTTCCCTTCGGATCAACATGACAGTTGTGGCACTTCGCTTGACCGTTGAACAGGTCATAGCCGCGGCGCTCCGCCTCGCTTAGTTCGGCCCTTCCAGCAAGAAACGCATCGAATTTGGACGAGAAAGGACTGACTTCGGCCGAGGCCTCATAAGCGGCAATCGACTGCGCCATCTGGTCGAAGGTCAATTGCACACGCGCCCGGTCACGAGGGCTGAGATCCACCACCAACGGCGCTGTGTCCGGCCCAGGCACCTCAGAGCCGATCGCCGAGGCCGGATTATTACTTGGCCTACTGCACACTGCGTTAATGTTATCCGGCCAGGCAAGGTTAAACGTCCTCCATCCCCATACGCTCTCGAATAAATCCTTGTAGGGGCGCTGGGACATCCGGTAGATCACGCAGGCAGCATCGGGGTTGGCCATCTCGAGCGGATTGATGGGTGAACCCTCGGCCTGCATCGCTGTTGCGTTTTGAAGGCGCAGGCCGGTCGCGCGCAAATCCCAGAAATTGCCGCCGATGAAGCAATGCGCGCACTTTGCCTCTCCCGGCTTGTCTGCGTAGAAAAGGGGCGGCGAGAAGGCAGCATAGGCGGCGCTTGGCGGCTTGCGCAGGCTGAACCGCGTCCGGACCGAGCCCGGCTGCGCGACCTCAGCCTTGTTCAGGCTTTCGATGGCTCCCTGAAACCCGGTCTGCGGCATGTGGCAGAAGGCGCAGGCCTCGTTCCGGTTGACCGAGAGCGCCTTGTCGTAGAACAGGATTTTGCCGAGCCCGGCGACCCGTTCAGGGCTCCCGGGCAGCAGGGACGGAATTGCCGCAAGTGCGTCGGCCTCAATCCTGTCCACCTCCTGCTCAACCTCGGCGATCTCCTGTTGCAATAAGCCTTGCCGGTCCTCGGCTCCGCTTACGCTGTAAAACAGGAACGTCCCCGCCACTGCCGCTATGACACCCAGCAGCAAAGCCATCTTCAGTCGGGATCTGGGCCCGGCATCTATCATCGATCTCTTATTCGTACTGATGGCCCAGACAGGCTCCGGGATCACAGTTTTCGTTAAGCGGGTTGTTGGAGATCGTAACAACGATCGTTGTTTTTGGTTTCTTCGGGCATCACTGACGCACAAGCCAACAGTTCACTTGCCCGCCACCGTGCTGCTCCGGCCATGCTCGCCAGGAACCAACAGGAGCAGCCCTATGCTGCCAACAATGGCAAAGACCGCACCGTAGTAGAACACTGCCGCATGGCCGATCCGATCCCAGAACAGTCCCGCAACAACGCTCGCCACCAGTTGCAACAGGCCGACGGTCGTGTTGTACCAGCCAATGCCGCTGGCATGCAGCCGCTCCGGTATGAAATCGGCGGCATAGGCTTTGCCGACGGCTCGGAATATTCCCTGATGCAGTCCGTAGAAGACAAACAGTGCCGCGATCAGAAGAACGCTTTGCGTGAGAGCAAAACCGAGATAGGCAATCAGGAAAATAATGAACGAAGCGAACAGGATGTTCTTTCGGCCCCATCGATCCGAAAGCGACCCCGCCGGATAGGAAATTAGCGCGGCCACAAGATTGAACCCGGCATAGATCAGGATAGTCAACTCCAGCGAGGCGCCGGCATCCTGCGTTCGCAGAATCAGGAACGCGTTACTCGAATTGCCGATCCCGAACAAGGCGGTCGCCAGCAGATATCGCCAATAGGCCGCCGGAAACTGCCGCAAGCTAATATCGATTTTTGATTTCGCTGCAACCGCCGCAGGTTTCTCCTTCACCAGCAAGACCATGAAGAAGGCCAGCAGACCAGGAATGAACGCCAGATAGAAAATCGGGCGGATGCCGATATGCAGCGCGTAGAGGAGAAAGACGGCGAGTAGCGGTCCGAGAAACGCGCCCGCATTGTCGCCAAACCCCTCAAGCCCGAAAGCTCGGCCACGGTCTTTCTCCTCCACTGAAGACGCAATGAGGGCATCGCGCGGCGCCGAGCGGGTGCCGGCGCCAAGCCGGTCGAGCAACCGCGCGCCAAACACGCCTTGCCAGCTGGTGGCCAGACCCATCAGCGGCTTCGCGACAGCCGCCAGGAGATAGCCTGCCAATGCGATTGGCTTTCGTTTTTGCAGCTTGTCCGACAGGGCTCCAGAAAAGCCCTGCACGATATTCTGCGCCGCTTGAGCAAAGCCATCCACGAGGCCGACGATGCTGCCACTTGCTTTCAGGGTTTGCGTCAGAAAAACCGGCAAGATGGGATAGAGCATCTCCGTCGAGATGTCAGCGAACAGGCTGGCGAAGGCGAGAAGGAACGTGTTTCTTGAAAGGCCCGCGAAATATCGTTGGATCGCTGATCTGAGCATGGACGATCCGTCAGGCCGAGGTTAGCGCAATGGCAACAGCGCCAAGGGCGCTAATAATAACAACGGCCAGCGGCGGCGCGCGCCAGACGGTCAAAAGAACAAAGCCGGCAAGCGCAATAGCGAAATCCCCCGGCGTTCTGAATTTGTCGTCCGCCGCCGGCTCGGTCGCAATCGTCATCTTGGTCACCAAGCCCGTCTGTCAAACGCAGTTGAAAAGCGCCATGAAGCCGAAATCCATGTGCAGCTGCTGGTGGCAGTGGAACAGCGACAGCCCCGGACTCTCGGGGATGAAATCGAACTCCACCTCCTGATAGCCGCCCAGCATCACCACGTCCTTCATGACGCCCGCCATTGGTTTGCCGTGGACACGCACCAGCTCGAAGCTATGACGATGAAGATGGAGAGGATGAATGTCGTCGCTTGCGTTGCGGAATTTGAGCCGGTAGCGGCGGCCTCTGTGCACCGCGTGCACCGGCTTCATAGTTTCCATCGAAAAGGCCTCGCCGTTAAGCGTCCAGCGATTAAAGCCAGAAAGCGCGCCGTTTTCCTTGACGATCAGAAAATCGAGCCTCTCATCCGGCGAAGCCGGACTCGCACCCGCCTTGCCGAACAGCGTGTAGTCCCAGAGATAGGGTTCGGGCTTCACCCATTGCGGCTCGCCCGTCTGGCCAGCATATTCGACCACGATACCCATGCCGCGCTTGCGGTCGTCGTCGGCGAGGTCGCCCATCAGCCACACGCCGGGGTGGTTCATCTCAACCAGCGCCGAGATGCGTTCGGCCGTCCCGAGCCAGAGCAGCGGCACCTCGGCTTGTGTGGGCACGGGATTGCCGTCGAGCGCGACAACCTTGAAGCTGTGGCCGGGCAGCACGAGGCTGCGGATTTCGCCTGCGCTTGCATTCAGAACATGGAACAGCACGCGCTCGCCCTGCTTCACCCGGATGGGCTTGCCCTGGCCCAGCATCTTGCCGTTGATGCTGAAGAGCTCATAGCCCACCTCGTATCCCTTGGGGCCCTTGAATTTCTCGTCGGCCTTCTTGCCAATCTCCTGCAGCTCCGCGATTGGAGCGCCGGCCAGCACATCCATCGGCATATCGCCGCCCTGGCTGAAGGTTGGCTCGAATTCTTTCAACACAAGGAAGATCTCGCGGTCATAGGCGCCGGGATTGTCCTTGGGCTTGATATAGATAGGGCCGGCCTGGCCGGTATAGGTGCCCTGGCTTAGATTGTTTCCCGGCACCACATGCGTGTGATAGAACCGAAATCCGGAAGGCTTCGGCACAAAAGAGATGCGGCGCATGCCATGCGCGGGGACTGCCTTCCTCTGCGGCACCGTCCGCATCGATCGGTATGATCAGGCCGTGCGGGTGCACGAGCTCCGGTTCATCGGTGTCGTTGTAAATATCGATGGTCACCCGCCGGCCTTCCTTAAGGCGCAAAAGCGGACCCGGAAACTGGCCATTATAGAGCGTTGTCGAGACGATATGCTCGGGCCCAAGCTCGACGAGCCCGGTTGCGATGCGAAGCGTGTAGTCCGCCTTTTCGGCGGTTTGCGGCCCGGCCGCCCGAAGCGCTCGCGGTAGAGCTCCAAGGAGCGAAGCAGTGCCAGCGGCCTTGAGGAGAGTCCGTCGATTGATGTCCATGGCCTCACTCTCCCTTTAATTTAATTTTTCAACTTTGCGCGTAAGCGCGGCATCGAGCGACCAGACACCAGCGCCTTCGATCAGCAGATAAAGCGAACCGAGCAGCATGCAGAAATCCGTACGCGCTTCGTGCATCATGCTCCAAAAGCCGTAGCGCGAGATCTTCGGCAGGTGAAAAATCCAGAAGTCCTGTCCGAGCAGGATCGGCAGCTTGGTCGAGACGATTGCTACGATCATGATGATGATCAGCGGCATCGCCGCGAGCCGCGTGAACAGGCCAAGTATGATCAGCGTGCCGCATACGATCTCGACAACGCCGACGAACGGTCCCATCAGCTCGGCATATGGAATGCCAATATTCGCGAAGCGCCCTGCCCCAAGGATGTCCGGGAACATGAGCTTTTGAATGCCCTCAGGCAGGAAGACGGCCAGGCCAACGAGGAAACGCACCAGGATCGACCATCCTGGCGCGCGCGTGCTTAAAAGCCTATCGCGCCATCCGGCTGCTCCAGTTCCGTATTGCAGTGTGCCGCTCATGGTCCGTTCCCCTCCTCGTCTTCGAACAATTCACCGAATAATTCGCGCACCTTGTTCTTGGCGGCGGCGAGCGCTTCGTGTCCTGCGGGAGTTGCTCGATAGATTCGGCGCTCTGTGCCGCCGTCACGCTCTTTGGCTGAGGTCAATAAACCTTTACGTTCAAGACCGTGCAGGATCGGATAAAGCGTGCCCGTACTCAGCTCATAGCCGTGCCGCCGGAGTTCCTCGATCATAGCAAAGCCATAGACCGTCTCCTTCACCGCGTGGTGCAGCACATGAAGGCGAATGAGCCCGGCGTAGAGGTCGCGGTGATTTGTCTCCTCGGATGCTGTAGTGGAACCTTTCCGCGAGACCGTTCGTCTCTTCATCGCGGAACGTTCGAGCTTGACAGTATCGTCTTTCGCCATCGAATTTCGATATAACATGCTCCGGATCGAGTCAAGCTTGATGGCGAAGGTGAAGACGAGGGTGGATATTAGGCAAGCCGTTCGCCGCTACAGGGACATGAGGATTAGCTGCGAGGTCCGGTTTCCATCCGACACCGTTATCACGTCTTAATCAGCCGCGAGGACCGGATTGGGTCATAGGCGGAATTTCATTAGCGAGTTCAATGAGTCAGCTTATCCGTCAGCTGCGGACAAAGCTGAAATCTGCCGGTTTGGCCAAGTGGGCCAGGCTTCGGAAGTTCTTGGCGCCCAACGCCACCATTGTTTCCGTCCGAGACCTGCCTGGACCAGATATTTGCACCGGAGTTTTTGAACGGCCAAGACGCTGATCGAAGCGAGTCTGTGCGACGCACCATTCGGCGGCTCGCCCTTCACTACATCCAAACTTCCGCATGAGTCGTACCAACGGCGCCGATTCACAGAAGAGCTATCCGGTGCTTCGGCTTCCTTGGCCTTTCTTACGAATACATCGTAAGCGTTTGCCCGGATGCGATGGGGCTTGAAGCCGCGGACGGGGGGTGTCGTGGTGGCCATCGGCAATGGCGCTAGCACGTGCGCCATGCTCAAGCGGAAAATCATCGCAACCACATGAGCTTCACCGCACTCAATGGCCTGCCAATGGGGCAGCTGCAATACCAGCGAAAATCTCTGAAAGTTGTCTGCTTCTGCTCCTCAATGCTAGTATCAGCGCCGGTAGCTTTACACTCCCTGTTCTGGCTGCTTGAGAGGTATGCCTTGCCCAGTCAGGTCCAGACGAATGCGGCTGACGGTGCACTGCAATCTGCGAAGACGCGCGTGTTCCTGTCTTATTCGCGCAACGATAGCACATTTACAGACCGCCTCGCCGAGGCCCTGGCGGATAGCGGTTATGACCCCGATTATGATAGGTCGGGCAACGACCCCGCCAATATCGATTCGGGCATTTCGGCCCAGGATCAATGGTGGCGGCGCCTACAGCAGATGATAGCAAGAGCGGATGTTATCGTCTTTATTGTGTCACCGGATAGCGTAGCAAGCAGGGTGTGCGATGAAGAAATCGCGTACGCCCAGGGGCTTGGCAAACGCATCATCCCGATTCTGCGGCGCCCTATCGATTTCGCTCAGGCGCCGCCGCGGCTTTCAGCGCACAATGTCAAACTTGATTTCACCGATGATGAGGGAGCGAAGTTCGACAGCGCCCTGAAGCAGCTCCGTGCCGCACTTGACGTGGACGTCGTCTGGTATCGTGAGAACAGGAGGCTGACCCAGCTCGCTTTGGAATGGGATTGGGAGAACCGGCCCTCCGACAGGCTCATGAGCTCGGCCGATATAAGGGCGACTGCACGGCTTCTAGAAAACAGGCCGAGGAACGCCGATCTCCCGCCACAAGTTCTAATCGACTTCCGCGACGAAAGCAGAAAGCGTAAGGAAGGGGAAGCTCGAACGCTGCGGCGCCTGCAAGCTGCCGCGGTCGTGCTTATGATCTGTACCATCGCTGGCTTAATTGGATGGATTAATCAAACCTATCTAATATCGCAGTGGAACTGGTTTGTGAAAATGCGTCCATACATGAAAGCGCATGTTCAGCCCTTTGTGCTGGCCGCAGAAGCCGAGCGTGCGTTGCAACCCGGAGCGGGTTTCCACGAATGTGACAAAAATTGCCCAGAAATGGTTGTTGTTCCCGCAGGCACTTTCATCATGGGGTCGTCTGAGACCGAGAAAGGGCACGACCAAAGAGAAAGCCCACAGCACGAGGTAACCATTGCCCGGCCGTTCGCCGTTTCCAGATATCTCGTGACCTTCAATGACTGGGACGCCTGTATCTCTGTCGGCGGATGCCCGCAGAATTCGGACAGCTACGGACGCGGGACAAGGCCTGTAATCAACGTCACTTGGGACGAAGCCAAGCGATATGCGGAATGGCTCTCACTGATGACTGGCAAGCCCTATCGGCTCCTCTCCGAGGCTGAATGGGAATACGTAGCCCGCGCTGGCACGGCGACAGCTTATCCGTGGGGCGACGATATTGGCAAAGGAAACGCCAACTGCAAAGGCTGTGGAAGCAAATGGGATTTCCGGGAGACATCGCCAGTTGGCTCTTTCAAACCAAACGCGTTTGGGCTGTTCGACATGCAAGGAAACGTTTTTCAGTGGATTGAGGATTGCTTTCAGGAAAATTACAACGAAGCGCCAGCAGACGCATCTGCCCGCACATCCAGCAATTGCAAGCGCCACGTCGTTCGCGGCGGTTCGTGGTACGAAGATCCAGACTTCCTCCGCTCAGCCAACCGCAGCAGGATGGACGCCGCCGACAGCAAGGACGACGATTTGGGTTTTCGGATCGCGAGAACACTCGGGCCTTGAATGCGTGCAGCGCTACTGGAGGGCTGGTTTCGACCCATGATATTCTAATTCTAGCCCATCGAGCTTTAGGCGAGGGGTATTTACTTGAGCACCTCGCGCAATGAGACGCCGGTGCTTGCGCCGCCGTTTGCCGTTAGCTTTTTGCGAAGGTCTAAGTTTCTCAGGTCCAACAGCCTTATGCTTCCAAAATTGCGTGACAATTTAGACAACGCGGATAGCTGCGCGGAGGCGTAGGGGTCATTGCCCGGACAACGCCCTTTCAAAACGGAAATCGCGAAAAACCTTTCAAGATGCGCTTTTAAAATGGAAGGATAAAGCCGGTCCCCCTCCACACCTAGCACAGCATAAGCAAGATTTGGGTCTGCTTCCTGTTTGGCTGAAAGAGGCGGTTGAACGTAAGGAAAATCTATTATTTTCGCGCCAACGCTACCCCATATGCCGATCCTTGAGAGCTGATCCAAGCCGGAAACTTGTGTATCTGTATCATAATCTTGTTGAGGCATACGAAGGGGATCATTCAATTCGATGTAAACGTATACCGGTGGATCTGGAACGGAAAAAAAGCGCTGGAAGGCAGCTTCGGCGTGAGCGGGATTAGTCATAGCGAAAAGCTCCCTTACTATCGCCGCGAACTTCCCGATAAGAGTGCGAAAATAACCGCGGCGCCGGACTTGTTCGTTGATGAAGACGTAGTTGAGGTTAACAGATAAAAACGGTGTCTTTGGAATCTTAAATCCGGCCATCGGGAAGACGATAAAATTCATCCCGCCAATGAACTCGCCCGTTGCAGACGCTCTTATTGTCGCGACATATTCGCGAAAATCACCGAACTGCGCGTTCAGACTGGCATAAATTGCTCCGTGATTTAAAGCGAGACAGTCTTCGAAACCTGCAAATTTCTCTTTTTCGTTGGTCAAGGTGAAGGCGAGATCGTAGGCATGATAAAATTCGCGCAAAATAGAGCTTGCGGGCTGTGTGGTTGCGGTGACAGCAAAGCCTGACTGAGATACTAAGCAAATGTCTTTGTCTGCTCTCACGTCTTTAGGGTCGGCGTGAATCATCAATTGGGCGGTCTTTGATGGTTGCTTAGATTTCGAATATTTGCCGGAGGCTTCTGGTCACACATGGCGTAATTCCGGGCCGTGCCACAGGCTGGTACGGCGAATCAGCTCTCCGGGAACGGCCATGGGAGATCGACCAATGATTATGCGTGAATGGCGCGGACGGGCCGCAAGCGAACACGCCGCGGCGTACCCAGCACATTTTCGAAACAGTGTCGTGCCGGATCTAAAGAATATTGCCGGGTTTCTAGGTGCCCAATTAAGTCAGCGTCACGTCAACGGCAAAATCGAGTTTCTAGTTCTGTCGAGATGGAGTTCGATGGAAGCAATTGAAGTTTTTGCTGGGAGCGATCTTTCGAAGGCTGTGGTCGAGCCAGGAGCGGTCGCGGCGCTT
>JBAUNL010000270.1:0-3679 GCA_049579205.1 Rhodomicrobium sp. | reverse complement strand
TTTCGATGATGTTGTTGCAATTCTTGAGGAGCAGAAGGAAGCAAGAAATCCGCAGGCCATAAGCCTGCTCGACCGCATCGCACCTCTTTTTGAGCTGGGCCTGTTCCCGAAGTCGAATGATCTGCCGGTTCCGTTCGAGGCCATGCTGGATGAGAAACTGGTGCTGTCGCTGTTCGCGCTTCCGACCGATGAGATAAAGGCTGCGCTTGCAGAACTCATCATTATCCGCTTGCACGGGGTCCTACTGCGCCGCACGCAGCCGCGAAAGCTGACACGGCTGCTGGTGCTCGACGAAGCCTGGCGCGTCGCCAACAGCACTCATCTCGAGAATCTCGCCCGGGAAGGGCGCGCCTTTGGGGCTGGCATTGCCATCGGCACCCAGTATCCCGGAGACCTTCCGCCTGATCTCTCTGGCGCACTAGATACGAAAATATATCTGAAAAATCAGCAGCCGGATCACAAGAAGGCTGTTGTGAGAGCTTTGTGCGGCGCCAATTCCGGGCCAGAGGCGGCTCATCTTCACGGCGTTCTGGAACGGCTGACCCAGTTTGAGGGCCTGATTCAAAACCAGCAATACTTGCCCTACGCCAAATTCAAGCTGATTCCGTATTTCAAACGGGCGTCGCAAAACAAGGCCGCGTGAATTCCTGTCCAATACAGGAACAAGAATTGGCTGTGTCTGCCCGACAACATGTCGCCATAATTTGCCAATTCCCGTAAAAACCTGGTTCCCGTGATTTTTTTGTAACAAAAGTAACGCGAATCAGACAAGTTAACCTGTGTAACCGAGTTTAACCGTCCGATTGTGGGGAGTTTGTTCGGGCACTGCGGTTCGTGGGCTTGAGTACATCGCCCGGCCGCCCTTAGAGGGCAAAACCTTATGCTTGCAGCATCAATGCTTCAGCGTTCCGCCACCGATTATCTTCAAGACACGGGCGCATCAAGAGTTCTCGTCAGCGGCAAATCGCTTGTTGCCGACCCCACTGGGGCACTTTTCTGGCCGGCGGAAAGCACCCTGATTGTTGCTGATCTTCAGCTATCGACTTGCTCCTATCTTGAAGGAGAGGATGTTCTACTTCCACCATACGACACGGCATCCGCCTTCGAAAAGCTTGAGGAGGCGCTGGATCGCTACGATCCCGAAAGAGTCATCGCCCTGGGAAACAGCTTCGCAGGATTTGCGCGAGAAGGCTTGAGCGCTCATCAAAGCGATTGGCTTCAGGATATGATGGAAGGCCGCGAATGGTACTGGGTCGTGGCGAATGATCGCGGTGCGCCGCCCGAAGCTATTGGAGGCACGGTCGTTCCGCAAATGATGCTAGGCGGCATCAAATTCAGGGCCGAGGCCGTCAGGGCGCCTGTCGCCAACGAGATCGCCGGCGGTTACCATCCTGTAGCGCAGGTTTCCCAATATGGTCATCCCGTACGTGGCCGCTGCTTCGTCGCTAATGGTATGCGCATGATCCTCCCGTCAATGGGCAACTATTCTCCTGGCGTCAATGTTCTCAGTCCCGCCTTCGATCCTCTTCTCGGGCAGGGTGGCCTTTTCGTGTGGTTCATTTGTCAAGACCGTGTGATGCCGGTGGCGCCGCCACAGCTCATCGAGGACCGCGCAGCTTAAGGTCTCTTCGCAGCTTCCCAGGCCAGCGATGCCGCTTTTTGCCGTCAAGGAGAGAGCCCACTTGGTCAGGCTCTCCCTAGTGTATCTTCACAGACGCGCGATTCCGAGGTTCTTGAACTTGACGGATCCTGAGCGCTGATATACTCGCGGCGACAGCACTTGGGATTGAACTCACGAAACAATCGGAACCCTCTATGGCAATTTTTGCGCGCCGCGATATCCTTCGCGCGTCCGCGGCAGCGGGCGTAACGGCAACGGTAGCCCCACCCTTGGCAAGTGCGGCGGAAGGCAGCCCGGGGTCTGGTTCTCAGCCGCCGGCGACGGGGGCGGCTTCTCCGCCGCCTCCTGCGGTGACGCAATTTCTGGCCCGTAAAATCGTCGAAGCCAGATATGAGGACATTCCCGCGGCGGTCCGTAGAGAGGCTGTGCGGACTTTCCTCAATTGGACCGGCTGCGCTATCGGCGGTTCGCATCACGAAACAATTAGCATCGCGCTGTCAGCGCTTCGGCCATTCGCAGGTCCTGCCCAGGCAACCCTTCTTGGCCGCGTAGACCGCATCGACATCATGCATGCAGCGTTCTTGAACGGCGCCAGCTCGCACGTCTTCGACTTTGACGACACGCATTTGAAGACGATCATCCACCCCGGGGGTCCTGTAGCTTCCGCGCTTCTTGCCTACGCGGAATATGCGCCAGTGAATGGAAAGGATTTTATCAACGCTCTGGTTCTCGGTGTTGAAACGGAGTGCCGTCTTGGGAATTCGGTCTATCCGAGCCATTACGCTCTCGGCTGGCATATTACCGGGACCTGCGGTGTGTTTGGGGCCGCGGCAGCTGTCGGAAAGCTGCTTGGCCTCGATGAAAAGCAAATGGCCTACGCGTTAGGGGTCGCAGCCACCCAGCAAACCGGACTCAAAATTATGTTTGGGTCCATGACGAAGAGTTTTCACCCCGGACGCGCGGCGGAGAGCGGGATGTTAGCCGCGCTTCTTGCCGCGAAAGGGTTTACATCCTCGGACAAAGCTATTGAAGGCAAAGATGGGTGGGGCGGCGCCGTCTCGCCGAAGCAGAACTGGGCGGAAGTTGTAGAGGGCTGGGGGTCGCGCTATGAAGCCGCTCTCAATACCTACAAGCCGTTTGCCTGCGGGATCGTAACTCATCCGGCTATCGACGGAACGATTCAGCTTCGAAACGAGCATCGCCTGACGGCCGAACAAATCGACCGTATTGAACTCGATGTCCACCCTCTCGTCTTGTCCCTAACGGGCAAGACGGAACCGCAAACTGGCCTCGAAGGGAAATTCAGTATCTATCACATCGCTGCGATAAGCCTAGTTCAGGGGAAAGCGGGCGAAAAGCAGTTCAGCGATGACGCCGTTCGTGATCCAGTCATCGTCAGCCTACGCAAAAAGGTAACCGCAGCGGTGGACCCGTCGATCAAGGAAGATCAGGCCCGCATTAAGATCGTTCTGAGAGACGCCCGGGTTGTCGAGAAATTCATAGAACACGCAGTCGGAAGCACAACAAATCCGATGAGTGACCAAATGCTGGAGGCGAAGTTCACCGACTTAGCGGAGGGAATCCTACCGTCCGAGCAGACCCGGCGCCTCATTGAGATGTGCTGGAGGGTGGAGGAATTGCCAAGTGCCGGAGCGATCGCTCAAGCCGCGGCCGCCGTCGCTTAAAGCTCCCCTACTCCATCGGCCTCTGCAAATAATGCTTTAGTGATAGCTCGCTTTTCCTGCCAAAGCCGTGAGTCCATCCAGGTCGATGATTTGGATGAGCGAGCCCCGGATTACCTCGATGAGCTTGTGCTGCCGCAGCTTTGTAAGCGAGCGGCTCACTGTCTCGATCGTGGTACCAAGCAAGTCTGCGATATCCGCGCGTGTCATCGGGATCGTCAAAAGACGTGGATTTTTTCCATTTCGGCCGTTGCGCTGAGAAAGCGTGAGCAGGAAAATCGCCACACGCTCGATCGAATTCTGCTGGCCCAGCGTCAGAAGAAGGTCGCGTGTCGCGTCCAGCTCTAGGGAAACAGCGTGGTAAAGCCTCAGAGCG
>JBAUNL010000269.1:0-5292 GCA_049579205.1 Rhodomicrobium sp. | reverse complement strand
CGCCAAACCATCGCTAATCGACGCTTGCGGCATCACGTTCAGGCCGCATAACATCCAAAACCAGATGAGCCAGAGCCTCCCTTAGATCAGCTCGTTCGCTGTCCCAAAAACTCTGACGACGGACACTCGCTGAATCCGTCGAACCCGTAACCAAAGATATGAGCTCGCTGATATCCAAAGTGAAGGATTCGGGCGCAGACGTCATTGTGGTCCATACGGTTGCCGCGCCCATGGCCTTGTTCATCAAGCAGGCGCGCGCGGCCGGCGTTGATCTTCCCGTAGTCACCAGTTCTTCGCTTGTTGAACCAACTTCTACGGCTTTGTTCGACCCCCTGGAACTCAAAAACACTTGTGCCGAGACACCCTCGGCGCCCGAAGCACGCGCAAACGCCGGCATCAAGGAATGGGCTGATGCCTATAAGACCCGCTTTGGATTGGAGCCAGACGGTTTGGCACTCGGACAGTATGACGGAGTTATGATGGCATTATCCCTGATCTCCAAAGGCGCAACCACACCCGGTGCTCTTATCAAAGCCCTGAATACCGAGACCTATAAGGGCGTTGCGATGACCTACAAATCGAACGGCAAGGGCGACATGGCCCATGATGCGGATATCGTCTGCTGGGATGGGACAAGCAGAATCCCGAAAGTAGTAGCTCACTACGCTGGGGCCGGCTTGCTGCTTCCCTAAGACATGATGGCGCGATGTCCTATCTTCAGCTCCTCTTGAACGCCGCCGCGCTTGGTGCCGCCTATTCGCTTGTCTCGCTCGGATTTGTGCTGGTTGTGAAGGCAACAGGTGCCGTCAATTTCGCACATGGAGACTTGGTTATGGGGGGTGGCTATGTGGCAGTCTTGCTGGCTAGCTGGCTGCCCATCTCTCTCATTCTTCTTTTGCCGCTCATCGGCGCCGCAATGTTTGGCGTGGGCGTGTTGCTCTGTTTTGCGGCGTATATGCCACTGATGCGTAGGCCGCCTTCGACAGTCTTTATCAGCACTCTTCTCTGCGGAATTATTCTTGAGAATGCGTACATTGCCGCTTTTGGCCCGCAGGCGAAAGCTGGCCCACCTCTTTTAGCGGCGGGATCGTTATCGCTAGGGGGGACCAATCTCAGCATTCAAGCGCTCGCGACGTTGGTCGTGGCTGGGCTTCTGGTCGGAGCACAATATCTCCTTTTTTTCCATACGCAGATTGGGCGGCGTTTGCGGGCGGTCGCGGAAGACCGGGAAATGGCGCGAGCCATTGGCATCCCGGCATTGCGGCTTATTGCCGTGACTTTCGGCGTTGGGACTGCTCTTGCAGGCGTAGCTGGAGCAATTCTTGCCAATCAATTCTTTGTTGCTCCCACGGGCGGTGTTCCTCTTAGCGTGTATGGATACATCGCCGTCGTCATAGGTGGCTGGGGAAGCGTTCCGGGCGCGGTTGTTGGCTCGATGATTGTGGCGTTCTTTCAGGTAATGGCCTCTCGCTTCGTTCCCTATACCGTTGCCTCGGGCGCTCTTTACGCCGCTCTTCTCGTGATCTTATTTTTCCGGCCGCAGGGAGTGTTCGGTGAACGCACCCAGCGCAGGGTCTGATCACTCAGTCCTACGAAGCAGGAGCCCCAGCCTCTCCTGGGTCGCAAAGGGCGTAAATCTACCTCTGGCCGCGGGCGCCTTCGCACTTGTAATTTTCGCGGCAACCGCTGGGCCCTACGATCTGCGCCTTCTATCGATCGCGGGCATCTATGCGATCCTTGTGATCGGGTTTCAGTTCCTGTTCGGCTTTGCGGGCGCGGTGTCGCTCGCTCAATCCTGTTTTTTCGGTCTCGGCGCCTATGTAACGGGCATCCTTGGTACGCATGACCTCGGTTCCATCGTTACATTTCCCCTTTCGATTATCGTTCCCGCAATGGTCGCCGTGATAATCGCCGTTCCAGTCTTGAGGCTGGACGATCATTACTTTTCCTTGGCAACTCTTGCCGTGAGCTTGCTTGTCGAACTGATTGCAACTCAGTGGACCTCAGTAACCGGCGGCACTAATGGTCTTTCGGGCATCCCACCGATAAGTCTATTCGGCGTTGAAGTTGGGGACCGCTTTTTGACGATGGTCATAGTTTGGTCCCTTGTAGCGGTCGCAGCCGGCGCTTCGTGGCAAATCACACGCGGTCTTTACGGCCGCACCTTTCATCTCATGCGTCAAAGCCATTCCGCGGCGTCCGCCTTAGGGTTAGACGTGGCGCAGATGCGCTTTAGCGCGTTTGTCTTTAGCGCTGTTTACGCGGGTGCAGCGGGCGCGTTGATTGCCCATGTCGTTCGGGTGGTGTCGCCCGAGCAGCTTGGCCTTCCTCTGATGGTCACGTGTTTGACCATGACGGTTATTGGCGGGCGTCTCAGTGCGGCCGGCGGGATCGTGTCGGCTCTCTTGATCACCTACCTTCAGGAATGGTTTCGTGCCTTCGAAAACTACACGATGGTGGCTTATGGCGCCGTGACCCTCGCTTTTCTTATTGTCGCCCCCTATGGACTGATCGGCGCCCTCGAACGTTTGCGCAACGGTTTAATCCCCAGCAAACTTGATCCTGCGCCAGAACCGAAACCAATGCCGCCACGGCCTTGCGAGACTGGGAGGAATCCGTTCCTCTTGGAGCTACGAGGTATCTCGAAGTCATTCGGCGGCTTGCGTGCGATCGAGGACGTGTCGCTGGAATTGCAGCCCGGGGAAATAGTCGGTCTCATCGGTCCAAACGGCTCGGGGAAGACGACATTGCTGAATATCATATCGGGGCTTTATGCGGCCGATAAAGGACGCGTCCTGATTGATGGGATCGAGGTCACGAAGCTCTCCGCATCCAAGATCGCAAGGCTTGGAGTAGCGCGCACGTTTCAGCATATCCATCTGGTGGACGAGATGACGGTGCTGGATAACATCGCTATCGGCCGCGCCTGGAGGGAAGGTAGTAGCCTCTGGCGCTCGTTAACGGCGAAGGGGGCAGATGATGGGCTACATCCTGCGCGTCAAATTGGGATGACCGCTGCCGGCATTCTGGGCATCGCGGAATACGCGATGACGCCGTGTAGCGATCTGGCCTATGGGATCCGGCGCAGGGTAGAGGTAGCAAGAGCATTCGCCTCAATGCCGATCCTTTTATTACTGGACGAGCCCGCGGCTGGGCTCAACGAAACAGAGCAGCACGATCTGGCCTCGCGTATCCGAACTATCGCCCGGCATGGCGCAACCTTGCTGGTGGTCGAGCACAATCTTGCTTTTCTTGCGGCACTAGCCGAGCGACTGATCTGTCTTGATTACGGCCGCATCATTTCCAGCGGGCAGCCAGATTACGTCCGCAACGACCCGAAGGTGATCGAGGCCTATCTTGGGACGCCTGCATGACCGCGATGCTCCAAAGGGAAGATGCTATCTCCAGTCGCTCCCAAGCATTGCTGACGGTGAAAAATCTCAGCGTTGGCTATGGTCAGGTGCGAGCACTCTCAAATGTGAACCTCGATGTCAATAAGGGAGAGGCAGTCGCGCTCGTTGGAGCAAATGGTGCCGGGAAATCGACCCTTTTCCGGGCCATTGTCGGTCTTCTGAAAGTGGCTACAGGCACGATAGCGTTTTCAGGGCGCTCGATCGATATGCTGGCGCCCGACCGGCGTGTGCGTCTCGGCCTGGGTTACTCTCCCGAAGGGCGGCGCATATTTCCGGGACTAAGCGTGCGGGAAAACCTGGAGGTTGCTTCTCTCGAAGGAAAGCATCAGCGCGACCAACTCGTCGAAAGAGCTTTCAAACTTTTTCCAGTTCTTGAACAGCGGCAGTCCACGCCCGGGTGGCAATTGTCCGGCGGACAACAGCAGATGCTAGCTATTGGCCGCGCTTTGATGGGGAATCCGTCGCTGCTTTTGCTCGACGAACCGTCGCTCGGCTTGTCTCCAAAGCTCGCGGACGAAGTTTTCAGGCAGCTGAGGCAAATCTCGCAGCAGGGCACCTCCGTATTGCTGGCCGAGCAGAATGTCAGCCGCTCGCTTGGCTTTTGCGACCGGGCCTATGTTCTCGAAGTGGGAAAGATCGTGATGTCTGGCCCCTCGGCGGCATTGCGGAACACGGAAGCAGTCAAGAAGGCGTATCTTGGCGGGTGATTATCATTGACGCTTGTGGGAGTATAACTATGGACACGAAGATATTCATGGGCCGTGTCATCGATCTATCGAGGGAAGCGATCGTGACGGGAAAAGGGGGCCCATTCGGCGCCGTGGTCGTCAGAAATGGGAAGATCGTTGCCGAGGCGCACAATGAAGTTCTCTCCACGAAAGACCCCACCGCACATGCGGAGACGCTTGCAATCAGGCGAGCAAGCGCAAAGCTCAACACCTTCGATCTGTCCGATTGCGACCTTTACACCAACGGCGCGCCCTGCTGCATGTGTATGTCCGCGGCCCTATGGGCTCGCATTCGCACTCTCTATTACATCTTGGGTATGGAAGAGTCGGCAGCGATTGGGCTTGGCGATGACCATCTTTACGAAGAATTGGCGAGGCCTTTGGACCAGCGCCGGATCGTTCCCATGATCCAGGATCCGGCACTGGCAGAGGAGGCTAATGCCATCTATCGCATGTGGCATGAGTTGCCAGGCCGCCTCGATTTTTGAGTCTGGAATCTTTCCAGATAAAAGAAGCGCATGAACTTGATCTTGAAACAGACGCAGCTGGGGACCGCTCCGGAATAAGTCACCGACATTGGCATCGGAGGCGGGAAGATTCTGGTAATTGCGCCCGGCCTTCAGGCCACGCGCGCCTAGTTTCAGATACGAAAATGGTACCTTTGCTACAACTTCTCTAGCAGTTCCAATTGGTTGTGTTATTCAAGGTCTTTTATTAATAGGGAATAACAGGTGTGGAACAGATACGTGAACAGCTCGGGCATCAGATATGGAGCAGGTTACCTCAAGCAGAAGTTCGCGGAACAGCTAACCGCGTGCAGGCTCCCATCTTTGACCTATCGAATCCCCTTGTGATCTGGCCCCAATCATCCGCGATTCTTGTGCAGATGTATCTTTGACCCGCGCCGCTTCAGTTCCAGCGTCCATCCGAACGGTAGAAGGGCCATGCTCGGCCCCCATACAATCCAGAAACACGAAATCGCATCATGACTACGAACAAGGCGGGCAGCGCGTTCTGCCACATCCAAGTCTCAAGACCGGTGCGGAAAACCAGAAATCAGTGTAGCGCTTTGAGCGCGCGCGAACGACTTGGACCGCATCGCGCAAGTCCGTTCCGGACGATCATTTTGTCCGCAAGATCCCGGCTTTTGG
>JBAUNL010000268.1:0-3590 GCA_049579205.1 Rhodomicrobium sp. | reverse complement strand
CTGTGGACGCACGGCGAGAAAATTGAAGCCCGGCTTTCAGGCGGCTTTGTAGCGAGCTCTTGGAAGGGCAACTGCGTCAGCGGGCCGGATGGCACGATCAAGAGCTGCTTTCCCTTGATAATGTCTTCCACTTGGCTGACCACCGCGCCATTACCGGTTCGTTGATTGGCGAAGAGACGGTTCTCGAACCCTTCGTTGCTCCCTCCATGAGTAAAATACGGATTCTAGGGTGACCACCGATTTCGAGGCCCAAGCCTTCGGGCCACGCAATAGACCTCTTTCGTACTTCCTACATGCCACATCATTGATTTGGCCTGCTATTACGGCGCGTTCAGGTGACGATCGCGCGACGGGAGAGGCAGAATCCGCGCACATCCATGTACCGAGGCATTGCAATGTCCTAGGATCATTGTGGGTCGGCATGGCCGCGCGAAAGTTTTCGTGGAGTTGCATCCCTTGCTCAAAAGAAGAAAGCCCGCTCTCGACCAGACTCGGATTCCAAGACCGGCCCATCCGCTTCAACGACGCGAGCACCTTCCCTGGCAATCACCGAAGTCAAGAGAGGAAGATCCCGAAGCCCTTGCCCGCGTCGAAGCGATTCTGAAAAGCCGCAACTACCGTCGCGCCGACGAGGACCTTGACTTCCTGGCTCGAGACGGTATGCGGAGCGTGCGCCTGCAAATCGACTATTTGAAGCCCGAGTTGCTGCTTGAAGAGCACCGGATTGGTCATACGATCGTGGTTTTCGGAAGCACGCGTATCTGTGAGCCGGCCGCCGCGCGCCGCAAGGTGGATGCGCTGGCCGAAGCATTGGCGGGCGACAGCAACAATAAGGAGCTAGGACGCCGGCTTGCTGTTGCGAAGCGAATTCTAGCCAAAAGCAAATACTACGAGATCGCGCGCGAATTCGGGCGTCTTGTGAGCACCGCCAACCAGGTCCGGCATGAGCAGCGGAGCATCATCATGACCGGCGGCGGGCCGGGAATCATGGAGGCTGCCAATCGCGGGGCATTCGATGTTGCCGCCAAGTCCGTCGGCCTCAATATCAGCCTGCCCCATGAGCAATACCCGAACCCTTACATCACCCCCGATCTTTGCTTCAGCTTTCACTATTTTGCCATGCGAAAGCTGCATTTTCTCTTGCGGGCGAAAGCGCTGGTCGCGTTCCCCGGAGGCTTTGGTACCTTCGATGAGCTGTTCGAGGTGCTGACGCTCGTTCAGACGCGCAAGATTAAGCCGATCCCGGTCGTCTTGGTAGGTGAGAGCTACTGGCGCCGGGCAGTTGATCTTGATTTCCTCGTCGATGAAGGTGTCATAGATCAAGAAGACCGTGAGCTGTTCTGGTTTGCCGAAACAGCCCAGGAAATCTGGGACGGCATCCTGCGTTGGCACGATACAAGCGGCGAACCCTTGCGCGCCTCCTCGTGAGACGCGAACAGAGTTGCCGCGATAAAGGAGTTTGCCTTGAAATTATCGTTCCATGGCGCCGACCGCAGCGTCACCGGCTCATGTCACCTCATCGAATGCGCCGGCAAACGGATTCTGATCGACTGCGGGCTGTACCAGGGCGGCCGCGAGCTAGACGAGGAAAACTCACACGCATTTGGGTTCGATCCAGCCGATGTTGATTACGTCTTGCTGACGCATGCCCACCTTGACCATTGCGGACGCTTGCCGCTGCTGGCCAAGAGAGGATTCCGTGGTGAGATCATTACCACGGCAGCGTCTCGAGAACTGGGTCGGATTGTGCTCCTCGATGCCGCTCATTTGCAGGAGGATGATGCTCGATATCGTGCGCGCATCGCAGCCCAAAGTGGAACAAATGCCAGTCCGCGGGCGCCGCTCTATTCGATGCTCGATGTATTGAATTGTTTTGATCGTTTCGGACGTACGGCAGCCTATGACGATCCGTTCGAACTCAGCGCCGGTATTCGGGTCACATTCCTCGATGCTGGCCACATCCTGGGCTCGGCCAGCATTTTCCTCGAGCTCGAAGATCAGGGCCGCCAAACGAGCCTGCTGTTCTCCGGCGATCTCGGCAGGACCAAACAGGCTTTGTTGCGCGGTCCCACAAAGCCGCCGCGGGCAGCCAACGTCGTGATGGAGTGCACCTATGGCGACCGACTGCACAAGCCCTTGGGGCCCTCAGTTGACGAGCTCTACGGGGCCATCACGGACGCATTCAAACGCGGCGGCAATATCGTCATTCCAACCTTCGCCTTAGAGCGCGCGCAGGAGCTGCTCTATTTCCTTAAGCAAGGCATCGACCAGGGCAGGTTGATGCAGTCAACCCAGGTTTTTCTCGACTCGCCGATGGCAATCTCGGCCACAGAAGTCATGCGGCATCATTTGGAGTGCTTGCAGCCAGAAATCGCGAAGCTCATACGGGAGGGACATGATCCGTTTGATTTGCCCGGCTTGCATTACACGCGCGAGACCAGCGAGTCCGTCGCCATTAACAAGGTTCGAAGCGGGGCAATTATTATGGCGGGCTCGGGGATGTGCACCGGAGGCCGGGTGCGGCACCATCTAAAACACAACCTGTCGCGTCCCGAATCGAGCATTGTCTTTGTCGGCTATGCTGCCAATGGTACCCTGGCACGGACCATTATCGACGGGTCCACGCAGGTCAATATTCTTGGCGAGCAGGTCTCGGTGCAAGCTCAGATCGTCACGATCAACGGCTTCTCCGCTCATGCTGATCAGGCCGAGCTGCTGGCTTGGCAACAGCAAACCGGCGCAAAGCGTACGATCCTCGTTCACGGAGAGGAAGAGCAAATGCGCAAATTCCAAGCGCTTCTCCCCGCTGATCAGGTTGAGATGCCCGAGCCAAATCAAGTCTTCGAGTTGTGACCGGAGCTCAAAGTTCGCACCCCCCTCGCAAGGGGTCGCGAGCAATTACGATGGTGATCAGTCCTAACTCATTGGTTTCACAATCGCGTCGAAAAAGTCCGACGGCGAGGCTGGCTGTTGTTGCTGCGATGATGAGCGAAAATGCTAACCAGCCGGACCCCGAGTCCATCGGCACGGCGGTGTCGAGAAGATGGGGACTTTACTGCCGCGTGGCTCTAATTTAGCCGTCGGCGGCTATACCCTCAATTGTCGACATAATCCAAAACATGGAAATTGGCGAAAAGGGTGGTGAGCCGACTAGCGCCTTGGCGGATTGGCGGGTCGCGCCCTCCTTGACACTCGCGCATGCCAACGCCGGCGACGCTACAATCAATTGCGGGGCCTCACATTGGCGGCGTCAGGCCGTCCTTGCCATAATTGATCCGCTTCACTTCATAGGAACCGTCCGGCTGTTTGACGGCTGCGACAACGAAGATTTTCGTCCCGGGCTTCAGGTCCTGCTTATCGCCGCTTTGAAACATGACGATTTCGACGCCCGGCGGAACGGTGATGGTCTTTTCGCCATCCTTGTACTTCAGTTTCAGCGTTTGTCCGTCGACACCTAAGACCTGTTGTTCGACATTACCGTTGGTCATCGTGCTTTGCGGCATCAGATCCCAAGGGCGATGCCCGTCGCCAACGCCCCTCATTGACTCTGGAAAAATGTGGACTTCGACCGCGCGTTGGGATCCATCCGG
>JBAUNL010000267.1:0-2048 GCA_049579205.1 Rhodomicrobium sp. | reverse complement strand
CTGGAAAAAAGGAGCCCGGAGCGCCCTTGTCCGATGTGAAGGAAGCTCCTCGCTCCAATCCGATAAGCACGGGCTCAACCGGCTGGACAGCAGGGGAGGCTAGCACCCACACCGGGGTCACAGAGGAAGGGCCCCCAGCCGAAAAGCCCAGTCCGGCAAAGCAACTTGATCCCACAAGGGATAATGGCAATCCTCGTCAATGATGGCGTCGTTGCGCGAGTACAGCCAGACCGAGCGTACATTGGCGTCGCCATCCTTGTTCTATACAATTGAATGGCTAGTCGAGAATCCGGCCTATGGCCCGATGCTGACTAAGCCTTTGACTAGGAATGCATTTCCGCTCGTACCTGAGCTGCGGACTAGGCCATTTTTGCCCCAAATGTCTGAGTTCGGCCTGTAGCGGAGATGGCTCGGGTTCTTTTCATCTCTGCCGATTTGCCTGCAATCGGCCCGATCTCGCCCTCCTTTGCATCCCCAAGTTGGTCCGCAAAATGATCTGAAAGCAGACATGACTAACAAACAGGGTGGCACTCCGGATCGTTTTATGCGGGTCACAAGCGAAAGCTTCAACATGATGGTTGTCTCAGCCGACCGAATGCCGAAAGCCGCAATCTCAGCCTACATCATGGGCAGCAAGCGGAGCCTTATGCCGTTCTCAGGAAACTCGTTAGGCCGCCCAGGACGTGACTCAAGTCCTTCAAAATGGCGATGCACAAAGCGGCCGAATCTGGCATTTTTCAATAACAATTAACAATATGATGAGCTGGTACATGGGCAAAAGTTTTGATCGAGGTGGGCTTAGTCGCAAAGAGCGTGAACACGGAAAGCGCCGGGCTTACCAACAGGCCGAGCGCGACAAGGAAGCACGGCAGACGGTGAAACGCGCAAAGCATATGGAGGTCATAGCTGACGCGTCCTACAGGCGTCAGCCCGTATTCTCTGCACCGATTGCGCCGGTTGAAACCCCGCGCCCCCTGGCTCATGACATTCCGGGGCGGGTTATCGCGCAGAAGAAGTCTGGATTTGTGACCCAGCTACTAAGGCGCTTTTTTAAGAAGGCAGCTTGAAATGGATGTCCCATCGTCCCTCGGGTGCGGACGAGGGGCTTTTTGCCGGATATGTCTGCAACCGGCCTGACTCAGAAATGACGAGCCGCTTCTTAGTTGGCCCACCTTGACGAAGTGGGTTCGACTCATCGGTAGACAACTTCACGGTTTTACGGCCTTATGTAGCAAACGCACCAAAGAAATTACCTAATTTTTGTTATGGAAGCCATAACGCAGATCGTCGCGTGGGGCATCCTCTTCAGTGACATCATAATAGATGCGCACCGCAAGTATCCCGATAGCGAGCGCTAGCGCCAGAATCAAAAGTGTGCGCTCCCACCGATGCGAGATCATAACAAAACCCTCCAGCAAAGCTAATGCTGAAGGGTTAGCATAGATCCGGTTCCGGTGTTAATCACGCCGGACGGCTGCTTTAGAGCAGCGCTGGCAAGTTTGCTCTGTAATACCAAGCTGCCGCTGCAATCACGATCACGATCCCGAGGACAATCGTAACTACCCTTGTACTCATGTTGGAGATCCTTTGGAAAACTTAACCGCAGCCATTCCCTACTACATTCTTAGAAACGGGTCCAGCCCCCGCACACCAGCCCCAGGCCGGATAGAAAGGGGCTTGCGTAGACGAGCGCCGCGGCGCGCCCCATAAGGCACGGAATTCCAGACACGCCGCCCTTGTTAGCTTTTTGGGGAATTGGCGGTGAGAACTTTGTGAAATACCGTGATTACTTTATGGCGAGGCACAGGCTAGCCAGATCAGGTTGGTAGGGTGGGCCGGAATATGGCAGCTGCGCGCTTTATGAGGCTCAGAGTCACTGATTTTTTAAGGGATTTGGTTGCCGGGCTTGTGCCGCCAGTGGTTCTGGTTGCCAATATCGTCTCTTGGGGTGCGCTGATGTTTCCGGGCGACCTCAGCGCCGGTACCTCGTTAGCAATCTGGGCAATGCTAATTGGCAGCTGCATCGGCGGCGTTTGGATTGCACTTGC
>JBAUNL010000266.1:0-2962 GCA_049579205.1 Rhodomicrobium sp. | reverse complement strand
GCAAAAGCGGGAAGATGCGGGCAACGAACCTGCGCGAGGAATAAGCGCGACGCTTGCCTCTACGTCATAAGCCGCAGACTGTCGAACGCGAAGCTAGGCCATCTTGTCGATGATCTGCTTCATCTCTCCAGCCCCGAAGGCGCGCAACGTCTGAGTGCGAACATTACCCATGGAGCCGAGGGCTAATCCGAGTGCGGTTACAGACGGATCGTCAGGTGCCTCGACCGTCACAACAAAGTCATACCGCCCGAGCGTCCAGTACAGGTCCTTCACGGTAACACCAAGCTTCGCCGCCGCCTCTTTGAAGGCCTCGGCCCGTTTGGGGCTATCTTTGACGTTTCGGATACCTTGCTCTGTGAAGTTCGCGAGAACAATATAGGTTGCCATTTGGGGTTTCCTCCGGCCCCCGGGCGCCTAGCGCAATCATTCTATCATGGGCATGGTGACTGGCGTCGAAAATCTTCGAGGAGCAGCAGTCTGTCCTCGGCCTCTCGCCCTTCGGGCGCTTGGGCCGGAGGCGGTTTTGTCGTTTCGTACCGGATGCCCCGCGACTCTCTATTGCTCCAGGCGTTGCAATTCAAACACATCGAGAATGAAGATTTGCGAGCGTCCGCGCGGTTCAATCAAAGCCTGGTCTGCAAGTTTGCTGAGCGTCTCTGGCGACATGCCGAGGAGGCTTGCGACATCCGGTCTGGTCATCGGCAATGTCAAAAGCTGTGGGTCGTCCTTCGCAGCATTACGATAGGTGAGGCCAAGAAGGAACTGTGCAACCCGCTCCAGCAAGCTGTTCTGCGAGAGCAAGGTAACAAGCCTGCGCGCCGTCTCAAGCTCCGATGAAACGGCCCGATATAGCTCCAAGGCAAAACGCGAATCATTCGCCGCTAAATCGTAAAGCTCTGCCACGGCCGCGCGGCTAAGGATGGCCGTGCCCGCGGCCTGCGCGGAAAGGGTATATTCGTTGCTGGCGCTCAGTCCTATCACTTCACCCTCAAAGCCGAAATCGAAGACGCGCCTTTTGTGAGTGTGAAGCGTCTTATAGAGGCAAACGGCGCCCTCTTCGATCCGGTAGACCCACCGGCTTCGCTCGCCTTCCAGGAAGATTTGTTGCCGCTCGTGGTAGCGAACGCTGGAAGCATTCGCCCAATTGTAACCGGGCAGGATAGGCCGTGCTGTCGGTCCTTGCATGATGGATGGCTTATAGCAGGATTGTGCGCATTGCACGTGAGGAGGGCGTCGGCGCCAATCGGCAATAGGTGCCCAAAGGCGCGGGGGGCCCTTGGGCACCGCAGTACGGCTGTTGTGCCCAAGCCATGCTGCCACGTGACAAAATGCACAATAGCTGACGCTTGGCTATCGAATCTGCTCTTTGTTATTAATGGAGCGGAGCCCCGCGCCAAAGACCGGGCACGATCAATAGATGGTTCGGCGCGCGAGGCAAGTTACCGGCCGTCCACATCCCCACCGGTGAGCTTGGCGTCTCCATGAAAGCTCCCCTCTCAAATTGATCTGGCTGGACGCATCAGGGCTATGCAATGAGCGCCTCGACGCAATCCGGCTCATTGTAGCGCGGCGAATTCATCTTCGGCGACACGGGTATAACCTGAACCGCTGCGTCAATGCCAGGATCGACGGCAGGCTCTTCGCCAGAAAGCCAAGGCTCGAAACCATCCTTCGCGAGCATCATCGGCATGCGGTTAAGCAGATCGCGGATGTTGCTTTTGGTTTTTTTTCAGCCTTAAGACGATCCGGCCTGCCCTCGAACACGGTCTAGCGGTGCTCCTCTTCTCGCCTCCGTTCCCCTTCGCGGGGTGCTTCTTCACGTAGACCCTCCGCGCGCGGTGTAAGACAGGGGGCGGCAGTGATGACGCAGCGCTTCAAGTCGATGATACCGCCTTCGCCGACGCGGGCAGGGTCGCAATGCTCGTCAAGGACGTAAGCTGCTTCGAAATTGATATAGCGTTCGCCATACTCGTTGATGACCTGCTCTTGCCATGATTTGATGGCGAAGCCGCGTGCCTTTTCCAGGCGCGCGTCAGCGTCGCCAGCGGCGTGCAGGGGTGGGCGGCACCGGCGGCCGGCGTATTTGTCGAAGTCACGTCCTTCGTGTTTTTCTGGCCGCCAGTCGCGGCCCTCATATCTTTCCGGCCGCCAATCGCGGCGTTCGTATCTTTCGGGGCGCCAATCCCGTCCTTCAAATCTTTCGGCGCGGCGCAAGTTCTCGCGGTAGTGTCTTACCCTATGCCGCCGGGGGCGCCGCCAGCCCTCGCCGTCTTCTCTGACGAGGCGCCAAACCCAGCGGGGACCCTCGTCCATGTCGCGGTCCCGCCAGCAGTGGCATTTGACTCTCTCACGGTGCCGCCATCGGGGGCCTTCTTCTCTTTCACCGCGTCTCCATTCGCGGCTCTCTTCTCTTTCACGGTGCCGCCATCCGTGACCTTCTTTTCTTTCGTAGCGTTGGGCCTCTGCGGTGCCCGTAAATAATAGGAGAAGTGCGACAATTACATACTTCATGACCAACCCCCGGTTCTTTTCCCCGCGCCATCCATAAACTTAAGCTAAAATTTCATTAACCATATTCTACGTTTGCGTGCTCTTTCCAGCGAAATTCCAAGCGTTGCGGCTGCTCCCATCACGCCCTGCTTCGCCCGTGCTCGTTTTCTATAATTGAATCGAATGGAAAGGCCTCGCGGCCCGCGTTGACGCCGACCGCTTGACTTGTAAGAGCGCTCTTTCAGTTTTCCGCGAGCGGCTTCGCGAGGCCTGCCGCATTCGCACCATCCACGGCGCGAAGGCTAAGGTCCGCTGGCGCTGTGGGCGGCGGCGATGAGGGATGCGGAGGCGCAGGCTAACAGGCCAGCACGCGGCCGCGGTTAAGCTCGGCATCAATCCTGCTGGAGAAGCTAGCTCAAAAACAGATGTTTGGCCTCGTGGGGCTGGCCTGTTATTTTACACGCCTTAGGAA
>JBAUNL010000265.1:0-15115 GCA_049579205.1 Rhodomicrobium sp. | reverse complement strand
ATCGAACTTCTTTCTAAGATAGGTTTCAAGGCTCTTAATCTCTGCTGGGGTCATGATGTGCCTGCTTTTTCTTGGACTTTTGTTCGGGTCCGCCAAGTTCAGTCCCCCGCAAAAGCTGATCCATCATCCGGGACGGCTGACTGCATCCTGCTTCGCCTACCACCCGGGCCGGGACGCCTGCAACTGTTGTCTTCGGCGGAACGTCTTTCAATACAACACTTCCCGCCGCAACACGCGCGCAATCCCCGATATGAATATTTCCCAAAATCTTGGCGCCGGCCCCGATCATGACGCCACGCCCGACCTTTGGATGGCGATCGCCGGTCTCCTTTCCGCTCCCTCCTAGCGTTACGCTGTGCAACAGTGAACTGTTGTCGCCGATCTCCGCTGTCTCGCCGATCACGATCCCGGAGCCATGATCGAGCATAATGCCTCGCCCAATTATCGCGGCGGGATGTATATCAATGCCGAAAACACGAGAGGATTGGCTCTGTAGATAAAGGGCGAAATCGCGGCGCCCCAACTGCCAAAGCGAATGAGAAAAGCGGTGTGTCTGAAGGGCGTGAAAGCCCTTGAAGTACAAAAGGGGCTCGATGAGCCGGCTGCAGGCGGGGTCGCGATCGAACACGGCCGCGAGGTCCGCGCGCAAGACCATGCCATAGGCTGGCTCGGACTCGGCGATGCGCAGAAAAGTCTGGCGTATCAAATCGGCATTGACATCGTCGTGATCCAGGCGCTGAGCCAGCCGGTGGCAAACGGCATGCTCAAGCCGCTTGTGATTGAGGATGTTCGACAGCACGAATGCTGACAGCTCAGGCTCGCGCTGCGTGACTTCCTCGGCCTCGCTTCGTATGCGATCCCATACAGGATCGTAGACCGCGACCTTACCGGATTTATTCGGGCGCTTCGTGTTCAACATCGTCCAACCTCCCCCACCGGCAGCGCGCATCCTTTGCACGTTTTCCGGAGTTTACTCCATCGGCAGTTTACCGCAATGACTCGCGTCTACGGCCTCTTCCGCAGGAAGGCTAATACGCCCTCCTTGAAAACGCGGTCCCCAACGGCTTTCATGTGATCCCGGCCGGGAATGTCGAGCGCCTCAGCCCCCGGTATAATGTCAGCGAGAGGCTTTGCCGGCCCCGCAATCTTATCTTCCGTGCCGGCCGCCACCAGAACCGGAACCCGGATAGTAGCGAGCTTTTCCCCTGGAATGCGATCACGGGAAGCCATGATACAGGCGGCAAGCGCGCGCCGGTCGCTTTTAGTTTGGTCCGCGAAGAGCCGGAACGCTCGGGCCACCTGATCTGTGACCGCTGCAACGTCCTCCGCCAGGAGTGCCTTTGCGATCGCATCCGGGCTGCCCACACCACGCATCATGTTCGCGCCCAGCCCCGCGAAGACCGCGCCTCTCACCCGTTCTGGATGGGCCATCGCCAGAAACGCCGCAATGCGCGCCCCCATGGAATAGCCGATAACATCGGCTTTCGCGATATTGAGATGATCAAGAAGGCGCCGGGCATCCTCCGCCATGACCTGGCCTGAATATGCGTCCGCATCATAGAACTTCTGGCTTGCGCCGTGGCCGCGATTGTCGGCCGCAATGGCTTTGAACCCGTTATCGGCCAGAAATTTCATCCACCTGGTATCGCACCAGTTGGTCTGTGCATTCGAGGCGAAGCCGTGAATGAGAAGCACGGGATCGCCCTCGCCTTCGGTCATGTAGGCGATTTCAACGCCGTCTGATGAGAAAAGATCCATGCCGCACCTCGGCGCTTTGTTCAAAATTGGGGAACTAATTGAAAATGTAAAGGTGGCCGTCCGCAAGCGGTGGCGGAGCAACGAAGACCGGCGCTGTCACCGTGAGTTCTTCTCGATCAGCTTCCCAGCATAGCCCCCAGCGGAATTCCGGCCTCGCTTGCGGCAACCTTCTTCCCTTCACCCCGGCGGCAGCGGATTACCTCGATGAACCCTCCTGCCGCAACGACAGTGAAGCCGTCGCGGTTCAAAGCGGCAACCTGACCAAGCTTCTTGCCGCGCACCTCAGCGAACCTTCGGCATATGCGCTTGCGGGCATCGAAAATCTGGAGCCTTCCGCCGCCGATGGTGGTCCAGGCGCCTGGCGATGGATTGCAGCCCCGGATCAGATCGTAGACCTGGCCAACGGGCTTCGCCCAGTCGATCCGCGACTCGGCTTCGCGCACCCACCCTTCATAGCTTGCCTGGGCTTCGTCCTGGGGCGTCTCGCTCGCCTTCCCGGACACCACAAGGTCTGCAGCCTCAAGCAGCGCTTCGACCCCCGGCTGAAAGATCTTATCGAAGTAAACCATTCCGAGCGTGTCGTCCGGACCTATTTCGACTTCTTGCTGCAGGATGACAGGACCCTCATCGAGACCCCCGGTAGGCCGGAAAATGGTTAGCCCGGTTTTTGTCTTGCCCATTATGATCGGCCAGCTGATCGAAGATGGTCCGCGATGCGCCGGCAGCAGCGATGGATGGAACTGGATCGTGCCAAACTTAGGCAGCGACACGAAGGCTTGCGGCGCGAAGATCAGCACATAGGCCATGATGCCAATATCCACATCCAAAGCGCCCATCGCGGCTATGGCTTCGGGCGTGGAATAGCTCGCAAACTGGAAAACCTTGAGCCGGTGCTCTTCCGCCGCCACGCGCAAAGCGTCGGGCCGGGCTCCAGGCAACTCGGGCGCGCAGAAAACACCGGCAACCTGATCGCCACGCGAAAGGAAGGCGTTGAGCACTGCCTTGCCAAAGTCCTGCTGCCCGATTATCGCCACGCGCATGCGATCGCTCCCTCGCCACTCATTTCACTGGCACGGACCTGGCCAACAGACTCTCGCGAAGCTCCGCTATATCCTTCTCCAACGCAGGGACAGCTTCATCGCGCATCTTCCTGGTATCTTCAAGAATTGCTTTGGCCGCAGGGCCAGCCTTCCACTCATGGCCAGCGGCATCCTTCATATTCCCGTCCACGCTATCATAATAGCGGCGCACGGCAGACAATAGCTGTGGCGCAAGCTGAAAAGTGACGGCTTGCTGCTTCATGGTTTCCCACACGAATGTCTTCATCTTGAGTTCATCGGGGGAAACACCTGCATTGGACCAGCCGTTCTTGCCAGACCAATAATCGATCCATGTCTCGGTAGGGAGGAAGTACTGCTCTGAAATCCGGTTGCGGAGAACCTTTTCGAAGGAGGCACTCCAATCTTCGACGGAAGCGAGATTATCTTTCACCTCGTCGAGAAGCGCACGCCGCATGTAGTAGCCATCGCGCTCGCTCCTTGCGACCTCGAACTGGATCGCCGTCGTAAAACCAGCCTGAGCTGCCAGGTAAACGCCGATGATGGTCGAGAACATAACAATAAGGTGTGAAACCCAAAACTCGGCATTGCCGCTTTCGCGGACTTTGAAGACGCGCGAGATGCGGAAACCCCTGGACATGCTTTCCCTCACAAGAACTCGGCAACCTCCTTCATCGAAATGGACCAGAGCTTATATACAAAGAAGGAGCTGACGCAGCGTTAGCGGCGGCAGCTCCAGCTTGGCAAGCCGAATTCGTTAGGCTGTCTTCATGGCGTAGCCGCTGCTTGCCTGAGCTTCAGCCTCCATCTTGCGGTTCCGAAGAGGCTTCAGGACGAAGAGAGCCAGCAATGCAACGCCTATGTTCATGGCCATCGACACCTCGAACACCAGATGCCAAGAGCCGCTATAGCTTTTCAAAACGCTGGCGAGGGGCACGAAGAACGCCGAAGTCCCCTTCGCTGTGTAGAGGAGCCCTGCATTCGTCGTCGCATATTTCGGGCCGAAGGTGTCCGTACAGAGGGACGGAAACAGGCTGAAGATCTCACCCCATGTAAAGAAGACCAGCCCAGCGAAGAGAATGAACATGTACGGCGTCGTCGCCAAATTGCCCATTCCCCAATAAGCGCCGGCTCCAAGCGTGAACACGATGGCCATCGTGTTTTCCCGGCCGATCCGGTCCGAAATCCAGCCGAAGAATGGCCGCGCGATGCCGTTCAGCAGGTTGTCGACGACGAGCGCGATGCTGATCGTGGTCGCCGTGAGGAATACAAACCAGACCTGTTGATCCGCGAGCTTGAGGTCGTTCGCTATAGGTTTGATTTGAGCAGTCGCCATCAGCCCGCTCGAAGCCACCATGACGAACATAAGATAGAGGAGCCAGAAGATGGGCGAGCGCACCATTTCTCCGGGTGTGTAATCCCGGAGCGATTGCCGGAGCCTCGCGACGCCTGGCGGCGTCTCTCCGGCCTTCGGAGCCCGCAGGACCTGACATATAAGGAGGATCACCGCGCCTTGGCCGAGACCGCCCCATAAGAAGGCTTGTTCGTAACCGTAGGTGAGGATGATTTGCCGGATCGGAATGACGGTCAAAGCGGCGCCGGCTCCAAATCCCGCCGCGGTAAGACCGGCGGCCAAGCCGCGATGATCGGGGAACCACTTCAGCGCGTTACCGACGCAAGTCCCGTAGACGGCGCCCGCGCCCACGCCGGACACGGCCGCTGCAAAGTAAAGCATAGGGAGCGAGTCGGCGATGGAATAGAGGTACCAGCCGCCCGCCGCAAAGAAGGCGCCGAAGGTAATGACAACTCTTGGCCCGAATTTATCGACGAACCAGCCTTCGACGGGAACCAGCCACGTCTCAAGCAGGACGAAGACCGTGAAAGCGACCTGAATGTCTGCCCGGCCCCAGTGATATTTATGGTCGATGGGGTCGACGAAGAGCGTCCATCCATATTGCATGTTCGCGACCATCGCCATGCAGATGACGCCCACAAGAAGTTGGAACCAGCGCCCTGAACCGGGCTTGGCATCCTGGGACATTTTTGTTTCCTCCTGCCTCTGCCGTTTATTGGGATTGATCCCAACCTAATTGCGCCGGCCCAGTCGGTCTATGCTGCGTTCGGAGGCTTTAAAATTCCCCCAGGCTCAATGACGGCGCTAGCAACAGGCAACTGGTCGACGGTATACCAGATATGGTCGCTTACAAGTTAACGTCTTGTCAATTGCGCCTTAATGGTAAGCAGCAGCGAGGGCGACGCGTTCCAGCCTATGCTTGGACTTCGGGAAAATAGCAGGAGAGCTTCCCGTCGCAAGAGCAGGCCGGGGGGAGGAGATCTCCGAAACCCAACATTCCTAATTGGGAGCCGGGCGGCCGTCCAGTAACACGCTGTGGCTAAGAAGCTTGGCGCTCTTGACCGCCCGGGGTCGCGCTAAGGCCGGCGCTAATAAAGTTTCATATTTTGGAACCAGCTGTGCATTTTAGAACCGGAATGCTAGAAAAGGTGACCTCCTTCACAACTTATGGTTGAGCTGACGTGTGTCTAAAATATTACAATCTAGTCCCAATCTCGTTACAGTTTCATTCTGGGGCTTAACAGAAAGCAAATTCCGGGCTTTCATTCCTTCCGTGGCATACCAAACGCCAGCGCTTGATTGGGCATTAGCTGAGACGGCAAAACACCGGGCCACTTAGTAGCACATCGGATACCGAAAATCCCCAGTCCTGACTTGCGTTTAGCCATCGGCTATGACACATTGGAACACCTGAGGCAACACCCGCAATCGTCTCAGAATGTAGCCTAGGGTTTGCCTCTGAAGCCAGAGCAAGCCATGCGAGAAGAACTCAAAGACCTGACGATAAAGAAGGCGAAACCCGCGAAACAAGCCTACGAGATTCTGGACACCAATGTTCGCGGTCTCGGTATACGTATCCATCCCAGCGGCACCAAATCGTTCATCCTATTCAAGCGTTTTCCAGGATCATCCAATCCGGTACGCCGCACCATTGGGCATTACGAAGAGCTGGTTGACACTGATGAGGGTGAAGTTAAGCTCACCCTAGAAGTGGCCCGCGACATCGCCCGCCGCTGGAACAAGCTGTTGAAGAAGGGTAGAGATCCCAAGGTCGAGGAAGCCCGCCAACACCAAGCCGAAATCGAGGAAGAGAAGCGCAGGCAGAAGCATGTCTTCGGTGCTGCCCTTGACGCCTATATCAAGCACAAGGCAAACCTCAGAAGCATCGGCCAATTCGAAAACGAGATGCGCCGTGAATATCAAGGCTGGATGGCGAAGCCGCTAGCCAATATCACCCCCGATGATATCAAAGCGAAAATCAAGACCATCGTCAGCCGGGGTAAGAAGGGGCAAGCCCACCTCATCTTCGCCTTCACGCGAACCTTCTTCAATTGGGTTGTCGATAGTGGTGACTACGGCATCAAGGACTCACCCGTTGCCAAGCTCAAACCCAGGGCCATCATTGGTGATCCCAACACTCGGCAACGCACCTTGACAGATGACGAAATCGCCGCGTTCTGGCGGGCATGTGAAGCCATGGGTTATCCATACGGCAAGCTGTTTCAAGTCTTGGCACTGACGGCGACGAGACGGGACGAAGCTGGGGAGGCCAGTTGGTCTGAAATTAACCTTGAGGCCAAGGAATGGACCATCCCTGGAAAACGCATGAAGGGTGATGCTCCCCATATCGTGCCATTGACCAAAGATATCATCCAGCTCTTGGAAAGCCTCCCCCGCTTCAAGGATGGTGACTACCTGTTCTCGGTTGCCGGTGGGGTCAAAGCGGTGACCGGGTATTCTACGGCGAAGAGACGGCTCGACGCGTTGATGACCAAAGACCTCGAAGCCCAAGGCAAAACACTGGAGCCATGGGTTCTTCACGACTTGAGGCGAACCGCTCGAACCAAATTCAGTGCCCTTCGTATCCAAACCGAAGTAGCCGAAGCCTTGCTGGCCCATGCCAAGCCGGGCATCCACAAGGTTTATGATCAACATGCCTATCTGGATGAAAAAAGGGAGGCGTTGCAGATCTGGCATCGCAAGCTCCAAACCATTTGTATCACCGACAACTACCAACCAAGGTGTTTGACTTAGCAGCTGCCCATGCCTGATTAACGATTTGTGACGCAGGTGTGGTGGTTAGCGCATCGGCCCCATCCCGGTCACTGGGGTAAGACACAATGTTTCACCCGGCTTCTTGCGGCGTTCGTTTTGGAAGCTGAGCCTTACCTGAAGTTGCGTATCTACAACCCAAGATTGCACTTGGGTGTGTCCGAAATATTACAATCTGCTCCCAATTTTGTTACAGTCGCATTCTGGGGCTTAACAGAAAGCAAATTCCGGTCTTTCATTCCCCTCCGTGGCATACCAAACGCCAGCGCTTAATTTGGGCATTCAAAAGCGCCAGCGGACGCCGCCTCGGGTTTTGGGCAGGAGGGGAAACGTGAAGTTAATGAAGCACAAATATCTCTTGGGCGCGGCAGCGATTGCGCTCGCTATTCCGGCTGTAGCCGGCGGCGCAAGAGCTGACGATCAGCTCGACGCGGTTCTCAAGCGGCTTGAGAGGCTTGAGAAAGAGAACGCCAAGCTGAAAACCGAAATCAGCAAGATCGAGACCAAGACTGCGAAGCCAGGGTCCAAGGTCACGACGGCAAGCGGCAGCCCCAATGGCAATCCCAATTTCGTGAATGTAGCGATTCCGAGGGGCTCCTATGGCGCGGGCACGGCCGCAGAAAACGTGAACTACAGCTACAAGGACGGTGGGGAGGATGACGACTGGTGGATTCACCACAAGCCGGGCTCGCCTAGTTTAACCTTCCAGACCCCGAATGGCGAAATTACCGCCTACGGCCGGCTCAATCTGACAGTCCAAGACGCCACACCGGGTACAGCAGGCTTCACATGTCTCCCGCCGATATGCGGCCTCCATCCGCAGAACAACTCACCGGTCGGCAATATGGGCTGGATGCCATCAGTTGCGTCTCCTAATTCCTACGTAGGCTTGCGCGGGGAGCAATATCTCGGCAATTTGCCCTTCAAATTCGTCTATCAGCTGGAGACATCTATCGACTTCAGCGCCCAGTCGGGCGTATCCGAAACCAACTCAAAAGCTAGCAACGTTGTGAGCGGTGGGCTCACCACTCGCAACACCTATATGGGCTTCTCAAGCGACACCTGGGGCTCGATCAAGGGTGGTAAAACAACGGCACCTTACGCGAATTCCACCGCCATGATGAACCCGTTCGCGGGCCTGCTCGGCAATTACAACGTCATCATGGGCAACACCGGCGGCGACAACCGTTCCGAGTTCAATACAAGGCTCGACCACGCGATCTGGTATGAATCGCCAGTTATGAAGGCTGCTGGCGGCGCATTCAACTTTGCGGCCCTCGTCTCGCCGGGCCAGAACCGTTCCAACACCAATGACAATATCGCGGCGGGTGAGTCCGATTGTACGGGCGGCAACAGCCCCGAAAGCGGCGGTTTTGGCAGCTGCTCCGACGGTTCCTACGGCACGGCCTATAGCGTCAGTGGCACCTATCAGACCAAGATCTCACTCGGCGGCGGCGGGTTGAAAGACGTTCCCGACGAGATCGGCGTTCTTGTGACAGGCGCGTACGAGATGCACAAAAACGTCAACCGGCAAAGCGATATACTCGGGGTATTTGGTGCGGGAGTTATGAACGACGTCGTTTCGCCGGCCACCTTAGATTCCTATGCGCTCGGGCTGTACAATCAGGACATCGCGGATGAGGATGCCTGGAAGATTGGCATGCAATTGAAGTTCCCGACCAAAACCACGGTGAGCGCAATCTTCGAGTCCATGCACCGCTACGTGCCTCAAGACCTGGTGTTCCAGAACGAGCGGCAACGTAACGGCACTTGGTTTTCCGTTACGCAGGACATCACGGATCAGCACAATGTCGCGTTCGGCTGGGGTCATGCCTTCCGCACGCCGGGCGATCCCTGCCAGCATAATGACTGCGTGAATTTGCCTACGGACCCCCTTGGTAATGGATATAACTATGCCACGAACCATAACGCGGCCGACATGCTGACGGCAGCCTGGTTCTATAAATTCTCGCCCGGCTGGACGTGGTTCCTCGATTACGCCATCACCATCAACGAGGAATCGGCGCACTACGACCTCGCTCAGGGCGGCGGCGCTGCGACCACCGATTGCCATGACGCGTCGGGCGCGCTTGGCGGTACTAATGGCTACGGCAATACCTCCGGCACAGGCCAGTCGAACCCGCATTGCTGGACGGGCGGTATTTTACAGGGCGTCCAAACCGGCGTAAGGTACCAGTTCTAATCACCATCCCTTCTTGCCACACGGCCACGCACGAACCCCGTGCGTGGCTTTTTATTTGCCCGCAACCGCCATTATCCACTCACCACATCCTTCTTTTCATATGTCGCTTTGCAAAGCCTCAGCCACCGCAAAGGTTAACTCAAACAGGAGCGTTGCCGCACAGTGGCTCCCGCCGGGTCCACTTGGATCGCTTCATCTCAATATCGAGATCATGTACTTATCACTCAAAGAGGCCCGTGTGCCTGCCCTTCCGATCTTGGCGCCGCTTGGCGTGGTGTTACCTGTCGGGTACATTGTCAACAATTTCGTGTCGACCGCCCTTCAGACTGCTTTCCCAAAGGCGCCAATCCTGCCAAAAACCTTGACAGCAATTGAAATGCAACCTGATACTAAGCCGCAGTTTCTCCTGAAAATTTGTAATCTTTCAATTCTAGGACAGAAGGGGAATTTGCGGCGCTTCTATTAACCATGTTTTGGGGAAGCCCGGATAACGGAATGCAACATATGAGTCCGCCCCTAGGGGCATGTTCAATCTTCAACACTTCGAGTTACCGATGTACATGCAGCATCGCGTGATTGTTGCAGCGGCAGCACTTGGGTTCTCCACGCTGGGGCAGACAGCTCTCGCGGGACAAGCGCCAGTTGCAGGTCAGACAGCGTATCGGTCTCAACCTGCCTTCACTCAAGTCTCGAACGATAGTGCCGATGCGTGGCGCATGAGGCGGTATTGCCGGCATCACCCTGGCCGCTGTGACGCACATGGTGGGTACGCTGATCAGCGCAGTCATTCCCATCTGGTCTGGAGCAGCTGCTATATTAAATGCATCATGTCAGGTCATCCCGATGATTATTGCCAAGGCTACAACTGGCATTTCTGCTACTGAGACGGCAGCATTTGGCCGCGGCCCATTGTTGGTAATAATCGATGCCGAAAGCGCTGGGCGCGGCCTTCACAAATTAATATTCCATGGTTGCCGTCGAGTGTCACTGTGATACGGATCCAAACAGTCCGCCGGGACGCGGGTTTGAAAGGGGGAATGCGTGATTGAAGCGGAGAGCGCGGAGCTCCCGTCCGGCAAGAGCAGCATTGCTGTTGCGGTCGCGCAGAGCGGCGAAGCTTTTTGCCGATGAAGAAGGGCTGAACGCCATTCCTTCCGCTCGCCGCCAACTTGTCCAGCGGCCATTGCATGTTTGGGACAGTGCTGTGAACGGCGATCACCCCGAGGATCGCATACCCGCGAAGGGCGTCGATGAAGGCGTAATGCTTCGGTTGTTCCACTAAGGACTGCCCCTTCGGGTAACAAAAGCCCGCTAAGGAGGCACCTGAAAGGATTCCGCTCTTCTATGCCGGCGCCCGCGCGCTGCTCGTCTCGCATTGGTATGTGGATTCGAGGGCGGCAGTCGCCATCACCGCCGGCGCGCGGTGAACGCGATGAAGGCAGAGCCCAAGATTCGCCGCGCCAAGGCACCGCGGCGCTCAGAAGCAGCACTAAACTCCAAGGGCGGGCCTCGGAAACCTCACGCTACGCGCTGACCCTAATATTGTCGTGGAGTGCGAGAGGCGATGGCGTCTATCCTTTTTACGTGCGGCGCTTCTTCCGTATAGCTCCGATGTTCTGGCTCGCAATACCGTTTTATTGCGTGATGAACGGCCTTGGCTCCGAGTATTTCGCGCCGGATGGGCTTTCCTGGAACCAACTGCTTACAACTGCTACCTTTCAACATGGCTGGCAGCCGAATACCATTAATGCGGTTGTGCCTGGCGGATGGTCAATCGCCGTCGAAATGACATTCTATGCAGTGTTCCCTTTGCTTGCCCTTTGGATCAACAGCCGGAGGCGAGCAGCGATTGCTCTCGCCATCTCCCTCCTTACAATGATGATCTTCAATCATTTCGGGCGCCTAGCGTTCTCAGGCGAGCCGGATTATCTCGTGTCGGCCTTTTTTATACTTCTGGTTTTTCAATCAGGCGCCCGTCTTCATTGTCGGTATCGCCGTTTTTTTTCGCTGCGGGATCTTCATCCTCCTCCGAAGGCGGTGAACCTCTGGCTGGTCTTGTCCTTGGCGTTGATCGTCCTGCTTTCTTTTCCCCCGCTTAGTGCTGTTCCACTCAATGGGCACCTCAAATATGCCCTATGCTTCGCTTTGTTCGCCTTTTGCCTGGGGCGCCGAACGGGTGGTTACCTTGTAAACTGGCCCATCCGTCAACTTGGTAAGATTTCCTATAGCTGCTATCTCTGGCACTTCGCCGTCCTGAAATGGCTCGACCCGCTTAAGGCGTTGGCCCTTAACTACGGCATATTGGGCCCATGGCTCTATGGCTTGAACCTGATAGGGGCCCTCACAGTTACCGCAGCGCTTCCCATCCTCACTTATAGAACGGTTGAGCGGCCAATGATCGCGCTGGGAAAAAAGCTTCTCAGACAGCGGACTTTCAGCCAAGCGGTGCTCGCGCCGGCTTTGAACGTTTAGCCAAGCATGCAGCCTTTATGCTTAAAAACGCTTCGCGCGGATGGGTGCGCGAGGCTGGCGCGCTTCGCCTCCCTTCCGAGACAAAGCGCTGATCGTGGGAATACCACGGAGCCTCGAAAGCTTGGGCGCCGGCTCATCATGGAACGATAATTGGGGCTGGCGAGGTTTCGTGCTTGATGAGCGGGGCTCACGCCCGGTGAGATGGCGCTTGAAGGCTTAAAAAGCTTCAGGACACAGCTTCTTTGCCTGGCGTGGGCTTGGCCAGCAACCCATGAAGGAGCGTCCTACTTTTGGGGTGGCAAAGCGTGGTGGAGCGAATTCGCCGGTCCGCGAGGAGGAGGGAGGCGGAGTCTCAAGGCGGCAAATGGCAAAAGGGCCGGGAAAACCAGCATCGATTCAAGGAAAGGTTCGATTCCTGGGTGGGCCACCATGTAGATATTTAGCCAGGCCAGCTCCAATTGTCCCTGCGCAGGGACTTTCTGCGTGGGCTCGTGCTTGCGAAAGGCGCCGAAGCGCAGCGCGGCGCAAGCGCTGCCGGAGGGTTGGGAACCCTCGCGGGGACACACGCCTTGCCACTGTGGAAGCAGTCCTGATCGCCTACCAGTGCCGTGCGAGGATCCCTCTGCCGCCCTGAAGCCAAAGGGGGTACTCGAAATCACGCTCACGCGAGAGATTGCGAGCCTGTTGTGGCGATTGCGGCGGATTCCGCTTTTTCAAGCGGTGCTCCTGGCGTCTCTTGGCGAAGAGCCCATTCCTGATCTTGATGAAAAGGCAGAGAGCGTGGCTTTGCGTGATTCTCTTTTTGAACAGGAGGCCAGTTCCGCTCCCTCCATTCCTAACCAGGGTGCAAGCCTGTTAATTTTCCCGGTGCCGGGAAAATTTGGTTTCCTAAGTATGGAGTGAAACTGGATACCTGGAAGAAACGGCGGCGCGCAGAGAGGCCCTTGCGCCGGAGGGTGGGTCTTGCGTCTGCGCATATAAGAGGCGGCAAGGTTAAGAACCCGAACAAAGGCGCGAGCATGCGCAGCAGGTGGCGGTGCTGTGCTATGGCCGCGGTTACCTTTGGAGGCTGTGCCGGCCAACGACGTACACACACGGTGTTAGCCGCTGGGCCAGACCAAATTTTCCCCTATGTGAGGGAAAATTTAGTCCGACTTCGTGGCGTGGATACTTGGCGCCGGATCATTTTTGGATCAATTGAACGGTGCCTTGCAAGGATTTTTGGACCGATTTTTGAAGATCATCTGCCTTAATTTCCAGGGTTGTTGTAATATAGAATCTATGGAAAGGCAGCAATCAGCAAGACATACCCTAACTTCACCGGTGGGTATGATGCGAAGTCTTGCCGCTTCGGCCTGTTACCCAAGAAGTAAAGCCCTTCACTTTACCTGGCATTGCCAGCGCTCTTTCATGCCGCGGCCCGGAAAAGCTGGGGGAAAGCTGTCCGCCATATCCAGCTAAGTCCGCAAGGATTTTCAGGAGATCTAAAATGACAATCATGCCGCTCAAAAAGGAGATCGAGGCTGCCCAGACACTGATGGTGCATCTGCGCGCGCTGCATTTGGCCGATGATGAAGCGGCCGTGCATGATGCGATCGAGGGCGAGACTGACCTGTTCGAGGCCCTTGGCGAAGCAGTCAAGCAGACCGGCGACGACGAAACCGCCATCAAGGCGCTCAAAGACTATCAGCAGACACTCAGGTCCCGTTGCGACCGGCTCAAAAGTCGGGTCGAGGCCACGCGGGCGGCGATCGCCACCGCGCTCGATGCCGCGGGTCTGAAAAAGGAGGTGACCCCTTTCGGCACGGTGTCGCTCGCCAATGCCAAGCCCAAAGCCATCATTATCGAGGAAGCCGATGTGCCGGCTAGGTTTTGGATCACCCCGCCTCCGGTGCAGCCGGATCCTTACATCGATGAGAAGGCGCTGTTGGACGCGCTGCTGGCCTGCCCGCCCGGCCAAAGGATCGCGGGCGCGCAGCTTTGCAATGGCGGCTTCGTGGTCACCATCCGGAGGCGATGATGAGCGCGCTCCTGCACTTCACCCCTGGCGATATCGCCCTGATCAGACGGACGGTGGCTGCCTCCTACAATGACGACGAGTTCCGCACCTTCATGCATCTCTGCCGACGGACCGGCCTCGATCCCTTGCGCCGGCAGTGCTACGCCTTTGTGTTCCACAAGGACAACAAGGATCAGAGCTATCGCAAGCTCACCCTTGTGACCGGCATCGAAGGCTTGCGCGCCATTGCCGCCCGCACCGGCTGCTACCGCCCGGATGAGAACGAGCCGGACTATTACTATCTACCCTCAAAGCTCGAGCGCGAGGAAGAGCTCACCAAGGCGCGCAGCCTTCCCTCCCTCAAGGACCGCAAGAAAGCCTTGTCCGAGATCGAGGAGGCCCTGCCGGCCGATCCATTAAACCCGCTTGGGCTCGAGCGCGTGGTGACCCATGTCTGGAAGCACGCCCATGGCGGCTGGCACAAATGTGCCGGTGAGGCCTGGTGGAGCGAGTTCGTGCCCATCCGCGAAGAATGGGAGGAGGAACATTTGGGCAGCAAATGGCGCGAGACCGGCAAGACGAGCATCGATCCGAAGAAAGAAAGCTGGATCAAGATGCCGCGGCTGATGCTTGCGAAATGCGCCGAAGCCCAGGCACTGCGCAAGGGCTGGCCGGACGATTTGAGCGCTGTCTATGAGGACTCCGAAACCCATCGCGAGACCACGCGCCTGGACGCGGTGGAAGCGGTGCGGATTGCGAATGAGCAGGCCCGCCTTGAGCGGCAGAAGCGCAATGGCGAAGAAATCCTGTTCGATTTCGGACCCAACACGCCGATCGAATTTGTCGCCATCGGAAAGCTTGCCGACCGTTGCCTGGCTTTCATCGAGGCCAATCAGGACAAACCCGAACTGCTTTCCGCCTGGTATAGCCGCAATCGCACCAGCATCCGGGAGTTTCACGCCAAGAGGAAGGCCGAGGCAATCGCGATCGCCAAGCGCTTGGATGAGGTCTTAGCCGAAGCCAAGCTCAAACAGGAGTCCACCCGGGCGCAGGCGCAAAAGGCTGCAGAATAATGTGGCAGCAAACAGTGATTACGGCTCGTACAGCGCCCCAGAGGCGTATCTTATCGATTGAGTGACAATGACCCATTGCAGGCTGAGCGAAAGGCGGGTGCTCGAAGTGGCGATCCGGCAAGGCGGCGTCATTCCTTGCGGGATTTGTCACGAGCCCCTGAGCCTCGAGGACGCCAACACGGCCATCCGGGATCACGCGCTGTGCCTGCACGTCTTTCCAGACGACAAAATAGAGGAATGGGGCAAGATCGAAAATCAGCGCTATGTGCATGGGCGCTGCAGCCGCCTTAAGACCTATGGCAAGCCGCACACCACGCTGGGCAGCGACGCGCATATTAGGGCCAAGACGCGACGGCTTAGGGGCGAAACCGGCAAAGGACCCAGGCGGAAGATCCGATCGGCCGGATTTCGCAAAGACCTGAAGCG
>JBAUNL010000264.1:0-32883 GCA_049579205.1 Rhodomicrobium sp. | reverse complement strand
ACCCCGGACGGCGCGGGTGCGGAAGGGATATCGAGCGTGCTTATCTATCTTACAATCTATCTTGCCATGACGGTCGGTAGTTTCGCCTGCGTCCTTGGAATGCGCCGCGGCCATGTTATGAGCGAGTCCATTTCCGATCTGGCGGGGATTTCGCGTGAAAAGCCGCTCTTTGCGTTCCTCTTCGCGATGCTGTTGTTTTCGCTGGCCGGCATTCCCCCGCTCGCCGGGTTTTTTGCGAAGTTCTACGTATTCCAAGCTGCCATCGACGCACACCTTACCTGGCTCGCAATCACGGGCGTCGTTCTATCAGTGGTCAGCGCGTATTACTACCTGCGCGTGGTGAAGGTTATGTATTTCGACGAGCAGGGCGTCACCTTCGAGGCCATGCCTGTACCAGTGCGGATCACGCTTGGGATAACGTCGGCCTTTGTCATTTTCTTCTTCCTAAATCCAGGCTCTCTCAAAGCTGTCGCGGATGTCGCATCGCGCTCCCTCTTCTAACCCGTGATCCCGGCCCAGAGCAGTTTGGAAGTCCTGCGATTCAAAAGCCTCGATTCCACCAATGAGGAGGCCCTCCGGCAAATAGCGGCTGGAAGGCGAGGCCCTGTCTGGATCGTAGCGGAAGAGCAAACGCAAGGGCGCGGAAGGAGCGGGCGGCGCTGGGTTTCGCCGAAAGGAAACCTCTATGCGAGCCTGCTTCTGAACCCTCGCGTGACAGCACCTGCCGCGACGCAGCTTGCGTTCGTGGCCGCACTGGCGGCGTTCGATGCCGCCGCTCAGCATTTGCCAGCTGATCGCGCCTCCGGCTTGCGTCTCAAATGGCCAAACGACGTCATGCTCGGCGGCGCGAAGCTCGCAGGAATTTTGATAGAAAGCTCCACTTGCCCGGAAGGGCACCTGGCGGTCGTCATCGGCATCGGCATCAATGTCAGCGAATCACCTGCCGATGCCAAGCGCGCCGCTACCTCGCTCGGAGCCGGTCCGCAAAGCGTCGACTCTGTCTTCCTGGCTCTAGCCGCCGCCTTCGAAAAATGGCTTGCGCTGTGGGACGAGGGTAAAGGATTTGTCCAAATCAGGGAAGCCTGGCTTGCCAAAACGCTGGCGATTGGCGATCCGATTAGCGTAAACACGAGTAACATCCTGCTCCGCGGCCGCTTCGCTGGTGTCGATAACAATGGCGCTCTCAAACTGGAAACATCGCCAGGGGTTGTCATAATCGTAAATGCCGGCGACATTCATTCCGGCGCGGAGGGCTAATCAATTCATCGAGCGCTCATCCTGCAACGAATCCATCAACTAGAAAGTCAATGACAGAAGCGCCGGCAATACCTGAACTTGTATTTTTGCCGCTTGGCGGCATCGGAGAGATTGGGCTCAACGTCTATCTCTATGGTCTCGGCCCTGCTGACGACCGCCAATGGCTGATGATCGATTGCGGCATCACCTTCCCGGACGCCAGCGAACCTGGTGTCGATGTGATCCTGCCCGACCTTCGCTTCATCGAGGAGGAGAGGAAAAGCCTCGCCGGCATTCTCATCACGCATGCTCATGAGGACCATATCGGTGCGGTTGCCGAGATGTGGCCGCGCCTGCGCGTCCCTGTCCATGCGACAAAATTCGCGGCGCGCCTCTTGAAGGGAAAGCTGGAGGAACTGGCCTATCGCGCGGACGTGCCAATCGTTGAAGTCGCGCAAGGCTCGCGATTCAACATCGGCCCGTTCGACGTCGATCTCGTGACGGTTTCGCACTCGATCCCCGAATGTAACGCCGTGTACTTGCGCACCCCGGCAGGCAATGTCGTGCACACCGGCGACTGGAAATTCGACGATACGCCCGCATGGGGCGATCCAACCGACGAAGCAAAGCTCGCCCGCTGCGGGGAAGAGGGCGTCCGGGTTTTGGTCTGCGACAGCACCAACGCCTTGCTCGAGGGCACAAGCCCCACGGAAGAAGCCGTGGCCGCAAATTTAAAGGTAATAATTGGCAACACCAAGGGCCGGATCGCGGTCACGACTTTCGCCTCGAACGTCTCCCGGCTCGTCGCAATTGGTGAAGCGGCGCGCGCCGCTGGGCGGGAACTCGTTCTAATCGGGCGGGCCATGCATCGCATTGTTGAGGCGGCACGCGACACCGGGTTATGGCCCGAGCACCTCACCTATCTCGATCAGGAGAGCTTTCAATCCCTTCCCCGGGACAAGGTGGTTGCGCTGGTCACAGGCAGCCAGGGTGAAGCGCAGGCCGCACTGGCTCGCATCGCGAAAGGGGAGCATCCTTTCGTGAAGTTCGACCGGGGTGACACCATCATCTTTTCCTCAAGGACCATTCCGGGCAATGAAGATGGGGTGATCCGCATTCAGAACCAGCTCGCCGACCGCGGCATCTCCATTCTCACTGAAGCGCCGGACGGCCCGATCCACGCCTCAGGACATCCAAGGAAGGGCGAGCTAACACGCATGTATCGCCTGACGCGGCCGGCTTATATGATTCCGATGCATGGGGAGGCGCGCCACTTAGAAGCCCATGCGAGCTATGCCGAAGCGCACGGCATCATGGCGGTGCGCGGCGTGCGCGACGGAAGGCTGTTCCATCTCGCTCCAAGCGAGCCTCACCTGATCGATGCAGATGTGCCTATCGGCCGCCTCTATCGCGACGGCAATCTCATTTTGCAGCCCGGGGATCCTGCCGTCCTTGAGAGGAAGCGCTTGTCATGGAATGGGCACGTCGCCGTTTCGGTCATAATACAACGTAACGGAGAGATCGTGGGCGAACCCGAGATCGAAGTGAGAGGTATCCCTGCGCGCGATGCGAACGGCATGGATATGGGAGAGCTTGCTTTGGGCGCGGTTTACAACGCCGTCGAAAGCATTCCCCGGCCAAGGCGAAAAGACCGGGAACTCATTCGCGATGCCGTGTCGCGCTCAATCCGGGCTGAAATGAAGCTTGCCTGGGGGAAGAAGCCCCTTTGCTCGGTTCTGGTGTCAATAATTTGAGCCGGGGAGTTCCGCAATGATCGGCCGCTTGAACCATGTCGCCGTTGCCGTCAAGGACATCAACGCCGCCGCCGCCGTCTACCGGGATGTGCTTGGCGCAAAGGTTTCCGAGGCCGTACCACAGCCGGATCACGGGGTTTCAACCATCTTCATCACGTTGCCGAATACAAAGATCGAGCTTCTAGAGCCGCTCGGCCAGAATTCACCCATTGCCAAGTTCCTGGAAAGGAATGCGGACGGGGGCATCCACCATATCTGTTATGAGGTTGATGACATTGTCTCGGCAAGGGACCGACTTCTGGCAGGAGGTGCCCGCGTTCTAGGCAGCAGCGAGCCTAAGATCGGCGCCCATGGCAAACCCGTTCTCTTCCTGCACCCCAAGGATTTTTGCGGCACGCTCGTCGAGCTTGAACAGGCTTGAGGCAGTTATGAGTATTTCCCTCGCCCTGGCCATCTACTTTATTGTCTGGTGGGTCACGCTTTTTGCGATCTTGCCGATTCGGCTAGGGCCACAGCCTCCCGAAGGAGAGCGCGATGAATTCGCCGAGGCCTCCGGAGCGCCTCACGCTCCCCATATCGGCCGCAAATTTCTTATCACGACCGTCGTTTCGACCGCCATTTTTGCGGTCATCTATGTTGTGTTTGCTTTCCAGCTCGTAAGGCTCGACAGCTTCCCGATATGATATAATTCATGACGCAAGACGAAGCCCTACAAATTCTTAAAAGCGGCGCGAGCGTATTTCTCACCGGCGAGCCAGGAAGTGGCAAGAGTTACGTCGCGGCCCAATACGCTGCTTATTTGCGGGAGCAAGGTGTGGCCGTGAGCATGACGGCCTCGACCGGGATCGCTGCCGCTCAGCTTGGCGGGACCACGCTGCATGCGTGGAGCGGGATCGGCACAAAGTCGAGCTTGGCGCGCGCGGACCTTGAAAGCATCGCAAAGAACCGCCGCGTAAGCGAGCGCGTCAGAAAAGCCCGCGTGCTTATCATCGATGAAGTTTCGATGCTTTCCGGCCAGACTTTGTCGGCGGTAGCTCAATCCTGCCAACATGTCCGAAAGTCAGCCGCGCCCTTCGGCGGACTGCAAGTGGTTTTCGTGGGGGATTTCCTGCAGCTTCCCCCTATTGTCAGGCCCGGCTCGGGCACAGACACCGAAAGCCAAGACTCCGAAGATAATTCACCGTTTGCCTATGCATCGCATGCTTGGCGCGACTTGACCCCTGTCATTTGTTACCTGACAGAGCAGCACCGCCAAATGGACATTGCATTCACGGGCGTGCTCTCGGCCATCCGGGCCAGCCGATGCGGCAAGGCCGATTTCGATCTTCTGGCGGGGCGGCGTCTTGATCACGACACGTTGCCGCGCGGCGTCACAAGGCTCTTCACGCACAATATGGACGTAGACCGCATAAACCAGGCAGAGCTGTTGAAGCTGCCGGGCGAGATCAAAAGCTTTGTCATGACCGCGAGCGGCGATAGGCTTCTGGCGGAATCTCTTAAGCGCGGTTGCCTTTCTCCGGAGCACCTCGAATTGAAGAGAGGCGCGGTAGTGATGTTTACGAAGAACGACCCCGAGGGACGCTTTGTAAACGGCACTCTCGGGGTTGTCTCCGATTTTGCCCGAGAGGATGGCTATCCGATTGTCGTGACCAGAAGCGGCTCCACAATTGTCGCGAAACCCGCCGACTGGAAAATCAATGACGAGGAAAACGTCACGGCCGGAATCTCGCAAATCCCGTTGCGCCTTGCCTGGGCAATAACGATTCACAAAAGCCAGGGCATGTCGCTCGATACTGCCGTCATCGATCTGTCCCACGCCTTCGAATATGGCCAGGGTTACGTTGCGCTGTCGCGCGTGAGGGGGCTTGCGGGCCTGCACCTTCTCGGCTGGAACCAGAGGGCTTTGCGAGTGCATCCGGAGGCTTTGGCGAAGGACGCAAGCTTCCGCGCCTCGTCGGAGGCCGAGCGGACCAAGCTTGCGGCGAAGGATGGTTATCACGCTCTCCAACAGGAGTTTTTGCAGGAGCTGAAAGGGTCGCGGCAGCCGCAAAATTCCGGGGCCTCTGGGCTTATCGGGAATGGTAACGCGTATAAGAAGTGGACGGTCGAAGAGGATGCAGCCCTTTCAGCCCGTTACGACGAGGGAGAAAGCGTAAAGGCCATTGCCGCCGCGCTTGGCCGCCAGCAGGGGGGAGTCCGTTCGCGGCTTGTCAAGCTTGGGCTTATCCTGAAGTAGTAGCTAGTGGCAGCACGCAATAGGCCAAGCTGAACGATACGGCCGTGGAAGCTAACGCGACCGCTTTTCCGCCGGCGCCTTTTGTGAAAGATCGGCCCACAATAGGACAACCATGAAGATCACAAAAGCGGCTGTAACTGCTGACACCACTATTAGCGTATCGTCCGGCATATGAACCTCCCCTTATTGAAAAGTTCAATCATGCGGAGGCTGGCGCGTTAGGCCTTGATCCAGATCAAACGGCCGTTGCGCAGCGAAGCGGGTCTATGAACCGCCTATGCGTTATTTATTGCGGCGGGGCGGCTTTAGCCGATAACTGGCAGGGCTCCGAGACAGCCGGATGGGCGAGGCTACGCCCCTGTAACCATCGAACTCGACGATCATTTCGCGATGCTTCGTCTGCGGGTGTTCCGCCGCTTCTGGCACCGTAAGCACCGGTCCGCAGGGTACGCCTGCCCTTATTAGCTCCGCACCCAGGACCGCGCCGTCGAAATTCTCAAGATGCGCTTCCAGGATGGTTTTAAGGGCGGAGCGGTTCTGCACCCGCAGCGCATTGTCGCGAAAGCGCTCATCTTCGCTCAATTCGGCGCAACTCAGCCGCTCGCAAAGCTTCAGGAACTGCCCGTTATTCCCGACAGCCAGAAATAGAGGGCTGGTGCCGGTTTTGAAGGTATCGTAAGGAGCAACGTTGGGATGGGGATTACCATGCCGGCCGGGTGACTTTCCCGAGGCAAAATAATTCGCAAAATGCGGATGCTGAAGCGATAGCGCGCAATCGAACAAGGTCGTCTCGACGAGTTGCCCACGCCCACTGCGGTTACGCTCATAAAGAGCCATAAGAATGCCGATGGCAGCGTTGAGGCCCGTGGCGATATCCACCACCGGTACGCCAATGCGGGTGGGGCCTCCTTCCGGCTCACCATTGACGCTCATGAGCCCCGTTATCGCCTGGATGGCAGCGTCATATCCGGGCATTCCGCCGAGTGGGCCATCTGCTCCAAAGCCAGTAATCCGGCAATGCACAAGCCGGGGATAGCGCTCGCGGAGGAACTCCTCGGCAAACCCCCACTTTTCCAGCGTTCCAGGCTTGAAATTCTCTATGAGGACGTCGGCTCCCTCGAGGAGGCCGGAAAGAGCTGTCCGTCCATCTTCGCTTGTGAGGTCGAGCACCATCCCGCGCTTGTTGCGGTTGACGCCAACGAAATAGGCGGCGACGCCGTCGATGAAGGGAGGGCCCCAAGTGCGGGTTTCGTCGCCACTTGGGGGTTCGACCTTGATCACATCGGCGCCGTGATCGCCTAGAATTTGCGTGCAGTAAGGTCCGCCCAACACGCGCGTCAGGTCTATTACCGTCAGCCCTGCAAGCGCTCCAGTTGCTTCCCCCACAGTATTCTCCCGCTCTAGTAGGAACGCGGAAGACCCAGGGCCTTCTCGCTAATGAAATTCAGGATCATGTGCGGACTGACCGGCGCGATCCGCGGAATGAGGCTCTCGCGTAAATACCGCTCAACGTGGAATTCGGAGGAATACCCCATACCGCCGAGCGACATTACCGCTGTTTCGCAGGCCGCGAACGCTGCCTCCGCGGCGAGGTACTTCGCCGCATTCGCTTCCACGCCGCACTCCGCACCCGCATCGTAGAGCTCAGCTGCCTTCAAAACCATTAGATTTGCAGCCTCAAGATCCATCCAGCAGCGGGCAAGCGGATGCTGAATGCCTTGGTTTTGGCCGATTGGCCTATCGAAGACGATGCGTTCTTTCGCGTAGGCGGCAGCCCTTCTGATGGCGGCGTGCCCAAGCCCAACCGCCTCGGCCGCGACCAGAATGCGCTCCGGATTGAGGCCGTGCAGGATTTGCCGGAAGCCGTCACCTTCCTTGCCGATGAGGTCTTCGGCCGGCACCATCATCCCGTCGAAAAACAGCATATTGGAATCGACCGCATGGCGGCCGTGTTTGTGAATGAGCCGGATTTCGACTTTGGAGCGATCGAGGTCCGTATAAAAAAGGCTGAGCCCGTCCGTTTTCCGCTTTACCAGATCTGGGGGCGTGGTGCGTGCAAGGAGCAGAACCTTGGTTGCAACCTGCGCCGTCGAAATCCAGATTTTCTGGCCTGTGACGCGATAGTGATCGCCGGACCGTTCGGCGAAAGTCTTGATCTTGGTTGTGTTCAACCCTGCGTCCGGTTCTGTGACGGCGAAACAGGCTTTATCCTTCCCCGCGATCAAAGGTGGAAGCATTCGCTTCTTTTGTTCTTCGGTTCCGAAAACGATGACAGGCTGTAGGCCGAAGATGTTCATATGGACGGCGGAGGCGCCTGACATCCCGGCACCGGACTCCGAAATCGCTCGCATCATGACGGCGGCTTCTGCAATGCCGAGGCCCGAGCCGCCGAACTCTTCCGGCATGGCGATCCCGAGCCAGCCGCCATCCGCGATAGCGCGATAGAAATCTTCGGGGAAGGCGGCGGCGGTATCCTGCCGCAGCCAGTAAGTGTCGTCGAAGGGGGCGCAAAGCCTTTCGATTTCCCTTTTGATCGTTTCCTGATCGCCAGTTAAGGAAAACCGCATTTTATCCTCGCGCTGCTTCGGCGCCGGCAACGGTAACACTACTTCAATCCGAAATATTCGCGCCTTAAGGTGTCGTTACCTTCGAGTTCGGAAACGGAGCCGTCGAACCCGATCCGGCCACCATTGAGAATATAGACGCGGTTCGCAAGCTTAAGAAAATTGACGTTCTGCTCCGCGATCAGGAGCGCGGGGCCCTGGTTTCCAAAGCGGCCTAGCACGTTGATAACCTCTTTAACCAGAAGGGGCGAAAGCCCCGACGAAGGTTCGTCCATGACCACCAGCCTTGGATTTCCGGCAAGCGCCTTTGCGATGCCGAGCATTTTCCGCTGCCCTCCCGAAAGGGTGCCTGCCAGGGCATGGCGGCGCTCCGCCAATGCGGGAAATGTTTCGTACATTTGGGCTATACGCCGGCGAAGGCTGGAAGCCGCGACGAATTGGCCTCCGATGCGGATATTTTCCTCCACCGTAAGCCCGGCGAAGCAGCCCATTTCCGACATATAGGCCATCCCCGCCCGAACGCGCCGGTCGGTTCGAAGCCTCTCCACATCCTCGCCAAGAAAGACGATGCGCCCTTTCCAGGCCGGGACAAGGCCCATCAGTGCTTTTAGAAGCGTCGTCTTCCCGGCTCCATTGGCGCCAAGCAGGAGGACCGTCTCGCCTTCGAGAACGCGCAGCCCTGCACCCCAGAGGACCTGCACGGAACCATAGCCAGCCTCTAGGCCTTCGGCGCGGAGCACTTCACGCTCAGTCATGCTCTGCCCCGAAGTAAACCTCGATAACGCGTGGGTCCCTTATCGCCTCTGCAAGGCGCCCCTCGAAGATTTCCTTCCCGGCATTCATGACGATCACGCGATCGGTAACCTTATCGATGAAACTCATCAGGTGTTCGACGACGAGCAGCCCCATCCCGCCGGCAGCCAGCGCCCGGAGCTTCTCCGCCATCCTGTCAAGTTCCTGTAGGCTTAGCCCCGCAGCCAGTTCATCGACGCAAAGGAGCCTTGGCGACGTCGCGAGCGCGCGCCCAAGGTCGAGCATCTTCTGCTGAACACTGTTGAGCTCCGACGCGGGTTTGCTCGCGAAGCCCTCCAGGTCTACGGCCGCAAGCAATGCACCGATGTTTGCCTGTTTTCGCCCGCCGAACGCCGCGGCCACTTCAATATTTTCCCGCACGGTCAGTGTCATAAAGGGCTTCGGCACCTGGAAGGTCCGCGCGATGCCTTTGTGGACCAATTTGTGCGAGGGCAGGCTGCTAACATCGCGGCTCTCGAAGATGACACGCCCGAAGGTGGGCGGGTATAGCCCCGATATGACGTTGATGCAGGTGGTCTTGCCCGAGCCATTGGGGCCGACCAATCCCAAGACCTCGCCTGCGTCAACGTGGAAACCGACTCCGTTCAGGGCCTGGAAACCGCCAAAGGCCTTGACCAGGCCCTCGACGCGCAGAAGCGGCTCTCCATTAGGGGACATTGACGCCCCAACGTTTGAACAGAGAGACGAGGCCATCGGGCAGAAACAGCACCAACCCCATTATGAGCGCACCATAGATCAATTGGAAATATTGTGGCTCTGTGATGCCGATAGTGTTGTAGGTGCCGTAAAGGATGATGACGCCAAGGATCGGTCCGGCAACCGTAGCGACGCCGCCAAAGAGAGCGAAGACGATGGCGAAGATACTGAAGCTCGTGCTGAATACCGTTTCCGGATAGAAGACGGATACGTACCAGGCGAAGACGCCGCCTGCGAGCCCCGCCACCAGCGCCGAAAGCAGCCACGCCAACGTCCGCATCCGGACCACATCGACGCCAGCCATGCCGGCCGTAACTGAGTCCTCCCTGATAGCCTGAAGTGCTAGGCCGAAGCGCGAGTTGCGGAGGAAAATGACGGTCAGGAGTGTGAAGGCCAGAATCGCCACGGCGACGCCATATGCGAAATCCGGCGCGAAAACGCCGCTCAAGGAAATTCCGTATGGTCCCTTTGTAATGTCCGTCAGATTGGGATTGGATACGATTTGAAAGGCAGCCATAGCCGCAGCCAGATTTGCGATGGCGAAGTAGGCGCCCGAAAGTCTCAAGAGCGGCGTAAGCAACAGGGCAAGCAGAATTGCAGCTCCGGCAGCGGTTGCCAAAGCCGGCAGAGCGGCCAGATGAAAATGCATCACCGGCAGGGAAAAGCCGTAGGCTCCTGCACCGAAAAAGCCGACATAGCCAAAGGGGAGATAGCCGGTGAAGCCGTAGATGATGTTGACGCCCTGGGCCAGTATGAGAAAGACGATGAAATTGAAGAAGAGGAGCTGGTTTGAATAGATCGAGGGCAAGTAATAAAAGGCCGCTATCACCGGCACGAGAATGAAAAGCGTGTCGCGGATTGCCTTACGCATACCGGACTTTCCTGCCAAGCAAACCGGAAGGCCGCACCAAAAGGATCGCAATCAAAAGCAAATTGGGAAGCAAGTCTGCCCATGAACTCAAATAGTTCTGCATGAGCATCAGACTCACCCCGTAGATCAGCCCCCCGAATACGGCGCCGAGCGGATTGCCGAGCGTACCGATGACGATGACTGCGAATGCGGCAACGTTGACACCTTCGCCCATGGCGGGCGTGATACTTCCGATCATGAAGGGGGCCATGACGCCGGCCGTTGCCGCAAGTCCTAGGCTGATGCCGAAAGCAATTGCAGAGGTGCGGTGAACGTCAATGCCGCTTGCTTGCGCCTCGGCGCGGTCGATCATTACCGCCCGCGTCGCCGCACCAAGCCGCGTTCGATAAAGGTAGAGATAAACGAGAACCACGGCCAAGGCACAAATTCCAGCTGTAATGACCCATGAACCTGGAAAGCTCTGGCCGAGAATCTGAACAGGCCCTTCGCCGAGAGCCCGGCCCGGAAGGGAGCGCTCAGTAGGGCCGAATTCAATGCTCGCAATTGCCTCGATGAACTGGGCCATGCCGAAGAAAAAGATCAAGGAGAGCATCTCGGGGTTCTTGCTGCTCAATAAGCGCGGCACGATGAGGTAATAGAGCGGCAGGCCTAGCAGCATGAACAGCAAAAACGCGAGTCCTGCCGAGTACACGGGATTGATGCCTGAACCAGAGAAAAGCAGGTAGGCAAGGAAGGCGCCAAGCATGAGAAAACTGCCATGGGCCAGGTTCACGATGCGCATCACACCGAACACGAGATTGAGACCCAGGCCGACGAGGCTGAAATAAAGCCCGAAGAGAAGCCCGGCGGTTATTGAGTAGATAAGCATCGTGTGGCTTCTCTAATCTTGCGGAATGATCACGGTAGGCTCGATCCGCATTATCCGGATGCAGCTTGAGCCCCCCTCACCCCGCCCCTCTCCCCAAGAGGAGAGGGGTTTTCTGCAGCGGTTGCGGCATCGTCCTCTCTCCACGCGGGGAGAGAGACAGAGTGAGGGGGGACTTGCCGACTGCCCCGCGAGCGACACGCTCATTTCCCTGCTGGGTATCTGGCCTTGGCTTGTGCAACATCCGGTGGATAGACAATGTTAAATTTGAGGTGCCCGTTGGCATCCACATCGAACTGGCCGAGCGGGGTGATTTCACCCGACTGTGCTCCAGTGGGGGTCAGCTCAAAGTTACCATCGAGCGTAACGAGCTTTCCGGATAGATCAAAAACCGCCTTGCGAATAGCAAGCTGGTCCATGCTTTCCGTCCCGGCAAGAGCCTTTTCGATTACGAGACCCGTATTATAGCCGGCTACTGAATTGAAGCCGAACTCCAGATTCTTTGGGGCTTTCTCCTCCCATACTTTCTTGTACTCAGGCAGCGTCGGTCCGAAATTCGGTTTATATTCGATCGCCGAGGACATCACGTAAGAGTAGATATCTTTGAGACCTTTCGGCCCGACATTCTTCTCCAGAAGCTCTGTTTCGATACCCGGATAGAGGCAAAACAGGAATTTGAACGTGTTGCCGCTGTCCTGAAGGTTATGCAGAAACGCGATGTCGTTGCTGGGATAGCCGAGTTCCACCACGGCGTCGGGATTGGCAGCATTTATGGTGTTGATGAGAACGGTGTAATTCGAAGTGCTCGTCGGCACGCCATTGTCATAGACGATTTCCAGGGGAGCGCCGCGCGCCTTGATTGCTTCGCGGACGGTGTTGGCCTGCGTGCCTGTGAAGTCATTTGTCGAGTAAAGAATCGCTATCCGCTTGATGCCGAGCCCCGGCCCCACCTTGGTCAGAAACTCTGTCAGGTAGCGTGGCCATATGTTGGAGGCAGGGTCCGACATCAGTGCGATGTACGGATTGTCCGCTGTGAAGAAGGCCGCACCGGTTCCCGTCTGATCGAACAGAAGCATTTTATGGTCGCGCGCGATCGGCACACCGACGGAAGTCAGGACAGAGCCGGAGTCGGCGACGAGCAAATCGACTTTGTCTTGGGTGATGAGCTGATTGTAAAGCGTGGCGGCCGTGGCGGTATTGGACTGGTCGTCATAAGCGATGATCTTGATCGGAATCTTCTTGTTGAAAGGCTTCACAAAAGCGCCGCCCTCGGCATTCTTTTGCTCGGCCCAGATCGTCAGCCCTTGGAAGACGGTTCTTGAGATGCTGGCATAGGTGCCCGACGAAGCATACAGAGTGCCGATTTTGATTTCCGCTGGCGCGTCTGCGGCATAGGCCGCACCTGCCGTCATGACGGCGGCGGCGATTGCTCCAATCGTTTTTCCTAACATTCCCACCTCCCATTTCTGTTTCGCAGTTGGCGCAGGAGCTTTTTGACGGCCGCACACCAATCTGACCTGCCGTTCTTTGGATGCATTCCGGCCCTGCCTTTACCTCTAGCCGAGGCCGCGGCCAATGGTAAGCACGCTCTTCGTTGTAGGCTTGGGAGCTTTCTCAATCGCCGGTGAAGCGGGGCGCCCTTTTCTCAAGCATGGCGGCCACGGCTTCGCGATGATCCGCAGTCTCATGTGCGAGCGACTGCATTGCCGCGGACATCTCTAATAGAGTATCAAGCCGCGCATGGCGCCCTTCCCGCAGGAGCCGTTTTGTCATTCGCACTGCATAAGGCGGGTTGGCCGCGATCCGCATTGCAAGGGCCTTTGCTGCGGCCATCAGTTCAACGTCCGGGACTACCCTTGATACCAGACCGCAAGCCAAGGCCTCGACCGCATTTACCGGGTCGCCGGTGAATGCCATCTCGCAAGCCTTCGAGAAACCCACCACGCGCGGAAGCAGCCAGGCTCCCCCATCGCCCGGGATAATGCCGAGCTTCACGAAGCTTTCGGCAAATGTCGCGCTTTCCGCCGCGATCCTGATGTCGCACATGCAGGCGAGATCGCAGCCAGCGCCGATAGCCGGCCCGTTGACCGCGGCTATCACCGGCACTTCCATCGCTTCGAACGCGAGCGGGATCCGCTGAATGCCCCGCCTGTAATTCTCGCGTGTCTTGACCGGCAGCTTGTCAGCAAGGCCATGACCTTCGCGCATGGTCTTCAGGTTGCCGCCCGAACAGAACGCCGAACCCGCTCCGGTCAGGATCACAACTCGGACGGAAGCGTCAGAGTCTGCCCGGACCAGTGCTTGAACCAACGCTTCGATCACTGGAGCATCGGAAATTGGATTGCGCAGGGCGGGCTGGTTCAACGTTAGAGTAACGATACCGTTTTCGTTCTCGAAGATAACCAAATCGGACATTACCAGCCTCGGCATTTGCAGTTCATCTTCACAAGGCGAGGTCCTCGCCGGTCATCTGCGATCCGCAAAACCTCATTGTTGCGCTGTCTCTGCCGTAAGAGCAGGCGGCACGCAACCAGATTTCATGCGGATAGGCAGGATGATCGCCGCCGGGGAGTAGCTTAGCCCTCGACGCTGGCTTCTGCTGTCAGGCGGTCCAGATCGGGCACGCGGATTTCGCGGGCGCTTTTCAGCTCGATCAGGCCCTTGTGTTTGAGCCGGGTAATGTTGCGGCTTACAGTCTCGATCGTTAGTCCGAGATAATCGGCAATTTCCTCACGTTTCAGGGGCAGGAGAAACCAATTGCGGCACTGTTCATTGGTCGCGGTCGCACCGCCTGCCGCACGCCGCGTAATGACGGAGAAAAATCCGGCCACACGTTCATAAGATGATGTGCAGCAGAGCATGAGTGTCCAGTCGCGGGCAAATTCAAGTTCGCGCTGGGTGTGTTCCATTACCTCGCGATTGATAGCCGGACTCTCCAAAAGGAGACGATTGAAGGAGGAGCTGGGGTAAGTGCATAGCTCTACCTCCGTGGCGGCCATGGCCGAGAAACGATGTAGATCGTCGTATGAAAAGCCCAGAAATGCCGGCGCGTAGAGAAGCGTGATAACTCGATGCTTGCCGGCTCTGGTGGTATCGGTCAGTTTCACGACGCCGCTTACAATCGAGACGAATGACGTGACATGATCTCCAGCCCTGAAAATGGGTAAATTCTGCCGAACGCGGCGCCGGCGCGCGATATTATTGAGCTTTTCGAGCTCGTCCTCAGATAAGGAGCCACAGATTCCGCCGTGACGATTGGGGCAGCCCTCGCACTTCACGGTCGCGTGAGGATAGGCGAAAATCTTTTGAGTTCCCATCATAGGATGTCTTCCCTTGCCGCGAGTCAAGCGTTGCGGCGCTGAGTCATCCAACAGAGGAACTTTATATCCTCCTGATTTGGGCTTCAGCTTTGATGGAAATCAATTAGAACACAAAATCATTCGTTAGTGAAACCGGGGATGGACCTTCCGGCGTCTTTAAGTTCTTCGGTTCTTCGGACTTCAATCGCTCTCTTCTGGTCGGGGGATTGGTTTTGCGAGCAGTTGCAATTCGGAAGCGTATCCGCCAACCTGCGCCAATGCCGGACACCGAGTTCCCGCTTTTCGAAGAACCGCAAGCAGGGTACGAAAGTCTGCAGGCCGCAGCCTCTGAGACCGTGCCAGTGTTATTGCCGCTCGCGCTCGATGAGCCATACACCTACGTCCTTGCCGGCAGCGAAACTGTCCTGCCCGGCAGCTTTGTTGTCGTCCCGCTCGGGCCAATGAAGCGCATCGGCGTGGTTTGGCATGAAGCCGGATGCGAGCGTCCCGCCGTCGAGCCGAAACGCCTTAAGCCCGTTCTATCGCTGCTCGACATCCCGCCGCTGCCTGCGCCGAACCTTGCCTTCGCAGATTGGGTCGCGAACTACACGCTCGCGCCGCGGGGCATGGTTCTGCAGATGATGATGAGCGCACGGCTGGTCTTCGAGGCAGAGGAGCCGCGCTGGGGATTCCGCCTTGGAAGCGGGGCACCGGCAAGAGCAACCGCATCGCGCGCGCGCGTGCTTGCGGCGCTGCACGATGGCGGGGTTTGGTCTAAAAGGAAGCTCATGGAACAGGCTCAGGTCAGCGGCGCCGTCATCGACGGGCTGGCGGAAGGCGGCGTTTTGATCCGGGCGGAATTGCCTCGTTCCCGCCCGCCTGTCCCCAAGCCTGATTTCGCAGCTGCGATCCTGACGGAACATCAGGAGCAGGCAGCTGAGCTGCTTCGCGGCAGCATAGGGAAAGGTGGGTTCACCGCGACATTGCTTGATGGTGTAACCGGCTCAGGCAAGACCGAAGTTTATTTCGAGGCCGTGGCGGAGGCGTTGCGCTTTGGTGGCCGCCGGCAGGTGCTGATCCTTCTGCCGGAAATTGCGCTGACGAGCCAGTTCCTGGAGCGTTTCGAGGCGCGCTTCGGTTGCCGGCCGGCGGAATGGCATTCGGCGGTTCCGGCAAAGCAGCGGGCGCGGGTTTGGCGTGGCGCCGCGGAAGGCGAGGTCCGCGTCATCGTCGGTGCCCGCTCCGCACTCTTCCTACCCTTCGCCGATCTCGGTCTCATCATTGTGGACGAAGAGCACGACCCGTCCTTCAAGCAAGACGACCGTGTCACCTATCAGGCCCGCGACATGGCCGTGTTGCGTGCTTCCCTTAGCAAAATCCCAATCATCCTCAGTTCAGCCACGCCTTCGGTCGAGAGCGTGGTCAATGTCCGGCGTGGCCGGTACGCCCATGCAGTGCTGCCGGCGCGTTTTTCGGGGACCAGCCTGCCGCATGTCGAGCCTGTAGACCTGAAAGCAACGCCGCCGGAAAAGGGCACCTGGCTCAGCCCGCCGGTCGTGGAAGCGGTAACGGGCGCGCTCGCAAAAGGCGAGCAGGCGCTGCTCTTCCTGAACCGCCGAGGTTACGCGCCGCTCACGCTTTGCCGCGCCTGCGGCCACCGCTTCACATGCCCACAATGCACGGCCTATCTCGTCGAGCATCGCCTGCGCGGAAGGCTGATCTGCCACCATTGCGGCTTCTCGCTGCCATTTCCCAAAGTATGCCCCGCTTGCCATCGCGAAGGAATGCTCGCCGCGTCCGGCCCCGGCATCGAACGCGTTATGGAGGAAGTGGGCAATCGCTGGCCGGGAGCCCGCACCTGCGTCTTGTCGAGCGACCTCGTTCCGACGACTGCCGCACTGCGTGAAATTCTGACCCGCATTACCGCAGGGGAAGCAGACATTATCGTTGGCACGCAGCTTGTCTCGAAGGGCCACAATTTCCCGAAGCTTTCTTTCGCAGGCATCGTTGACGGAGATCTCAGTCTCGTGAGTGCAGACCCGCGTGCGGGAGAGCGCACCTTCCAGCTGCTGCATCAGGTGACGGGCCGGGCCGGACGTTTTGGCGCGCGCGGCCACGGGCTGATTCAGACGCATTACCCTGAGCATCCGGTGATGCAAGCGCTGGTGACCGGTGACCGGGAGGCGTTTTACGAAGCCGAAATCGCCATGCGGCGAGAGGCGGGGCTGCCGCCTTTCGGGCGCCTCGCCGCGATCGTGGTTTCAGCCAAGACAAGACCGGAGGCCGAATCATACGCGCGTTCGTTTGCGCTCGCGGCGCCAGTGGCGCGTCTCATCCAAGTGTTGGGCCCGGTCGAAGCGCCACTCGCGATCATTCGCGGCCGGCACCGGCAGCGGCTTTTGGTCAAGGCCGCCCGCGAGGCAGACTTGCAGGCCTATCTGCGCGCCTGGCTCGATGCGGCGGAGCGTCCCCGTGGCAGCGTGAAGCTGCATGTCGATGTGGACCCGTATAATTTTCTGTAGGTGAGGAGATGCCTGCGGCTTCGTCCTTAGCCGCCATGTTTCAGACTCAAAATATAAACGATGACGTTATCCCGTTCTTCCCGCTTCAGTACAAACGACGGCATGTTCTCGTGAACAGAATGAAGGGCGGCCGCGAGACTAATTCCGGTCACACCGGGTGAATTCGCGATGCTCTCGAAGCTGGGGGCGAGAGCATGTGGCGAGGTCTCTTCTCCTTTCCGGATCGCGTGACACTGCGAGCAAACCTGGGAAGCATATTGAAGGCCTTTCGCGGGGTCGCCTGCCTCCTGTGCGCTGGCTTGGTATGATCCGCCAGCTATCGTCAGGGCAATTGCTAAAACTTCCGCTTGCATCCTACTCCCTCCCTGAATAACGAGTTCACTTCGTCAATAGCATGCTCTAAGTATGACTTTTATTGATTTAGATCATTATCGCATTGATTAGCGAGAAGGGGACGGACTTCATCAACCTCCTTCACTCCCGAAGGAGCAGTTTTTCCCGCCAAGACATAGTTAAGCGATCCAACTTATACTCGTTGCCCTTTGCCGGTTTGGAAAATCGTTCTAAAAAGTGGCTCATCTCCCGATCTATTAACTTAAAGGCTATTGCAGATTAGTATCATTGCTGTACTTATAGCATTGAATGAACAACCAAACTCAATCTACTTCCAGGGAAAAGCAAAAAATGGCCAGATCAGTACAACCTCAACCCAAGAATGGAGCGCTGCCCCTAGACTTCTCCTCGTACTCATTCGAAGAGCTTGTGGAGATCAAGAATGATCTCGAGGGGGAGCTGGATTCGCGCAAGTCGAGAGAGATCGAAGGCATTCGGACGAAACTCCAGGAGAACGCCAAAGCTCTCGGTATCTCAGTCGAAGAGCTCGCCGGCTTGTCCAGAGGTACTCGGCGCCAAACAAAGCACGCCAGAGGCCCGCAGCCCCCCAAATACAGAGGGCCAAACGGTGAGGAGTGGAGCGGAAGAGGACCGTCGCCTCGTTGGATGAAGCCGCTCTTGGCAAAAGGCAAGACGAAGGAGGATTTCCTCATACGGTAAATAAAGAAGGGATAGCGTTCAGCTATCCCCCCTCGCACCGTTAGTTGCCGGCTCCCACTTCAAGACACCCGAAGGCCGGCTCAAATTATGCTTCCGCTCTCCCGGCTAGCCGAGTGACTCAATGCCAAGAGAAAACTGCTTCTGTAGGAGAACGATGTTATCTGGCGAAGATGCGCACGAGGCGTGGATAAGGCGGACTTATGCTTTCATGCACGAGATGAAATTCATTGCCAATTAGAGCGACGATCCACGTCATAGCGTCTATCTGCGCTCGCGCAAGAGGGCTCACAGGCGGGAAGGACGTGAAGATAAGCTCGTTATAGTCAGTGGTCGCTTGTTCGATAACAGTCTTTAAAAGAGGTCCGTTCTGCCCGGCGACGGCTACCGCACTCAATTGTCTTAGGTCCGCTTCGCGGAGGGTTTGTTGCCCTTGGTAAGGCACGTTACTCGCGTTAAGCATGTTCCATTCAATGACAAGGGTTCTGCCTCTTGGAGGATCATCACTTTTGCGAGGCTGCTTAGTGGGCCAGATGGCGTGAACTAACAGCAGCGCCGTCAGAACTACGAATCCGAAAACAACAAAGTAAATCATGCCCAGTTATGATAATTATTGGCTTCGCTTAATTAAACTCATACATCGAGTTAGGTGCAGTGGCTAGCGTGCATCGGCATTTCCCGAGGCAATCAGGTACTAACCTTTCGGTCATCGCGAGCTTCATCTCAGACGCCAACATTGCGGCCAGGAGAGGAAAGAGCGTGAGAGCCGCGCCTTAAGTCTTCCCTATCGCCAGATGATTGCTGTCGCGCAACCGCCAGCGTAGCGCTAAGATCGCGCTGGGGCATATTTGATCACTAATCTATTTGGGGGCGCAAATGACGCGGGATGAAACGATCGCGTTGTGGCAGCGGTGTGAAGAGGCGCGCACAGCAGCGATAGCAGAAGGAAAAACAGAGGAAGAGGCTCATGAAGCCGCAAAGGAAATTTGGAACGGCTGGGCTAATGTTCTTCTCGCGAAAAGAAAGGCGCTTGTGAGCAAGCGGTCCTGGAACTCTCGATATTATGAGGACCCAAGTAATTACGGAGAACGCGAATACGGCGGGAACGAAGAGACGCCGGAGTGGCTACAGGAAGCTACTTGCGACTTTTCAGAACTTCAGTTTGGAGGAGAGAATAGTGGAGAAGCGGAGGTCGGCGGAACTGCATCTTTCGCATCAAGGGGTGGCAACCAGATTCGGCGAATTCCCAATTTTGATGGCTACATTTTTCCAGGCGATGCCGAGTTCCGGTCTACTGGCTTCTTAGGCCCGTCAAGCTTTGCGGGCACTGTGTTCCATGGCATTGCCGGCTTCAGGGGAACCGCCTTCTCCAACGGCGTCTGGTTCACAAGAGCAGACTTCAAACAGGCTGCATGGTTTGCCCAAACTAAATTTGCCGGCCTCGCGGATTTCGACGAAGCAACATTTCGGGGCTGGGCACGGTTTGCGGGTGCGAGGTTTGAGCAACTCGCCAATTTCGAAGCCGCCAAATTCGTGAAAAGAGCTTGGTTCCGGGGATGCGTCTTTTCCAAAAGAGGTCTCTTCGACAAAGCGGTCTTCGAAGGCGAGGCCGATTTCTCGGGCAGCTTTTTTGAGCAGTCCTTCGAGATGCGCAGCGCATATTTCTCCGCGGCACCAAGCTTCAGTCAAACTAGCTTCAACGAAATTCCTGATTTCGAAGATGTGGCGTTCAGGCTGCCCGGCATGTGGTTCGGGCATAAAATTGAAGAAGCTGGAAACTACCGGCATATTCGCCGCCTTGCGATGCAGGGTCAGGATTACGAAAACGAGGCGAAGGCGTTCAAGGGCGAGATACGGTCCAAGCGCGGGACTACGCACAAATGGTACCAAGCGGCCTTTTGGTCAGGCGTCACCTATGACGCGTTGTCGGATTTTGGGCAGTCGATTTCGCGCCCGCTCTTTTTCTGGGTGACCTCAGTTATCGCCTTTGCAGGAGCGTACCTCTGGAGCGCTGGCGTACCCGCTGATCGATGGCTCGGGCCGTGCAGTGCGGGTCAAGCTTCAACGGCCGTGATAGCGTTGACGTTCTCCGCCTCAAATTCCCTGCCACTTATTGGGCCGCCCCGGACAGGTGAGGGCAAAGCCTTCGTTGATTGCGTTTCGCCGAACCAGATTCCTGACTGGGCTGCTCTCGTTCAAGTGGGACAGGCCATGTGGAGCACGGTACTAGTCTTTCTTTTCCTGCTCGCTGTTCGCAATCAGTTCAGGATCAAATAGCTCTCTCGGAGCCGACTTCGCACGATACTTTCCTGCCTCGCAGCGCCCACGAGGCGGCTATTAGCCAAGTTGACATGCGGTCGCGCCCTGGCCCAGGGGCCTCGCACAATTAGTGGCGATCCCGGCTAGTGGTAATCCCGGTCCCTTGACGCGCCTGGACTGACATTACGGCCATATTCTCTGCCCGGCCTCCTATTCATTGCGCGGCGGTCATTGTAGTCCCGGTTGCCGCGCATTCCGCGATGATCGCGGTTCATTGCGTCCCTGTGATCGAAGTCCCTATCCATCCTGCCGCGTTCGCGGGCGCTGCGGTCCCGGTCGCGAGCGAAGTCATCGCGGTCTTGTGACCTGGTGTATTGCCTGGAGTCCTGGTCTGAGTTCTGCCGTGGCGCGGCCGCTGCGGGTGACAAGGCAGCCATTGCCATTAGGGCGATCAGCGTTGCTTTCATGGAATCCTCCGATTGGTTGGCTTATCCAACCGCATCCACGCCGTCTAGTTCCACTGTGACAACTTCTTTGGCTGAATCGAGGACCTTTACATGCGGTGAGCGAGAGCTGAAGGATTACCTGGTCCGTGGCTTTTTGCGCTGTTGTCTCTATAACCGCGAGCCCGCACAGGCGCGAATCTTGAAAGAACTGCCGTGGAGCCTGAGCGTTGATGTGAGTCAATGCGAATACGCTCAAGCTGTGTTTAGTGGAACCCTAAGCGCAGGGTAGCTGTTTTAGAAACTAGACATGGATGGTTTGGGGCCGGTAGCGCGATTATAGCTCACCGCACCTCATTTTTCTGCGCAGCTTGGGCTGGGAAAAGACCTGCCGCTTCGGAAGGCGTTTGAACTGCGCATCGGAAGTGGGAATAGAGTTGGCGCTTAGGCGAATTGGTCCGGCTTTTGCTGTCGCTCATCGGAGGACTCCGTCATGCCGCAATCTGCAGCACCGGCCAAAGCTTCGGCGCTTGTGGGGGCTCCGGCAGAGGTCTTGCGGACGCATGCGGCACCGAACGGAAAGGACAACAACGAACCGTTGCCCTGGCAGCTCACTTGGCTCAACAACGCGATATCGGAAGCGAGCCGGCTGTGGCAGCCAATCGTTCCCTTCAAGGACGGCCTCCGCGGCGCATTACGCGAAGGCGAATCCGGTAAATGGCAAGGAAGCAGCACCTCAGAACACGTCGATCCTCAAAGCAACCTTGATCGCCTGTTACACGCCAGCATGGGCCGCCTTACCCTTGGCGTTTCACCTTTTGCGCTTTGGCTTGCTTATGCGGATTGGGCAATTCATCTTTCCGGCTCCCCGGGAAAGCGGGTTGAACTCGCCGAAAAGGCCGCGCGGAATGCGGTTCGGTTTTTAACCTATGCATTGAGTGACGTCACCGATCCGGCAACGCAGCCTTGCATCGGACCACTGCCTCAGGATGACCGTTTTCGAAGCGAGGCATGGCAACAATTACCCTTCAACCTGATCTACCAAGCTTTCCTTCTAAATCAGCAATGGTGGCACGGCGCCACAACCGGAGTCGGTGGCGTATCGGCGCATCATGAGGAAGTGGTTGCCTTTATGACTAGGCAGCTGCTCGATACGGTGTCGCCCGTCAATTTCGTTGCCACCAATCCCGAAGTTCTTGCTGCAACCCTTCGCGAGGGCGGGCAGAATCTCGTTCGAGGCGCAATAAACTTTTGGACGGATTGGGAGCGGGCAGCTGCCGATAAGCCTCCCATCGGGGCGGAGCAGTTCCGGCCCGGCGAACGCGTCGCCGTCACCAAGGGCAAGGTCGTCTATCGCAATCGGCTGATTGAGCTTATTCAATATGCGCCAACGACAACGGAAACGCACGCCGAACCGGTTCTGATAATCCCGGCCTGGATCATGAAATATTACATTCTCGATCTTTCGCCCAGCAATTCCCTGGTCAAATATCTGGTCGATCATGGGCACACGGTATTCATGGTGTCCTGGCACAACCCAACGGCTGCAGATCGTGATCTTGGGATGGAGGACTACCTGCGGTTGGGGGTCTTGGAACCCCTGAAGGCAGTGCAGGCAATCGTCCCGGAAAAGAAAATTAATGCAGTCGGCTATTGCCTTGGCGGGACGCTTCTATCCATTGCCGCGGCCTACTTAGCGCGGGAGAATAATCAGGCGCTCAACAGCGTCACCCTCCTTGCCGCCCAGACCGACTTCACCGAAGCGGGCGAGCTCACGCTCTTCATTGACGACAGCCAGCTCAATTACCTTGAAAACATCATGTGGGACCAGGGTTATTTGGACTCCCGTCAGATGGCGGGAACCTTCCAGTTCTTGCGGTCCAGCGATCTTATTTGGTCTCGCGTCGTGCACGAATATCTGATGGGCAGGCGTAGCCCTATGATCGATCTTTTGGCCTGGAATGCAGATGCAACCCGAATGCCCTACCGCATGCACATGGAATATTTGCGCAGCCTGTACCTTGATAACGATCTTTTCGAAGGACGCTATAAGGTGGGAAGCGAGGCAATTGCACTCGGCGACATACAAGGGCCGATCTTCGCCGTCTCAACCGAGAAGGATCACGTCGCGCCCTGGCGTTCCGTCTACAAGATTAACCTATCAGGATGTCACAGCATCACCTTCGTTCTGACCAGCGGCGGCCACAATGCCGGCATTGTCAGCGAGCCTGGTCATAAAGGGCGCCGCTACCGCATTTCGCATCGCGAAGCCCATGCCCCTTATCTTGGCCCAGATGCCTGGTACGCTGAAACACCGGTTCAGGAGGGCTCATGGTGGCCAGCTTGGCTGTCATGGCTGCATGAGCACTCGGAGGGAATGGGTCCACCTCCGCGCCTCGGGGCAGCAGAAAAAGGGTACCCGCCACTTGAAGATGCACCGGGCAGGTATATTCTCGAACGCTAAGCGCTGTCGCGTCTAGAATGGAGGCAGGAATGAGTGATCAACGGAAAGCGGGCAATACTGCCGGAACACCATGGCCATTTGTCTCGGGGGACGTCGCCTCCACCATGCAGGTTCAAATGCAAGCACTGCTTGCGGAACAAGCCCAATTTCTCGATGAGACGCAAAAGATAATGGCGGCCTGGACCAAAAGAAGGCAGGAGGCCATGGACGCCAATTTCCGGACCTTCAAGGCGATGGGCTGCTGCACAGATCCCGCGGCAATGAGCGCCGCCTACGGCGATTGGCTGGCAAATAGCATGAACCGGATCTTCGCCGACATGGATGAGGCCCGCCAGGAAGCGCTAAAGCTTGCGGAGATGGGTCAGAAATCCATGACGGCGCTTTTGGCTCAGAGTGGCAAGCGGCCGTCCGATAAGGATAGAGCCACCGTAAAAGGTAAGGATACAAGGCAGAAAAGCCGCGATGCGTCTCCCAGTGCCGGAGACGTAGCTGCTGCCAGCAAAGCTGCCGAGTAACTTCCCGCCAAGTCCCCCTTCACCCCTGCCCTCTCCCCAAGGGAAGAGGGAGTCCACGGCATTCCTTCTCCACTCGGGGAGAAGGACAGGATGAAGGGGCGATCCTCATAGGACCGGACTGAGGGTCAAGTCCTCAAGGCTTCGGCGCGCGGGCTCAATGCCCCAGGCTGCAACCACGATAATCTGAAGCAGCAATAAGCCTGACATGAAGGCAGTTACTCCGGCTACGCCGTAAGCTTTGAACAGTGCCACGACAATGAAGGGCGATATGATCGTGGCGCCGCGCCCGAACATATTGCAGATGCCATTTGCCCGGAGGCGAACCTCGGTCGGGAAAAGTTCAGGGGTGTACACGCCGTAAAGTATGGCGACCAGAATGTAGATGCAAAGGATCAGGCAAGACCCCGTTGCCAGCATGAGAGTCGGGTCGGACATCTGCGGATAAATTACCCCGAAGATGATTGTAAGCACCGATGTGCCGATAATGGTCGGTTTCCGGCCAATGGCGTCCGATAGAAAGGCGCCAATCGCGCAGCCGACCGGAGCGCCGAGCACAATTATGAGCGTGTAGCTGAAGGATTTCGTGATGCTTAGTCCTTGCTGCACGAAGAATGTCGGTAGCCAAACCACAAATCCGAAAATGAGGGTATTGATGGTGATCAGAACAACGGAGCCGACAACCATGCGCGGAAGCAGCGTTGGTCCGAAAAGATTCCAAAGCGTGTAGATTTTTGGCGCTGGCGCAGGCGCGACGGGAGGAAGATTCACACCTGCTTCCTTTTCGATCTCGGAGACAAGCTTTTCGGCCTCTGCGAACCGTCCTTTCGATTCGAGCCAGCGGGGCGATTCCGGCATGTACTTCCGGATCACCCAAACGATAAGAGCGCCCACCCCTGCAATCACAAACATCGGCCGCCATCCGAAGGCTGGGATGATGAATGTGCCAAGGATCGCGGTTGCGGGAAGGCCGCAAACGACGATCAGCGACATGAATGCGAGCCATCGGCCGCGCGATGCGGGCGGCACAAATTCCGTAAGCGTCGAATAGCCGACGACGATCTCCGCTCCCAGCCCAAGCCCGATGACGAAGCGCGCCAAGATCAGCGTATCCATATCCGGCGCAAATGCTGCTGCGAGAGAGCCTAGCCCGAAGATCAAAAGATTGATTTGGTAAGTGAAGCGGCGGCCGAATGCGTCTCCGAGGAAGCCGGCGGCGAGAGAGCCGATCGTCAGCCCCAGGAACGTCATGGAGAGGAACTGCGCATTTTGCTGCAGCGTGGAGAAACCGCTGCTGAGTGTCGCGCCTAGTACATTGGTGCCTACGTAAAGGTCGTAGCCATCGAAGAACATTCCCGCGCCAATCAGCAGGAAAATACGCCTGTGGAACGCGCCTGTAGGAAGCCGGTCAAGGCGGGCACCTGAGTTCACTGTTTGCATGTTGTTCTCTCCCCCCAAACTCTTTTGAGTTTTCTGTTTGTTGCCTTATGCGGGTGATGCGGCGGTTTCGATCAATTCAGTCAGTCGCTCCGGTGAAATCGGGTGTTCCCTGATGAAGAGGCCAGTCTCGGAGAGCGCATCCTCTATCGCTGAAATCACCGCCGCAGCAGCCGGTATGGTTCCGGCTTCCCCCGCTCCCTTCAAGCCGAGCGGATTAAGCGGCGAAGGCGTCTCGATGTGATAAATCTCGATGTTCGGCATTTCTGGCGCCGTGGGGAGCAGATACTCCCCATAATTCGCCGTGAGTGGCTGGCCATCCTCGTTGAAGATCATCCGCTCGAAAAGCGCGTTGCCAATTCCGTGTACGACGCCGCCTCGGATTTGTCCGTCGACAAGGAGCGGGTTGATCAGGCGGCCGCAATCATGCACCACAACATAGCGGAGAATTTTTACTGCCCCCGTCTCGCGATCAACCTCCACCTCGCAGATATGTGTGCCGTAGGCGAACGGCGTTGCACGGGCCTCGAAGTAGGCCGTGGCCGATAGATCGGGCTCGATTCCTGGCATCATCGGCGTGCCGGCCGCACCGCTAAGACGCTTCGCAATATCGGCCAACGTCACGGCCATGCCTGGCGCGCCCACAACGCGGACGGCACCGTTTTCGATGTCAAGATCGCTTTCGGAAACTTCGAGCATTTCGCTTGCGACTTTGAGCGCCTTCTGCCGGACGCGCCGCGCCGCAAGCTCGACGGAGGAGCCGCCCGTCACCGCAATCCGGCTTGCAATTGTGCCGATGCCGGCCGGGAATTTTGCTGTGTCGGCGGCAACCACGCTGATCTTGTCAAGCTCAACGCCCAGCGCGTCGGCGCAGATTTGCGCGAAGACAGTCGCGTGCCCTTGGCCCTGGCTCGCCGCTCCGGTACTTATGATGACACGCCCGCTGGCCGTCACGCGGACGGTGGCACCTTCGAAAGGAGCAAGTCCGGTATCTTCCACATGGGAAGCAATGCCAAGCCCAAGCAGTTTTCCTTGTGCACGGGCAGCGGCCTTCCGCTCGGTCAAGGAGGCGGTGCCGCTCTTTTCCAGGGCAAGATCGAGAGCGCGTTGGTAGTCCCCGCTGTCATATGATACCGGCGAACCGTCGCGTGCCTTCATTCCGGTCGCGTAGGGCATTTGCTCCGCCTGAACGAAACTGCGCCTGCGAACCTCTTCGCGAGGTATGTTCAGATGATGGGCCACTCGGTCGGCCAAGCGTTCAAGCACAAAGGCGGTATTTGGCCGGCCGGCACCCCTAACGGGCGTATTCGGAACGAGGTTCGTGAAGACCACATCAAGGGTGATGTCCACAGCCTCTAGTGCGTATGGGCCTGGAAATGAGCCCATCACCGTTGCCGGCAAGATCAACCCATACGGCGTATAGGCCCCGTTATCATGAATGCAGCGCCCTCTAATGGCGCGCATGCGTCCATCTGAAGAGAAGGCAACTTCGAGCGTCCAGAACTGGTCGCGCTGCTGCGTGGTCGCGACGAAATGTTCGCGTCTGTCCTCCACCCATTTGACGGGTTTGCCGCAGGCGAGGCTCGCGAGCGCTACCGCGAACTCTTCCGCATAGACACCAGCCTTCGGACCAAACCCGCCACCGACATCAGGCGCAATAACGCGAATTTGGTTCTCGTCCCACCCAAGATACGTGGCGAGCAAGCGGCGAACGCTGTAGGGCGCTTGTGTAGAGCTCCATAGAGCAAGGAGATCTTCGGTGGACTCAAAATTCGCGATGACGCCCCTGCACTCCATCGCATGGCAGCCGCCCCGATGAATGGAGAAGCTCTCCGACAAGACGTGATCGGCAGTTCTGAAGACGTGATCTGCATCGCCAAAGCTGCCGCGCAATGTTGCAGCGAGATTGTCCTGCGCCGCTGAATGAACGAGTGGCGCACCCGGTTCGAGCGCGCGCCGGGCATCGGCGCACACTGGAAGCTCCTCCATGTCCAGGAAAATCGCATTAGCGGCATCCTCAGCAGCATGGCGGCTTTCAGCCAGGACAATCGCGATTGCTTCGCCAGTATGATGCACTTCGTCCTTGGTCAGAGGATGATAGGTGATTGGCTGCTTCAGAGCCGGGTGCGGTGCAAGTTGCGGCATTGGGCCCCGCGCCAACACTTCGAGATCCTCGGCGGTGTATATGGCAGCAATCCCTGGGATGCCCACAGCCCCGGTTTTATCCACGCTGTTGATCCGCGCATGTGCGCTTTGGGACCTTACGAACGCGGCATGCAGCGTACCCGGCAATTCGATATCATCGAGATAACGGCCATTTCCGCGAAGCAGCCGGGGATCCTCGATGCGTGTTACGGACGCGCCAAAATGCCGGACTCCCATTTCAGCGGGCTCCCGTAGCTGCGGCCGCATGGAGTGCAGCCTCCACGATGGCCTGATATCCGGTGCAGCGGCAGATATTCCCGGAAATAGCGGCCCGGATGCTGGCTTCGTCCGGGGCTGGATTCTTGCGTATATAAGCGGCTAGCGACATCAGCATGCCGGGAGTGCAAAAGCCGCATTGAAGAGCGTGGCGCTCTGTGAAGGCTTTTTGTAGCGGATGCAATTCATTCCCGCTCGCAAGCCCTTCAACAGTTTCAACCGAGGCGCCGTCTGCCTGCACAGCGAGCATAAGGCAGGAGCGTACAGCCGCGCCGTCAACGATAACCGTACAAGCCCCGCAAACGCCGTGCTCACAACCAAGATGCGTGCCGGTAAGACCAAGGTTATGGCGCAGGAAATCGCCGAGATGGACCCGGGGCTCGGCCTCGCTGGTGTAACTCCGGCCGTTAACGGTGAGCTGGATGCGGCGCTTTTCTATCATGCGCCCGAAACCTTCGCCCGCTGGTGGGCCATATCGAGCGCCCGTCTCACCAACGTGACGCCAAGTTTACGCCGGTACTTTGCGGACGCCATAGCGTCGTCCATGGCGTCGAGGCGTGACACTGCATCGGCGGCTTCTGCGAATGTTGCCTGACTGGCATCGCTGCCCTCCAAAGCTTTCTCAGCCTCCAAAAGACGGCGCGGGCTGAACTCAAGCCCAAAAACAGTAATCGCCGCTCGCGAAACCCGCGTTCTAGAGTCGAGATTTAGAAGTGCGGCGGCCCCCGCAATAGCGAAGTCACCATGCCTGCGGCTGAACTCGCAACACCCATAACCATGTCTCTTTTCCCACGCCGGGATGCGAATTGAAGTCAGCACCTCGTCCTGCGCGAGCGCGGGCTGCATGAAACCCTCGAACCACTGCCCCGCCGGAATTGCGCGCGTGCCCTTCGGTCCGGACACTGTCAGTTCCGCATCCATTAGCAAGCAAAGGGCAGGCAGCTCGGCGGAGGGATCGAGATGGCAAAGGCTGCCGCCGATCGTGCCGCGTGACCGCGTTTGAAAGTGGCCTATATGGGGCAATGCCTCTGACAATATCGGAAGCGCTTCAGCAATAATGCTCGATGCTTCGAGATCGCACTGCCGCGTCATCGCGCCGATCTCAATGCTGTTGCCGTCGCGCCGGATGCCCGACACGCCCGTTAGGCGATTGAGGTCAATGACGTTGCCGGGGACGGCAAAGCGCATGTTGAGCATGGGCACAAGCGATTGCCCGCCCGCGAGCAGCTTCGAATTTTCGAGCGAAAGAAGCTCGATTGCCTCCGGAAGCGTGTGCGGGACGTGATATGCAAAGGGAGCCGGTTTCATGGCTTCGCCCTGCCAAAAATCCGGCCAAACAAGCGCAACAACGATGCGCGCCACACCGCAGCCAGGAGCGCGAACGCGGATATCGGAGCCGCTGCTTTTGGTGGCGCTGTGCTGCTCTCCGGGGAAACAACGTGGGTCTTCTCACGAGCGATCATATCGCTCAGGTTCTGCGCGAAGGCCGCGGTAAGATGGTTGGCGACCTCGTTCATGATCCCCGCACCGCGCCCATATTGGGCGATCGGGCCCGTCATATTGAGATCGGTGGAGGCCGTCACGAGACTGCCCGCGCCATCCGGGACCAATTCGAAGTCGATCGTCGCGGACGCGTTGCCTCGCCCCTTCGAATCGTTCCCCTTCGCTATGAGCCTGGCTTTATGATTCGCGTTGTCGATCGAAGCGAATTCGGCTTGTCCATTAAATGCGAGTTCGATCGGCCCGACCTTGACCCGCGCCCTTCCCTTGAAATGCGTGGGATCGACAATTTCGGTCAGCTCTCCGCCTGGCACGCAGGGAGCGATCTTCGCCACATCCAAGAGGACCTTCCAAGCGTCCTCGGGAGGCGCATCGACCACGAATGAATTCTTGAAGCGCATGCCCACGTCCGTATCTCACTCGGCGGCTTTGCTTTGCGACAAGGCCGAGAGGACCCTGCGGCGTGCGCTGCGGATGTGCGAGGAAAGAAGCGCCGCAGCCTTTCTGGCGGCGCGCGCCTGGACCGCGTCGATGATATGACAATGTTCCGCAATAAGAACTTCGGGATCCGCTGCGGGCAGGCGTTGAACGCTGACAATGACGAAGCGGTCGAATTGCTCGATCAGGTCGGCAGCTGTTCGAGCGAGCCGGCGGTTATCACAGAGTGTCGTAATCCCAAGATGAAACTCCCTATTATAGGTAATGAAATCGCCTGCATTGCCTGCGGAGTGCGTTGTGCGGAATCTATCGAGCGCTCTCAGGGAGCTGTCCGGCGCATTTCTCGCGGCGTTGATGACGCAGGCTTGTTCGAGCACGGTACGGAGTTCGAAGAATTCCCGCGCATCGGATACAGATACCGGCGCCACGTGATAGGCTTTGCGCGGGCGCACAATGACGAGCTTCTCAGCCTCCAGCCGCAATAGCGCATCCCGAACTGGCGACTTGGAAATTGAGAAGCGTTCCGCAAGCTGGGGCTCATGAAGCCGGGCCCCTGGGGGCAATGCGCAATCCAGAATGTCCCGCCGCAAGCGATGGTACACCTGTTCCCGTCTTAACGCTGTTTCGTAGCCTGACATGCGGCGTAGCCTACGTTGGAATCCGGCGGCGCACAAGCATTCCGCGGGCGGATTAGACGGATGTCTGATATATCAAAGGCACGAAAATTGGCGTAAATTGCTGCGTTGGCGTTCGGGCAAAGAGGGGGATAGCCATGCCGGTCTTGAAAGGATTGAAGCGACTCAGCAGCCCCGACGGCGTTCTGACCGCAACAAGAATCGGAGCTGGAAAAGACGTCCTGATCTTGCATTCGCTTCTGACGGATTGGACGGCATTCGAACCAGTGCTGCCTTGGCTCGCGGAGAGATTTCGCGTCACGCTCGTAAACCTGCCGGGCTTCCACGAATCGAAGCCCGTCGAGGCCAGCATCGAGGCTTACGCCAGCAGGGTCTCCGAAGCTTTCGACGATTTCTCTATCGGCAAGGACGCGATTGTTATCGCAAACGGATTCGGGGGAACTGTCGCACTCGCAATGGCCCTGACGCATGGGAACAGGTTCGGACAACTCGTCTTGAGCGACGTAGCGGCAGGGTTTCCGCCCGAAGGCCGAAAGGCTTTTGAGGTGATGGCCGAAAAAGTCGCAAAGGAGGGGCTTGGCTCTGTCGCTGCCATTGCTTCAAACCGCGTCTTCCATCCCGCATACCTCAAGGATCACCCCGAAGCCGTAGAGCAAAGGCGCCAAATCCTGCTCAAGGTAGGTCCGGACGCTTTCATTGCAGCATGCCGTGCCCTCACCAAGGCCGATTTTCTGCCGCGGCTGCATGAGATCACCAACCCGGCCCTGGTGCTTTGCGGAGAGCTGGATGCGGCGACGCCCCCTGCTCTGTGCCGCGCCGTGGCCGAAGCAATTCCCAACGCGCGCTACGTCGAGCTGTCAGGCTGCGGGCATTGTCCGCCTCTCGAACAGCCCGGCGCTTTCATCGCGGCGATCCAAGACTTTGTGTCCAGCTAGACAATTATAGCTTCCAAACGCAAACTGTGCCGGAGCTGAAGTCTGAGCGGCGTTCGCTATGCATGGAATGACGGCTGGGACAATATCTATCCCTGCGTAGATGGCATCAATAAGGGCAACTGGGGCTACAACAATATTCAGTGGCACGGATTCACCTACTACCACAAATTCAACGACCAGTGGAACCTCAACTTCGAGGCCTATTACCTCAGCGAACATGGTGTGCTGAACAAAATCGCGCTCGCGACCTTCAATGCCGGAGGAACGTGGGATTCTCCTCAATAAATTCCCCACAACGGTTCGAACATTGTCTATTGCCCAACATACATATCAGCGACTTCCGCTCTCCTGCGCCAATACTCACTTGCGAAAAGCAACCGGACCATACATTGGAGTGGTATGACGACCCGCAAGGCTGGCGCACAGGGACTGGCGGTGACACGAAATATTTCGAAACCACTTTGAGCTGGCAGCACTGGCTGTCGCCGCAAATCGAGTTCCGTCCCGAAATCTCCTACTGGCATTCCTTCGGTACTGCGGCCGTCAACGGCAACCCAGAGGCTGGTGTTCCGGGTAACAAGAAGGAAATGATCGGGTTCGCTGCGGATGCAATCATCCACTTCTAAGCGCTTTCAGCACCGGAATGGGGGGCCGGCAAATTCATGCCGCCCCCCGCTCGCTACTCGGCAGGCAAAGTCGTAAGACAAGCATGATCCGCAAAAATGGGTGCCGCTTTTGCGGTAAGATCATGCGTCCCAATAGCGTTGCGGGAACCTTCCCCGTGAAGCTATCAGTGCGTCGCCGAGGCCGTGCGCTTAGTCTTGGGCGTCATCTTCGCCTTATGCACTGGCCGGGTCTTATTATGCGTCGCCATCTTATGGTGGGCATTCCGGCCATGGGACATGGCAATTTTCTGGTGCGCCCGCCTGTCGTAAGCGCTCCTCTTGTGATGGACCGCTGACTTGTGGCGGGCCGTTCTCCGATGATGGGTGTAAGCGCTGCGATGGTGCGGCTTCTTGGACTGCGCCGTCGCTGCCGGGTTTTGTGGGTTTGTGTTTTGCGTCGCCGTCCCGGAATTTTGCGGGTTCGCGTTTTCCACGGGCGCGGTCCCTTTTCCGGCGTTGACACTGTCAGTGGGGGCGGCGGGAGCGGCAAGCGCTCCAAAAGTGGAGGCTAAAAGCAATCCGGCCGCAAGGCCAGATGAAATCATCCGCATGATCTTGGTTCCTTATCAAGTTGGAGATGGAGCCTTCCGAAGGAAGTCTAAAAATCCATCGTCAACCTAGATCCAAGCAGAATGACCATGAACGCGAAGTGAAGGCCCTATTGAACTTTAGCATGAGCTCAAGTTCTACAAGAAAACTTCGTTCGTTATATTAACTTTAGGTAATATTCCTAGGCCTGACACTCATGATTATGATTACGGTATTTAAAGCTTCGCCATGGAGCCCAGAAAGGAATTGCTGCCTGCCTCAGATCCGGTGCCGGGTCATAGCCGCTCGATCCCCAAGGATGGCAGCGCGCAATACGGCCCGCAGCAAGCCATCCACCGATCCAGATCCCGTTAAGATCGATGGCATCGAGCGCATATTGGGAGCAAGTGGGTAGATGACGGCAGCGAGGCCCAAGAATAGGTGAGACGGCGTAACGGTAGAGATAAATCGGCGACTTCGCTGCAATCCTCAAATAGTTCTGCATGGCGGCGTGGACCAGCGTCCGGCTAGAGAATCGCGCGCCGAAAGTGTGAGCGGTTTTCGGGTAACGCGATGCTGTAAAACAAAGACTCGAGTCGCGCGCCGATTCCATATTGGCGTCCGCCGCTCTAATGGAGGCTCGGCCCTCCAGACATGGGGTCAAAGCTGAGCTTTCCGAACTTCTGCCGCTTTGGACGCGGCGACGGGCCGCCAGTCAGTTTTGCGCCGGCGGCATCTTC
>JBAUNL010000263.1:0-3251 GCA_049579205.1 Rhodomicrobium sp. | reverse complement strand
GTAAAGACACAACCAGACAATCCGAATTGCGTATCGTTCGCGATCCGAAGGGCGTCTTCCTCTCCTTGCGCGCGAATGATGGGGGCGATCGGACCGAAGATTTCCTCTTGCGCAAGCCTCGTATCGTTCTTGACGTCAGCGTATACGTGCGGGGGAAACATGAGCCCTTGGGGTTCGCCGCTCACCAGCTCTGTTGCTCCTGAATTTCTCGCATCCGCCACGCGCTCTTTCAGCTTGTTGAACTGACTTTCATTGATGATCGGGCCAATCATCGTGTCGGGCTCAGCGGGATCGCCAACCTTTAAAGCTTTCGTCTTTTCGACGAAGCGATCGACAAACCCGTCATAAAGCTTCTCGTCCACGATGAACCGGTTGACGGCCATGCAGATCTGACCCTGATGGAGGAATTTTCCGAAAATCGCCGCGTCCGTAACATGGCTGAGGTCCGCATCGTCAAGCACCACAAACGGACTGTTGCCACCAAGCTCAAGTTCGGTGCGCTTTATAATCGGCGCCTTGGTTGCGAGTTCGCCGACCCGCCGGCCCACGGGGGTCGAGCCTGTGAATGAAATGACGCGCGGAATCGGGTGGGTTACGAGCGCATCCCCTATTTCGCTGCCGGCCCCGATAACCACATTGAACACTCCCGGCGGTAAGCCTGCTTCCTCCAACAACTTGGCGAGCAGTAATCCTCCCGTCACAGGGGTGTCTGACGCGGGCTTCAGCACAACTGCATTGCCAACATTCAGCGCGGAGCGCGGGCGCGACCGACCTCGCGCTCAAGTGCAGTGGCCAATTCCATGGACTGATAACGCCTACGACCCCCACAGGCTTTCGATAAACGCGGCCCTCTTTGTGCGGGATATCCGTTTTTAGAATACGCCCCTCAACCTCGTAGGGGGCCCCCGCTGACCAAAGCATGATCGCATGGGTCGTCTCGTACTCCAGGCTTGCCTTCAGCCGCGTGCTGCCCGACTCCTCGATGAGCCAGGAGATGATTTCATCACGGCGCATTTCCATGATTGAGGCTACGCGCCGGAAGATTGACGATCTTTGTTCTGGCATGGCGCTCGCCCACGCCGGATGGGACTTGGCTGCAGCCGTGTAGGCATCTTCCAAATCGTTCCTGTCCGCCTGAGCCATCTCGAGGATCTCTTTGCCGGTATAAGGATTGTGGTTCTTCAGCTTGCGATTTGAACGTCCGGTTCGCCATTCGCCGCTAATGAACAGCTGATCAAGTCCGGCATAATTTGATGTGTTGGGTTGCTGGGTCATAAGCACTGCCTTTCATTGCCACGCATTGTGACAGCGAAGGTTTCGCGCGCGATGATCGCCATCAGCTTCCGCGTCGCGGGGCTTAGAGTTTCCCTATAGTGACACGCGTCAGCGAAAAAATTGGCATCAGAGTCTATCGTCAGATCCAAGGGGAATGAAAGCGCCACGCGGTCCTATTCATTTCCGTGAGGAGCGCGCCCAACAGGCGCACAGCCAAATCATTCGGAAAGACGACACCAATGGCAAGCAATCGCGCAGTGACGTTTATGGGCCCTATGAAAATGGAGGTTCAAGAAAAACCCTATCCCAAGCTGGAAGACCCCAAGGGACGGAAAATCGAGCACGGTGTTATCCTCAAGCTCGTGACTACAAATATCTGCGGTAGCGATCTGCATATCTACCATGGCCGCTTCGCGGCGCCTGAGGGAATGCAGATGGGACATGAGAACACCGGCGAGGTCGTCGAGGTAGGCAAAGAAGTCCACTACATCAAGAAGGGTGACATTTGTTCAGTGCCGTTCAATGTCGCTTGCGGAACCTGCAGGAACTGTAAAGAACGGCATACCGACGTGTGCCTTCGTGCCAATGAGGACCTCGGCTACTGCGGCGCTTACGGCTTCAATCTCGGAGGCTGGCAAGGCGGACAAGCCGATTACATGCTGGTGCCTTGGGCAGACTTCCAGCTACTCCCCTTCCCCGATAAGGGTGCGGCAATGGATAAGATCCGCGATCTGACCTTGCTGTCCGACATCCTTCCGACTGGCTTTCACTCCTGTGTCGAAGCGGGTGTAAAGGCTGGGTCCACCGTCTACATCGCCGGAGCCGGCCCCGTTGGCCGATGCGCTGCTGCAAGCTCGCACCTGCTTGGCGCCTCATGCATCATCGTCGGCGACGCAAACAAGGAAAGGCTCTCGCTCGTCAAGAAAGCAGGTTACGAAACTGTCGACATCTCGAGCGAAACACCGGTGCCGGATCAGATCGAGGCTATTCTCGGCGAGCGCTGGGTCGACGCCGGTTGCGAATGCGTTGGTTTGGAAGGCCACGGCTATGGCCCCAAGGGTGTCAAAAAGAACGAGGAGGAAGCGGTTATCAATACGCTCGCCGAGGTGGTGAAGCCGGCGGGGAAACTGGGTGTGGTCGGCGTTTACACAGACCTTGATCCCGGCGCACCTGGACCGCTCGAAAAACAGGGCAAAATACCATTGAACTTTCCCAAAGCTTGGGTGAAATCGCCGTCTCTCACGGCCGGCCAATGTCCTGTCATGATGTACAACCGCGACTTGATGATGTCGATCATCTGGGATCGGATGCCCTATCTGACGCCCCTCCTCAATACGGAGTTCATTTCACTTGAACAGGCACCTCAGGCGTACAAAAGCTTCCACGAGGGCTCGCCGAAAAAGTTCGTCATCGATCCGCACGGCAGCGTAAGCAAGGCCGCTTAAGGGCCAAGAGAACCAATCAGCGGAGCCGGCGGTTCTTCAAGCCCGGGGCGATTTCATGCCGTCGCCTAGCCGGCTGAATTGGAGATGAGGCCAAGCCAAATGAAGTAGAGCGCTGCTTCGAGACGGGTGCGGCGTATCAGAAAGGGTCATCAGGAGAGACGGCAGTCGAGATCCACAAAGAGCAAGGACAGACCGAAATGAGCAATACCGGCACACAAGATAGATATGCGGACAAGTTCGGCTTTCCCGAAGACCTTATTCAGACTCGCGAAATGAATGCAGTATTGGCGCGGAACTGGTGGATCGTTGCCCTTCGCGGACTTGCTGGAATTCTGTTCGGGCTCTTCACCCTATTCATGCCCGGAATAACGATGCTTTCGCTAGTCGCTGTCTTCGCAGCCTATTGAAGTTCCCCCGGTTTCGTGGACATCCGAACATTTGTGTTCCAGGAGTCCACCATGTCGAAGAAGCGCCCTCCATATCCACCTGAGTTCCGCCAGCGGATGATCGAACTGGTTCGTGCCGGCCGTT
>JBAUNL010000262.1:0-6089 GCA_049579205.1 Rhodomicrobium sp. | reverse complement strand
AGTGTCTAAAACCACCGCCGAATCCGACAGGGTTGAGCCTTCGATTTAAGACAATCCTATAGACCCAAGCCGCGATCAGCACCGGACCGAAGCAGCCTCCTCGAGACTCGTAGACACGCAGCTGTTTGCTGACAAGCGTGTGCAATTCAGCAGCTATTTTGCCGTACGCCGATCAAAACCGGCAGTGCCGCCAATTTTCGCGGCTTTCAGGTGCCTTGACAACGCCGGCGCCCCCCATGTAGACGGGCTTAAAACAATAAGTAATCGCGGGCTCGGGAGGAAAAAAATGGGGAGGCTTTTTGCCGCTTGTTTTGTGGTGTTTGCATTTCTTGCAAGCGCTGACTTAGGAAATGCCCTAGCGGACACTTTGAAAATCGGAATGGTGCAACCTCTTACCGGGGCTGCTGCGGAATCCGGCAAATATCAGGTTCAAGGCGCGAAATTAGCTGTCGAGGCCGTGAACAAGGCCGGCGGCGTTCTTGGTAAACAGATTGAGCTTATCGTCGAAGATGATCAAACAACCAATCCCGGTGCTGTCCTCGCCTTCAGCAAACTTGCCAGCGATCCAAGCATTATCGCCTTCATAGGCTCCATACGCAGTACACAAGTACAAGCCATGGCGCCGGATATTCAAAAATACGGCAGACCCGTCATGATCGGTGGAACGGACCCCACACTGACGCACTCCGGCAACCCTTGGCTCTTCCGCTGCCGTCCCAACGATTCTTATTCCGCGAGGGTAATCGCCGACTTCGGCTTGAACACGCTCGCCAAAAAAAAAATGGGCTATCGTTCATTCGACGGATACGTTTGGCACGAACGGGATGAAGAATCTCGTCGCGGCCTTGAAGGCCGCGGGCGCGGAGCCTGTTCTGATCCAGGGGTACACGAACAATTCGCAGGATTTCACACCCGTCGCACTTGCTCTCCGTCAATCCGGTGCGGATGTGCTTGCGAGTTATATGACCTTTGAAACCGATGCGGGCATCTTCGCGAAGCAGCTCCGCCAGCTTGGCGCCACACTCGAATGGATTGGCTCAGCAAGCAACGCGACAGCGACTGCATTGAAGCTGGGCGGCCTTGCGCTGAATGGAACCTACGTGGTTGTTGATTTCAACAAGGACTCAAGCCCCACCGCGCAAGACTTCTCCACGCGCTACGACGCCGCCTATAAATCGAACGCCGATCTGTTCGGTGCTTGGACATTCGATGCCGTAACCATGCTCGCGGAGGGCATCAAGAACGCTGGCAGCACCGATCCCAACAAAATCCGTGAGGCGATCCTTGCGATCAAAGACAAGCCCGGCGCGGAAGGAATCTACCTTCGACCAGAACGGCGACGGCCTTCACGGCTACAATATCGTCAAAAACGAGAAAGGCACGATCAAGTTTCTGAAGCGCGTCGACTTCAGGGATTAGAGCGGCGCTGTTGTTTTGGAATCGGAACGCCGCTCTAAGTCTTTGTTTTATCGCATGGCGTTATCTGAAACCGCTCACACTTTTCGGCGCGATGCTCTAACAATGCGGCTTACGGTGAATTGCGGCCAGCGGCCGTAGGACAGAGGCAGGGGGAATGGAACTGCAGCTGCTTTTCACCGGTCTTGGCGTGGGAAGCATTTACGCGCTCGTTGCCTTTGGCTTCGTCCTGATTTTCCGCGCGACCAATGTGGTCAACTTCGCACAAGGCGATTTCACGATGCTCGGCGGATTCGCGATGGTCGTGTGCGCCGTCGATTTGGACCTTCCCTACTGGCTAAGCATCCTGATCGCGCTTGCCGCAGTCATGGTGTTCGGCGCCCTGTTCAATCTCCTCGTATACTATCCCCTTCGCCATCGCGGATTGCTGCCGGTCATCATCAGCACCATCGGTGCTTCAATCCTGATGCAGAACGGCACGCTCGCAGCCTATGGGCCTCAGCCGCAATCTCTACCGGGCGCGCTTTCGACGCCAGGCATCCTGCTTGGCCCGGTCTTCCTCGACAGTCAGTATCTCCTGATCCTGGCTGTGACGGCGCTCCTAGTGATCCTGCAGCACTTCTTCTTCGAATACACACTGCTGGGCAAAAAGATGCAGGCGACCTCGCAGGATAAGGAGATGGCGAGCCTGCTAGGCATTCCGGTCGCCGGAATGATCATGCTCACCTTCGTCTACAGCGCCTTTCTCGGCGGTTTGGCCGGAATCTTGGTCGGGCCGATCCTGTTCGTGTCCGTCGGCATGGGCAGCGCCATCGCGCTCAAGGCATTCGCGGCGACCATCGTCGGCGGTTTCGGCAATGTGATTGGCGCGATCATTGGGGGGCTCACGCTTGGCGTGGTGGAGACATTCGGGGCGGCCTACATCTCCGTCCCCTATAAAGATGCCTTCGCTTTTCTTGTGCTTCTCGTGTTTTTGATGCTCAGACCGGAAGGGCTTTTCGGCGAGAAAATCGCGGAGAAGGCATGATCACGAGCACCGCCCGGGCGGCTGCCCTGATGCGCTTCTTCCTCCTGGCTCTCGCGCTTGGAGCCGTCGCTCTCCCCCTGACTCGTCCATTGACTGGCTATCAGCTCAATTTGCTGATGCAGGCTGCGACCTACGCGATCGCGGTTTTCGGCCTCGTCATTGTGCTCGGATATACCGGACAGATCAATTTGGCGCAGGCTGCGTTTTTCGGACTTGGCGCCTATTGCGTCGCTCTGGGCACCACCGATTTTGCCTTGGGGTTTTGGCTTTCGCTTGCCCTTGGCCTCGCCGTCGCATCTCTTGCCGGCGCAATCCTTGGCCTTGCTTCCCTGCGGCTCGGCGGACATTACCTTGCGATGGTTACGATCAGTTTTCAGACCATCCTGTCGCTCACCCTCAACAACTGGATTTCACTCACCCACGGACCAGATGGCGTTCGAAATATTGCTAGGCCGGAGTTACTTGCGGAGAGCCGCCACTACCTCGCATTTTGCATCGCGCTGTTCTTCGCGTCCGGATACTTCGTTTATCGTCTCAAGAGGCGGCGCCTTGGACGCGCCATGCAAGCGGTACGCGATAACGAATTGGCAGCGAGCATTGCCGGCATCAATTCGTTTCTCACAAAGCTTGCCGCATTCACGCTATCGGCGGCGCGCTCTTCGCAGGCGGCTTCAGCTATATCAGCCCGGATCAATTCACTTTCGCGGAGTCGATCGTCTTTCTCACCATGGTCCTGCATGGCGGGGCGGTTTCGCCTTTCGGCGCCGCGTTGGGGACCGGGCTTCTCATTCTCCTCCCGGAGTGGCTGCGCTTTTTGAAGGTGATCTACCTCGCTGTCTACGGTGCCGCCGTGATCCTGATCATGGTCTTCCTGCCCGATGGGCTGTGGGGCATCTTGACATGGATTTCGAACCGGCTTTTGGGCGGCAAGCCCATCACCGTGCAGAACATCCGGCCGCTTGTGCTGGCAACGGCGCCCTTGCGGGACGCGGGTGGGGTCATTTTAAAAGTCAATGCGCTTTCGAAGCATTTCGGAGGTCTGAAAGCCGTCGATGGCGTGGATCTCGATGTTCGTGAAAATAGCGTCCACGCCCTGATCGGCCCCAACGGTTCGGGCAAAACCACGATGCTTAATGTGTTGAACGGGATCTACCGCCCCACAGGCGGTACGGCGCTCTTCGATGGGCGGGACATTACGCATGTCCCCGCGCACCGGCGCGCGAGACTTGGAATCGGCCGTACATTTCAAAACATCCGGCTCTTCCCTGGCATGACGATCCTGAATAACGTAATCATTGGGGCAGAGCAAAGCCTGTCTCGCGGCGGCGATCACTATTTGCCGCGCGATCGCGCGCTTTCCGCTTTGAAATTCGTTGCACTCGCGGACCGGGCCAATGGCGATCCCTCAAGCCTATCTTACGGGCACCAGCGCTTGGTCGAGATCGCACGCGCCCTTGCCGGCTCCCCGAGGCTTATCCTGCTCGACGAGCCCGGTGCGGGCCTAAATCAGGCTGAGAAAGAAAAGCTTGTCGAGCTTCTCAAGCACATGAAGGGGCATGGTCTCACCGTTCTGATCATCGATCACGACATGGCATTGGTTGAGAATGTGGCCGATCACATCACTGTCCTGAATTTCGGGCGCAGGATCGCGGATGGGACTCCTTCGGATGTGCTGCGCAATCGCGACGTCATTACGGCCTATCTAGGAGAAGCTCCCCGGGATGCTGCTTGAACTAAGAGAGGTGGTTGCGAACTACGGCCGTGTTCAGGCTTTGAAGGGGCTATCGCTGAGCGTGAACGAAGGTGAGATCGTCGCGCTGCTTGGCGCAAATGGTGCGGGCAAGAGCACGGTCTTGCGCACGATTTCAGGGCTGATGAAACCGCAGGCGGGTGAGATCCGCTGGGTCGGCAATAAGATCGGGGGAATGAAACCCGGCGCGGTGGTCTCAGTTGGTATTGCACATGTCCCCGAACGCCGTCGCATTTTTCCTGGCCTCACCGTCAGGGACAATATCCTCCTTGGAGGATCGAACTTACGAGGCGTTTCGCGGGCCGGGCTTGAGGCCGAGGTTGAGGACAAGTTCTCAATCTTCCCCGAGATCAAGCCCTTCGAGAATGCGCTGGGGTGGACACTTTCTGGGGGCCAGCAGCAGATGGTGGCGCTCGCCCGAGGGTTGATGGCGCGCCCCAAGCTTTTATTGCTGGACGAACCTTCGCTTGGGCTGGCACCGTTTATTGTTCAGCAGGTTTATAAGGTTATCTCCCATATCAAATCGCGAGGGACAACCGTGCTCCTCGTCGAGCAAAATGCGCAAATGGCCCTCTCCGTTGCCGATCGCGGCTACGTGCTCGAAACGGGAAGGATCGTCGTGGAAGGGCCGCCGGCAGCCCTTGCCGGCACGGAAGAGATCAAAGCGGCCTATCTTGGCGGCCGTGACAAACTCAAAAGATAAGGAGGCGGATATGAACGAAGCACCCCTCACGATCCGGCTAAGTTCCATCGACAATGTCGTGATTGCGCGGCTCGATATTCTCTCTGGCACGCCAGTCCCCGAAGAAGGCATCGCCGCGAATGCCCGCATCCCTCGGGGTCACAAAGTCGCGGTCCGCCCCATCGAAAAGGACGAACCTGTCACGCGATACGGCCAAACAATTGGCTTTGCACGCTCGGCGATCGCGCCTGGCGATCATGTTCACACCCACAATTGTGAGATGCGCGACTTCGATCGCGACTACGCTTTCTGCTCCGAATTCCAGCCGACCGAGTACCTGGCCGAACCAGCGACTTTTCAGGGCATCGTTAGGCCTGACGGCCGGGTAGCCACCCGCAACTACATCGGTATCCTGACTTCGGTCAATTGCTCTGCAGGTGTAGGCCGCTACATTGCTGAGGCCTTCAGGCGGAACCCCTTTACCGGCGACGGGCTTTTGTCTGCCTTCCCGAATGTCGACGGCGTTGTCGCACTCACACACAAGACGGGTTGCGGCATGGCTGCTGAAGGCGACGCCATGGATGTCCTTCGCCGCACCATTGCGGGCTATGCAAGGCATGTAAATTTCGCAGCTGTGGTGGTGGTGGGACTCGGCTGCGAGGCGAACCAGATCGGCAATCTGCTTGCAGCGCAGCGGCTCCGGGAAAGCGGCAAGCTGCAGACTCTCGTCATCCAGGAGTCCGGGGGCGCGAGGCGGACGGTTGAAACCGGTATCGAGCGCGTAAAAGCCGCGCTCGCCGAGGCAAACGAAGTGAAAAGAACCACGGTGCCGGCATCCCCTCTGACGGTCGCGCTTCAATGCGGGGGTTCGGACGGCTTTTCGGGTCTGACCGCCAATCCGGCTCTAGGGGCAGCCTCCGACCTGATCGTGCGGCATGGCGGGACCGTTATCTTGTCGGAATCGACGGAGGTCTACGGCGCCGAGCATCTTCTAACCCGGCGGGCGGTGAACCGCGAGGTCGGCGAGAAGCTCGTGCGCGTCATGAAGTGGTGGGAAGACTACACTGCGAAAAACGGTGGCAAAATCGACAACAATCCCTCCCCCGGAAATAAAGCCGGCGGCCTCACAAACATCATCGAGAAATCGTTGGGCGCCGTAGCCAAGGCTGGCTCGACCAATCTCGTGGACGTCGTTGGTTATGCCGAGCCCGTAA
>JBAUNL010000261.1:0-4093 GCA_049579205.1 Rhodomicrobium sp. | reverse complement strand
GCGGTAACTTCCGCGACAATTTCATACACGACAGATAGCCACCGTCCGGCCTGTCAACAACGGCAATTTTATCGTGTAAGTCAGAGTGATGCGACATGGCCACAGTGACAGCCTTAAAACATAGGTTCTTTCAGTGCATATCTCAGGCGGCTAAATTGTTCCGCGCTTCCCGGAAGGCCGAAACGCAAGGCATTTCGACCTTGAAAAGGGCGCGCCAGGACCCCGTTTTTCGCAAGGTGCAGAAAGAACTCCCAGCTTCGCAGATGAGCCGCGAGCCTGAACAAAGAGGTGCCGCCCGCAATGGTAAATCCGGCCTCGTTCAGGACATGGTCCATTTCATTTGCGGCTTCCTTCAGCCTTTGCCGCTGCATTGTGGCCCAGTCTTCATCGGCGAGCGCTTCTGTTCCGAAGGCAAGTGCCTGACTGGAAACTGGCCAGCTGCCAAGCGCCACTCTAAGCCGCTCGGCTATAGGATGAGATGTGATGGCAAAGCCAAGCCGAATCCCTCCAGCACCGAAGAACTTTCCGATAGACCGCAGCACCAGCGTGTGATCGAGACGTGCCACCACCGGCAAAAGCGAATAGCTTTCATCGGTATCGGCGAACGCTTCATCGACGATGAGCAACCCATTGCGGCGCCTCAGCGGAGGCAGCACTGCCGCCAGATCGGAATGGGGCAGGAACCTCCCGTCCGGATTGTTCGGATTGACAACGATCAGGATCGCGGCGCCGCTTGCCTCATTCAGGGAGGAGACTTGCGAAACCGAGTGCCCGGCAGCCATCCAGGCCTTGGCGTGGCTCCCATAGGCCGGACCCAGCACGGCCACCCGTTTAGGCTCGCGAAAAAGCCAGGGGATGACGCTGAGTCCGATTTCGGTCCCAGGCAGCGCAACCACCTCCGCGCCTTTTGGTACGCGATAAGTTCGTTTAGCAATACCGATCAAGCTTTGCAGAGCGCCGGCATCGGGCAAGCCGCGCAAATTATAGGCCGCCACCTCCGGCGCAGGATAACTCCAAGGGCTGATGCCCGTCGAAAGATCCATCCAGGGTTCCGGCGCCTGTGGATAAAGCTTTTTCGCGAGATCGAGCCGGCCTCCGTGCTCGAAGAAGCCCAAATGCATTTCATCTGCTAATGAAGCGGTCATGCTTCCAGAAACCTTGCCGGTACTGCTGCTCGCTGTGTTGTTGGATGCTCTCTTCGGCTATCCTAACTGGATTTTCCGAAAAATTGGTCACCCTGTCACCTGGATCGGGTCCCTGATCAATCTTGCAGATCGCTGCTTCAACCGCGAGCACATGCCAACTAGCCGGCGGAAGCTGCTTGGGTCGGCCGCAATCCTGGGCGTTGGGGGCATCGCGGCGGCAGTGGCTTTTATATTCCAATTGGCGGTCAGCGAATGGCCCTGGGGATGGATTGCAACTTCCGTCGCGGCCAGCACACTGATCGCGGGCCGTAGCCTCTACACTCATGTTGCCGGCGTCGCCGAAGCGCTTGAAAGCGGCGGCGTTGAGGCAGGGCGTGAGGCGGTCGCGCATATTGTCGGACGCGATACGAATACTCTCGACGAGCACGGCGTCGGGCGAGCGGCGATCGAAAGTCTTGCCGAAAACGCCTCCGACGGCGTCGCCGCTCCTGTGTTCTGGTTCGCAGTGCTGGGACTGCCCGGTCTTGTCGCCTACAGGGCGATCAACACGGCCGACAGCATGATCGGCCACAGGACGCCACGGCATACGGCCTTCGGCTGGGCTTCTGCGCGTCTCGATGATCTCGTCAATCTGCCCGCCTCAAGGCTTGCCGCGCTGGTTTTCGGAGCTGCAGCATTTTTCGCAAGAGCCTCACCGTTGGGCGCTTTCAGGGCAGTTATTCGGGACGCGCATAAGCATCGCTCCCCCAACGCGGGCTGGCCGGAAGCAGCGATGGCCGGGGCACTGCGCCTAAGGCTCGCGGGACCGCGCTGCTACGGTGGCGCCGTTGTCGAAGACGCCTTCATGGGCGATGGCCGCTTCGAGGCCACGGCCGGCGACATCAAGCGGGCTCTGCGGTTGGCGCGAATTGGCTGGATGATAATGGTAGTTTTAATTGCCACTGCCGCGCTTGTTACCGCGCAAGTTTAAGCAGCAAATCCAGGTCGACGTGGCGGGCAAGATGCGCGGCCAGCTTATCGAGTGTTTCCTCGATCAATGCCTCGTAGACGAGCGGGGTATTGATGGTGGCCGCAGCGGTTCGAGCGAACCTAAAGGTGGCAATCCAGGCTGCCCGGAAGGCGTCCGAGCCAAAGAGGCCATGTACGTAGCAGCCTGCCACAAGTCCGTTCCCCGAGACCGCCCCTTCGGGATGCCCATCCTCGTAACGCAGGAAGGGCCGGTGCATCCCTTCGCCCTGGCTTACGCCTATATGCATCTCATAGCCCTCAAAAGCTGCGCCCAACCCCTCCCCTTTCACCTTCCGGAGTTGTTTATCGCCTTTGAGGACGGTTGCGATATCGAGATAACCGAGCCCCTCGACGCTGCGCGGCGGACCTTCGATGCCATCGGGATCGGAAATTCTTCGTCCAAGCATTTGAAAGCCGCCACACAGACCAAGGACACGTCCCCCGCGCCGGAGATGTGCGGCAAGGTCAATGTCCCAACCAGCTGCGCGAAATGCCTCCAAGTCCGCGATTGTTGCCTTGGAGCCAGGCAGCAGGATGACATCGGCCTCGGCGGGAAGCGGCTTCTCGGGCGGGATCATTTCCATCCCGACGCCTGGTTCCAACCACAACGGATCGAGGTCATCGAAGTTGGAGATGAACGGCAAGCGCGGCACCGCGATTCTTAGTTGCCCGCCGGGGCCTTCTGTTTCCGGCTCGCGCATCGACCGCAACGCAAGCGCATCCTCCGCCGGAAGGCGGCTCGCTTCCTGAAAGTAAGGAACAAGCCCAAGGGCGGGCCAGCCCGTCATTTGGCTGATGGCTGCCATACCGTCTGCGAAAAGGCTTGGGTCCCCGCGCATCTTGTTGACCACGAAGCCTTTTATCCGCTCCGCATCAATAGGCGCCAGTACGTGCTTGGTGCCAACCAAACTTGCGATAACTCCGCCCCTGTCTATGTCGCCCGCAAGGATGACAGGAACGCCCGCTGCTTCCGCGAAGCCCATATTCGCGATGTCGTTTGCACGAAGATTTATTTCTGATGCGCTGCCCGCGCCCTCCACGAAGATGACGTCATGGGCGGATTTCAGCCGGCTAAAACTCTCAAGTACTGCAGGCATGAGCGCCCGTTTCCGGTCTTGAAATTCTCGGGCGCGGGCCACCCCAATGACCTTGCCCTGCACGACGATTTGTGCGCCGGTTTCGCTTTGCGGTTTCAGCAGAACCGGATTGAGGTCCACCGTCATTTCGCAGCGCGCGGCGCGGCCCTGGAGCGCCTGCGCGCGGCCAATCTCGCCGCCATCCACGGTGACCGCGGCATTGTTGGACATGTTCTGCGGCTTGAAGGGAGCAACCCGGTAGCCGGCATTCGCGAAATGACGGCAGAGGCCGGCCACAATGAGCGACTTGCCCACGTCCGACCCCGTCCCCATGATCATGATGCAGCGCGCAGACATCTGCTTTCCAAACGCCTTTCCGGCCGTGTATGAGGTTTCAGAAGCTGGTGCAACAGCTACATTTGCTCTGGCGAAATCTCCGGCTTAATCTTCAAATTTGAAATGAAAAATAAGAGCGAAGCAGAAATTGAAAGGCGGAGGCGGGAACCTGCGAAGCAGGCGCTTGCCGAGGCTGAAGAACGCCGCCGCACGGCTAAGAAGAAAGCCATGCCTAAAGAGGTGGGCAATCGGAAAGGTCCTGAGCCGACTCGCTATGGCGATTGGGAGAAAAAGGGGATTGTGTCTGACTTCTAAGCATGATCCGCAAAAGCATGCCTTCGAGCTTTGACTCGGAGGTGGATACCGGCTTTGCGATAAGATCATGCATGAACGCTCGCCGGGCCCCGATTGCCCGCCCGGCTTTGTGCGTCCGCCTTTTAATAGGGCGGGAACCCATAAACGGGCGCTTCCACAGCGACAGGTGCTGCAATGGGAGGCGTGGCGATCACCGGACTGACGGCAACCGTA
>JBAUNL010000260.1:0-18593 GCA_049579205.1 Rhodomicrobium sp. | reverse complement strand
AAGCCGCCAGCCTCGGCATAAGCGAAGGCGACATCATCCTGAAGGCCGGCGGCAAGGCAATCTCGACCACATCGCAGTTCCGCGATGCGCTGAAGGACGCCAAATCCTCTGGTAAAGGCCATGTTCTTGTGCTGCTGAAGCACAAGAACAATGAGCTTTACGTTGCAGTTCCGGTTTCGGCTGGTTAGTGCAGCCGAAGGCCGGGTACCCAACACCCGGCCTCCATCCTCCCCTGAACTAGGCTGCAACCACCGAAACCGGCGGCGAGGAGGTCCATCCTTAACCTCCATGGACCTCCTCGTCATCTCGAGTTAAAAGTCATTCGTTAGAGCCGCTGCGGCTCTGAAAAGCGTCTCCTCCTTAAGCCGCGCTCCGGTGAGCTGTACCCCAAGCGGCATTCCATTCAGTTTCAAGAGAGGCAGGTTCATAGCCGGCACGCCAAGGAAGGTCCAAAGCGTGCAGAAGATAGGGTTGCCCGTGGTATCGAGCCCATGCGGCGCCGGACCCGAAGCCGGCGGAGTGATAACCGCGTCGTATGGCTTTAAAATCTCTTGCAGCAGGCAATAAAGGTTTTCCCTCTCCCGCAATGCTTCAGCGTAGTCGCGGGCGAGAATTTGCTGGCCCGTCTCAATGGCGCTGCGCATTTGCGCGCTGAGCCGGTCACGCCCGCGCTCATAATAGTGGCCGAAATTGAGCGCAATCTCAGTCATCATGATCGTGCGGTGGAAATCGATCGCTTTGTCGAATTCGGGCGGTAAGTCCATGGGCTCGCATCTGCTGCCAAGGCTTTCGGCAAAGGTCTCGAAGGCCTCTTTGGTGGCGTCTTCCGCAACGCTCCATGCGGGAGTTTTGACGAAGCAATATCTCGGAGCCGTTAGCTTCTCCTGCGCAGCCTTGAGGAAATTCGCAGGCGCCGCCGGAATTGCGGTGCCTTCCGCGAGAACCTCCGCGACCGCGGCAACGTCTGAAAGCGAACGCGCGAAAACGCCAAGCGTATCCAGCGTGCCGGCTTCCTCCAGGACGCCGGCCTTTGGGAAAAGCCCAAACGTCGGCTTCAGCGCATATATACCGCAAAACGAAGCTGGCCTTATGACTGAGCCATTGGTTTGCGTCCCAAGCGCGACGGGAACCATTGCCGCCGCCACCGCCGCAGCCGATCCGGAAGACGATCCCCCCGGCGTATGCGCGGCGTTGTGAGGGTTGCGCGTCTTCGACGGGCTCATATACGCGAGCTCCGTCGTGACCGTCTTGCCCATGATTACGCAGCCCGCTTCCCTTAATAGGCGAACCACCTCTGCATCGGCGCTGGGACGGCGCCCCTCGTCCAGAACCGTCCCATTTTCCGTTGGCATTTCAGCGGTGTCGATGATGTCTTTGATACCTACCGCGACGCCTGCGAGCGGGAGCTGTTGGAGGTCTTGGCGCGCATCGAGCTTCCTCGCCTGTTCAAGGGCCAGTTCCCTGCTCAGATATTGCCAGGCCTGAACGTCAGGCTCGCGCGCTTCGATGCGGGAAAGGAGGCCGCCCATATATTCGGCGGCCTTGAATTGGCCGCGTCCGATTGCGGCCGCGGCATCCAGTGCGGAAAGCTCATGCATTTTATAAGCCATAGAACCAAGCCCTTGCTTCGATGTGAATTGACTGCCGGTGTGAAGCCTGTGTTGTAGCGTGCGAATAACAAGGCTTGCATCACTTACGAACTTGCGCAATAAATTCGGGCGCGATTGCGTAAACGCGTTGCAGAGCGGGCGTAGCTCAGGGGTAGAGCATAACCTTGCCAAGGTTAGGGTCGGGCGTTCGAATCGCCTCGCCCGCTCCAATTAAATCAAGGATTTAGCAGCTTGCCGCAGGTCAAAGAATTTTTTGCGTGAGCAATATGTGAGCATGGAGCGCGAAATTTTTCGAGTTCCAATCGCTCTGCCACGCGGGTTCATTGCATCCAATTTAAATCCTTTCTCTTCGGACGCGGCTGCCGTCCTTAGAAAGGCGCAAAGCGCCAATTTTAGCTGGCAGGCGGTATCGGCAGCCGAAGTTTGGGCGTATTCAACGTCGCTTGGCGGGAACCGCTAACTTTTAATCAGAGGGTCGATGGTTCGAATCCATCTGGGCTCACCAATAAAAAAAGCGTTATAGGTCAATGGATTCTTGGAAATCTGTGGGCAAGTATCGAAGCAGGCTTCCCGGGAAAATAAGCACTGTGTAAGCACCAGCGAAAAAAATCGGCTTCCGTTTTGAGCGCCGCCCATGAACGCCTTTACCCGCCAGCCGGGCCGGTCATTCCACCTGCGTTCCGCGCGGGAACCATCGGTGATGCGGCAGCGCCCTTCCTTTCACGGCTTTCTGTGCGAAGGTCCGCGTCGCTGGTTGCGGCGGCGGTTATAGGGCGCAGCAGCTCCGAGATTCTACGTCTGAGCAGATGCGAGATGACACGATGAAAAATGACACCGGAGGAGGACGAGACCTCTTCATCGTGGACAACAGCGTGTCGGGTTGGACCGGGCTGCGCTACCTGGAGGAGTGGACCAGCGTCGCCAAAGCGTTCGACATCGCTACCGGGCACTTCGAGATCGGCGCTCTCCTGGGTCTCGATGGCAAGTGGCAGCGGCTCGACAAGATCCGCATTCTCATGGGGAGGGAGACGACCTATCGGACCCGCAAGCTGCTCCTGGAGGCCGTTCGCAAGCGTGCCGTTGAGATGCTCGACAACAGCATCGAGGCTGAGAAGGATACGAATGCGTTCCTCGACGGGGTCCCCGCGATCCTGGAGGCACTGAAGTCCGGCCGCATCGAATGTCGTTCCTACGACCGCGACAAGTTCCACGCCAAGGCCTACATTACACACGCGAAGCTTGAGGTCGTAGGCTCACAGGCCCTCGTTGGGTCGAGCAACTTCAGCCTGCCGGGCCTGACCAAGAACATTGAGCTGAACGTTCAGATTCAAAGTGCACGTGAGGTCGCGCAGCTTCAGGAATGGTTCGAGTCCCATTGGAAGGAGGCAACGGACATAACCGAGGTGATCGTCGAGACGATCGCGCGCCACGTGCGTCTCTACACGCCCTTCGATGTCTACGCGAAGTCACTCCAGGAGTTCTTTCGAGGGCACGAGCTGTCCGCTACCGAATGGGACGAGACCCGCTCGAAGATGTTTCCGAGGATCGATCGTTACCAGAAGGAAGGCTATTGGGCCCTGATGAAGATCGCTCGCCAGCACGGCGGGGCGTTTCTCTGTGACGGCGTCGGTCTCGGCAAGACCTTTGTGGGCCTAATGCTTATCGAGCGGCTCATCCTCCATGAAGGCAAGCGCGTTGTGCTGTTCGCGCCCAAGGCGGCAAAGGAAGCCGTTTGGGAACCGCACCTGCGCGAGTGGTTGCCGCACATCGGCGGGGTTGGCGGTAACGCGGACTTCAGCAACCTGGCCGTCTTCAGCCATACCGATCTGGGGCGCAAAGGTGACTTCCCGGAGCGCTTTCGGCGGATGACGGAGCTGGCAGATGTGGTGGTGATCGATGAGGCGCACCACTTCCGCAACCCGGGTCGCAGAGGCGGCGGCGAGACCGGCGACCCATCCCGTTACTACCGCCTCTATGATCTCCTGGACAACGCTGTGCGGCTCAAGACGGTCTACATGCTCACCGCCACACCCATCAACAACCGACTTTCCGACTTCCGCCATTTGGCCGAGCTGTTCACCAGGGGGAAAGAAGACTACTTCGCCAGAACCCTGGGTGTGAACAATCTCCGAGCGCACTTCAACAACCTGGAGAAGTCGCTCAGGAACACGGTCGGGCATGAGGTTGCCGATGCGTCTGGCCACTTGGCCGAGGTCCAAAACTTCCTGTCCTCCGATGAGATCTTCCGCCAGCTCGTCGTCCAGCGCAGTCGCTCTTATGCGAGGGAGAGTCAAATTCGGGAAGTCGGCGAGGCTGCGATGTTTCCCGAGCGCAAGCCGCCACAAGTTGCCGATTACTCCATTCGCAAGACATATGGCCGGCTTCTTGACCTCTTCGAGCAGGCATTCGCAAAGCGGGAGCCGCTGTTCACGCTGGCGATGTATTATCCGCTGCACTGGTACAAGGGGCCGGACAAGGACATCGACCCCTTCGAGCAGAACCGGCAGCAACAGGTTGTCGGCCTGATCCGCACACAATTCCTAAAACGGTTTGAGAGTTCGGTCGCCGCCTTCGAGCTCTCCTGCGATCGTCTGCTCAAGAAGCTGTTGGCGTTCTTGCAGGTTCATAGCGAGACTGACTCCGAGAAGGGGCGCCTGCAGCGCTGGAAGAGCCAGAACGCCGAGATTCTGGGCTACGCTGCCGAGCGCCAGTACGACTTCTGGGGCAACAATGGCGACGATACGGACGATGAGGACATCGTCCCCCAGGAGATGCTCGATGCTGTGGAGCTTCTCAGCCGCGAGGAGTACAATGTTCCCGAGATGCTGCAGGAGACCTTCCTCGATCTCGACGAGATCGTGAAGTTCCTAGAGGAAGCGCGGAAGTTCAAGCCAAACCATGACGACAAGCTGCAGAAGCTCCTGCGTCTGCTCAAATCCAAAGAGCTTCCCGACCAGAAGGTGCTGATTTTCACTGAGTTCGCGGATACCGCCCGCTACCTGAAGGAGCAGCTCGATAAGGCAGGCATAGAGGGCGTCGAGCAGGTCGACAGCGCCACCAAGGCCAACCGGGCCGACGTCATCAAGCGCTTCTCGCCCTACTACAACGGCACCTCGTCCCCTGAGCTGACAAAGCAGGGGAAGAAGGAGATCGGCGTGCTCATCTCGACGGACGTCCTTTCGGAGGGCCTCAACCTCCAGGACGCATCGCGGATGATCAACTACGATATCCATTGGAATCCGGTGCGCCTGATTCAGCGGATCGGCCGCGTGGACCGGCGCATGAACCCCGACATCGAGGCGCGGCTGATCGCCGACCATCCGGAGGTCAAGGCGTCGCGCGGCAAGGTGAGCTTCTGGAACTTCTTGCCGCCGGGCGAGCTCAATGCCCTGCTCTCGCTTTACGCCCAGGTAACCCAGAAGACTCTGCTCATCTCGAAGACCCTGGGCATCGAGGGCAAGAAGCTGCTGACGCCTCAGGACGACTACGATGCCCTTCGGGAGTTCAATCACGCCTATGAGGGCACGCGCTCGGCGGTTGAGGACATGCACCTCGAACATCAGGCGCTGCTTCAGGCAGATCCGACGCTTGAAGCACGCCTCGACCAGTTGCCCGGTGCCACGTTCAGCGGGCGCAAGCGGCCCGCCAAGGGCACTCGGGGCCTCTTCTTCTGCTACGCCCTGCCGGCGTTGGACAAGGAGGCGGATGAGTTCACCGAGGAGGCCGGCACGACGCGATGGTATCTCTACGATCTCGACCGCAAGGCCATCCTCGAGGAACCGGGCGAGATCGTCACCAGCATCCGCTCCACGCCTGATACGCCGCGGCACTGCGCGATGGAACACAAGACGCTGGGCGAGATCCGCGCCAGCATCGAGAAGCATATCAAGAATGGATACCTGAAGCAGGTGCAAGCACCCGCCGGCGTGAAGCCTGCTCTCAAAGCTTGGATGGAGCTGGACTGATGCTCGATGCGGGGGGGCTGGATGGCATTAGTACCTTCCAGCAGTTGGTCAAATATCTGCGCGACGAGCTGGACTGGCCGATCCAGCCGGCGGAGTTTGCCGACCTGACGTTCGACTACACGCCGGATGAGGTGGGGTTGAAGCTCGATGGCTGGAAGGGCGAGATCGAGATCAAGCAGCTGCGGCCCCTGGCTCCGAGCCAGCCCTGGGGCATCTTCTTCATCGAGTTCCCCCGCGAGCGGCTCCCCGTGACGGTGCTGCGCCGCATCCTCGGAAAGCTCGCGGTGAGCAAGCGCGGCACGGCTAAGGGCGCCGAGCGGGCCGCCTGGCAAAAGGAGGACCTGCTGTTCATCGCCTCGCACGGCGAGACGGGGCAGCGGCAGCTCACCTTCGCGCATTTCCACGAGGACCGCGGCCACGGCGACCTCCCGACGCTGAGGGTGCTGGGCTGGGATGGGCGGAATACGCTGCGGCGCCTCTCCCATACCCACGGCACCCTCCAGGAGAAGCTGCGCTGGCCCGAGGTCGAGGCCAACCTGGCCGCGTGGCGTGAGCGCTGGGGCAGCGCATTCACGGAGAAGCCGCGCCAGAGCATCACTACGTCGATCGCGTTGGCGAAGGAGCTGGCGGCTTTGGCGAGCCAGATCCGAGCCCGTGCCAATCAGCTGCTGGAGGCAGAAAACGAGCAGGGACCGCTGCGGCGGCTACTTAAGGCGTTCCAGGAAGCCCTGATCCACGATATTAACGAGGATGGGTTTGCGGACATGTATGCGCAGACCATCGCGTATGGCCTGCTATCGGCCCGGATCAGCCGGTCCTCCGGCGTGCTGGTGGCCGACAATGTCGCCGACATGGCGCCGCCGACCAACCCGTTCCTGAAAGAGCTGCTGGAGACCTTCCTCAAGGCGGGTGGCCGCAAGGGCGGGATGGATTTTGACGAACTGGGCGTCACCGACGTGGTCGAGATGCTGCGGCAGGCCGACATGGAGGCAGTGCTGCGCGACTTCGACGACCGCAACCCGCAGGAAGACCCGGTCATCCACTTCTATGAGCTGTTTCTGAAGGAATACGACGCCAAGAAGCGGCTGCAACGCGGCGTGTTCTACACGCCGCGTCCCGTGGTCTCCTACATCGTCCGCAGCGTGCACGAGCTGTTGCAGACCGAGTTCGGCCTCGCCGACGGCCTCGCCGACACGACCACCTGGGGTGAGATGGCGCGCAAGAACCCCGCCATCAAGCTGCCGGACAGCGTGAAGCCGGACGATCCGTTCGTGCAGATCCTCGACCCCGCCACGGGCACCGCCACCTTCCTGGTCGAGGTCATCGACGTCATCCACAACACGATGCAGGCAAAGTGGATCAAGCGGCGCCTCACCGACACCCAGCAGCGCGCGGCGTGGAACGACTACGTGCCGGAGCACCTGCTGCCGCGGCTGTACGGCTACGAGCTGATGATGGCGCCCTACGCTATCTCTCACATGAAGATTGGGCTCAAGCTGTATGAGACGGGGTATCGCTTCGACAGCCAGGAGCGCGCCCGAATTTATCTCACCAATGCACTTGAGCCATCACAAGACTTCTCAGATCGCTTCGCTTTCAATGTGCCCGCACTTGCGCATGAAGCGCAAGCGGTCAATGCAATTAAGCGGTCTTGCCGGTTCACGATTATCATCGGAAACCCGCCATACTCTAATTATGGCCAGCTAAACAAGAATCCATATATTATCGGACTCTTGGAAGACTATAAACGCGACCTCGCTGAGAAAAAACTCAATCTCGATGATGAGTTCATAAAGTTTACTAGGCTTGCCCAACACTTAATCGACAGCGCAGGTGTTGGATATATCGGAATGATAACAAATAATGTGTTTCTTGATGGGCTTGTACATCGGAAAATGCGTAACCACTTAAGTAAAACTTTTAACGATATTAGGTTTCTGAATGCTCATGGGGACACAAGGAAGCAAGAGGAGGTGCCCGCTGGCCTTGATGACAAGAATATATTCGACATACAGCAGGGTGTTGCCATTACAATACTTTCAAGGTCTCCGCACATCGATAATTCAACCGTTCGCTACGCCGATCTATGGGGCTCCCGGCGAGACAAGTATAATACTTTGTCGCATGCCAACGTTCTCGGCATGCAATGGGAGGACTTGCGCCCGGAACCGCCCTATTTCTTCTTCGTACCAAAAAACTTCTCGACAAGAACTGAATATGAGCAGTGGCCTAGTGTGAAAGATATTTTTGTTGCTATAGGGAAGGGCATAAAGACTGAAAGAGATCGGGTTTCCATTCATTTCACTCCCGAGGGCATCAAGCAGGCTGTGAAGGAGTTTCGGAGCGAGGATGTAAAATTTATCAGAAAAAAATATGAACTAGAAGAGGATAGTCGAGATTGGAAGGTCGCCTCAGCAAAAGCAGACGTTGCTGAGAACGTGGTAGATTGCTGCTATCGCCAAATCCTCTATCGCCCGTTCGACATTAGGTACACTTGGTATAGCGGGCGGACACGTGGATTTATTGGCACTCCTGGTTACCCGATCATGCGCCATATGTTGAAAGACAATATTGCAGTCATTCTTACACGCCATATTACCGGTCTGCCTTACAATCATGTTTTCGCTACTCGTCGGTTGACCGAGATTAAGTGCGTGTCGCATGATCGGAGCTGCGACGTTGTTCCAATGATGGTGTATGACGATGCAGCGCTAACCCTCGAAGCAGTACCAAACCTAAGACCTGCCTTTATTAGGGCCCTCTCTGAAAGTCTCGGTTGCCCGATAAGGGAGGGTGAGGTTCTGCCCGCCGATCTGAAGATGAATGATGTTTGTGGGTATGCCTATGCCGTGTTTTACAGCCCCACCTATCGCAGTCGTTACGCCGAGCTGCTAAAGATCGATTTTCCCCGTTTGCCCCTGACGAAGAACCGCAGCTTGTTCGATGAGTTGGCTCGGTTGGGCGGCGAACTCATTTCAGTCCACCTGCTGGAATCAAGCAAGCTCAAAAAGCTTACCGGTGAGTTCATTGGCGGAAAGTGTCCGGTGGTAGAGAAGGTATCTTGGTCCGGAGATACAGTCTGGCTGGATAAAGGGAAGACGACGGGGTTTACGGGCATATCTGCTGAGGTGTGGCGATTTCTAATCGGAGGTTATCAAGTGTGTGATAAGTGGCTCAAGGATCGTAGGGGGCGCACGCTCACGAACGAAGAAATTGCCCACTACCAGAAGATCGTCGTCGCCCTCTCCGAGACCATTCGCATTATGAACGCGATCGACGAGGTCATCGATGCCCATGGCGGCTGGCCGTCAGCCTTTGCCGTATCGGGGGAGTGAGTTTCGATGTTTGACGAAGGCACCTTCACCGCGACCATCGAAGGTGATGAGCCCTATCAGCAGAAGGTGCGGCGGGTGCTCCCATTGTTGGTCACGCAAGCTCAGTCCGGGAGCACGGTCACCTATTCCGACCTCACGGATGAGCTGGGCCTGCCGCATCCCAAGGAACTTGGATTATCCCTTGGGCCCCATCGGCAATTCGTTGAAGGAGCTTAGCAAGCGCTGGAACGTCGACATTCCTCCCATCCAATGCGTGGTGGTGAGCAAGACGACCGGCATTCTCGGGCCCGGCATAAAATGGTTCCTGAACATCCCCGAGGTTTTTAAGACCCTCTTTCGTGCACGCCAGAGGGAGATCATCAACGCAAAGCTCCAGGATATCTTCACTTACACCAGATGGCGTGGGGTGCTGCAGGCGCTCGGCCTCTCTTGCGTGCCGCCCGACTTTGACGACCGCAATCGTGCCGCTGCAGCCTATCGAGGAACCGGGATCGGTTTGCTCGTGCTGTCCTCGTCCTTGAGGGGAAGCTGCCCGCCAGCCTGATCGCCCTGAGATATGGGCGTCGAGGTCGTCGAAGACGACGTGCCGGGCTGAGCTGCAAGCCTCTTGACAATGGCCCTGGCTGCGTGAGATAAGCACCGTCGCTCCTGGATAGGAGCTGAGACAAGAGCCTGAGAACGGTTCTGGTTGTGGTGTCGCCGGATGGCGACGTGCTGAAAGTTGCTGAAAAGCCCTTTTGCGCCCGTCACACTATGTGACCCCGCGCCCAGATTCGGTTCTCTCCAACTGATGGAGATACCGGAAATGAATCCCGCAAACATCGTTATCCGCTTCGAGCAGGTGGCCGAGCAGACGGAAGGCCCCGTCAAGCGCGTCGTCGGCTTCGTGCGCGCCAAGAACATGCTGCAGCTGTTCGACGCCGCCGACCTCGAGGCCAATCCGCGCTCGGCCAAGGCCGGCGCCGTCACTGCCGACATCATCGAGAGCATCCGCGGCACGCCTGAGACGTTCCCCTTCAAGACCAAGGGCGTGCTGGTCGGTGCCTCTGACTACGAGGCGCTCCAGCGCCACCGCTACGAGCTGCGCTTCCAGAACACCAAGAACGAGGGCATCCTCGACGGCGGCCACAACATGCTGGCCATTGGCACCCACATCGTGGCGAAGGCGCTGGCCGACGAGAAGGTCCTGAAGAAGATCAAGTCGTGGCCCGATCTCAAGGAGATCTGGGAGGCTAACCGCGCCGAGATCGAGGCCCTCCGCAAGGGGGACAGCGAGGAGGCCGGCGATGGCCCGCTCGACTTTCTCGTGCCGATCGAGGTGCTGGTGCCGTCCAACGTCGAGGACGATGAGGTCGTCGACGACTTCAACGGCTCGCTGCTCGACATCTGCGCCGCTCGCAACAACAATGCCGAGCTGACGCTAGAAACCAAGGCCAACAAGAAGGGCTTCTACGAGTACCTGCGCAAGTCGCTGCCGACAAAGATCGCCGAGCGCGTCGAGTGGAAAACCAACGACGGCGGCGAGGTCAAGGTTCGCGATATAATCGCGCTGGCTTGGATCCCGCTCTCGGTCATCGACCTGCCGGTGGAGATCAGCCTCCTGCCGCAGACGATCTACCAGAAGAAGAGCGACTGCGCGAAAAAGTTCGACGAGCTGATGAGCGACGAGGGCGTCTCCAAGGTCACCGACGGCGACTATACGCACGAGCTGCACAACACGGCCGTGCATAGCGCTCTGTCGATGGCCGGCCAGCTACCCGAGCTTTACGACAAGATCTACCGCGACTTCCCCGATGCCTACAACGACGCCGAGGGCAAATTCGGCCGCATCTCGGCCGTCAAACTGGCCAAGGACATGCGCACGAAGCCGACCACGCACTTCACCGATGAGGCGGTCGCCTACAGCTATCCCGACGGCCTGATCATGCCGCTGGTCTACGGCCTCAAGGCGCTCATGGAGAAGGACGAGAAGGGGCACGTGCGCTGGAAGGAGGATCCGGTGCAGTTCCTGGACAACTGCCTCCCGACCATCGTCAGGAAGTACCGCGTGATCCTCGACGCGTTCCGCTTCGATCCGCAGAAGATCGGGAAGAACGAGGGCTCCTACGAGCTGGCGCTCGACGCGTTTCTGACCGAGCTCCTGAAGCGTAAGCAGGCTGCGTGATCGAGGCCGCCATGAAGTACCGCGCACCCGCCAGCGGCATTTCGCTGGCGGAGGAGGACGCGGCGATCGTGAAGGGCATGCTCGCCCGCGGCGACCGCCAGCACGACATTGCCGCCTGGTTCGGTGTCAACGGCGGCCGCATCGCCGAGATCGCCACCGGGCAGAGGTTCCGCGACGTCGGTGCCGCGTCGCCGGAGGAGCTGCCCGAGCCGGGGCCTTACCTCTCCGGCCGCGAAGCCGCTCAGCTCCGGGCCGCCCTCGCAAAAGCCCGCGCTGCGCTCGATGCGGCCGATAGCTGCGTCCAACGGGGGAGCAAGTAGCGCGCATGATTGGGCTCGCGGCCGGTGCTGTGTCGCGAACCCATCAAATCAAAGCATGGGCTCGATAAGGCCAACCGGCTTCGGTCTCATTCACGCACGTCGACGCGCGGAAAAGCCCTGACGAGCCTGCGACTGACCGCCTCATATTCCTCATCCCAGACTCCCCACCCGCGTGGCATGTTCCTGGCGACATGACTGTGAATGAGCAGCAACGATCGTACACCCCGGTCCATGTTCCGATGCTAGCTGGCGACCGGATCAAGCCGGACACGCTTAGCCGCGCGCGTGCGTATCACCTGAACGTCTCCAGAAAAGCGGGATCGTCTCATTTGGAAGCGCGGCGCCCGCTCTTCAGCGGCCTGGCCGGTTTGGCGCCGGGTGCAGGCTCGACAAAAATTCAACGAGTGGGTCTTCAAGCTCTCAGCAATTCGATCCAATAGATCGAAGGTCGGATTTTCTTCCTTTCTTTCCAGGCCACCCAAATAAGCGCGATCAACCGCGGCATCAAACGCGAGCTTCTCCTGCGACAGGCCTTTCCCGACCCTGATTCGCCTCAAATTCAGAACCAATAACGCTCGCCCTTTCATTAGGCGAGGTCATCATTCCGCAGCCTATTAAACTATTTCGCTTATGTAGATGGAGATAGTCGCGGAGGAGAGTCTGCATGAAAAGGTCTTTGCCGGCTTTCGATGCACACTCGCCACCCCGATTTCACGGAATGATGACCTCGCCTAATCGGCACTAAGGCGATGGAGATGCACTAACATGGCCGGAAGCGATTACATGCTCGCAGAACGGGCCCGGCCCCATCTCGCCGACGCGCTGGCGACCTTCGGGTTTCCCGGCGCCGACCCCTGGCGCGTCGCTGAAGTGATCGCAGAGGGCGCGGAGGCGGCGGGGTTCTTGGTTAGCGACTGCTCGCGGCTGCGCGACTGGCTTCGCGAACTCATTGATCTCGCGTTGCGCCGCAAGCTCGACCCCTGCTTGCTGGGGCGTCCTGAGCCCGATCCGAGCACGCTGTTTGCGGCCGGCAGGCTAGCCAGCCTTTTCGTCGATGGGACGGCCACCGCAGCGCCGCCTGAGCTCAATCTCTTTGCCGAGGACACTCTCGAAGACCGGGCGCTTATCGATCAGTTGATCGCCGCGACCCAGCTCTACGAAACCCGCGAAGCGGTGGAAGAGTTGATGGCCTTCACGATTCGGCTGCGCGCCTTCGCCCCTTTCAATTCGATGATCCTGCATATCCAGAGACCTGGTCTGACCCACGCCGCGACGGCGCGCGATTGGTTCAGCAGGTTTGGCCGGGTTCCCGTGCGCGGCGCGCGACCTTTGCTGGTGCTGCGCACAATGGGCCCCGTCGATTTCGTCTTCGACATCCTCGACACTGTGGGCCGCGCTTTGCCGCCAAACGCTTTCAAGTTCCCCACGCTCGGTAACCTGACAGACGAGCAATTCGCCGAACACATGAAATTCGTTGTCAAAGACAACATCGCTCTCGTGCCTCTCGACGTCGGCGACAAAGAAGCGGGCTGGATTCGCCTAAAGGCCCGCAGCACAGATACAAAGCGCAGACACCAGTATGAACTCGGCTATAACAAGCATCACCCAGCCCCGACGCGCTTGGTCACTGTCGCGCACGAACTGGGCCACCTCTATCTCGGACATCTCGGCGAAGATCGCGCGCGACGCGTTGCCGATCGCAAAGGTCTCGACGACGACCGCCAAGAGGTCGAAGCCGAGTCAGTGGCCTATGTCGTCGCCATGCGGAACGGCCTAAAGCCGCGCAGCGAAAGCTATCTTTCCAGCTACAGGGGCGCGTTCGCCGCCCTAGATGTGTTCGCCATAACCCGCGCCGCAAACGCCGTGGAAACTGCCTTGGGCGTCTCGGCGCAGAAGCTCTGGAATGAGAAGGCGATAGCATCATGATCGACGCGGCCGGGCTCGTGAAGTAGACGTATCCGGCGTTCCGGCCACCCTCACCAAAAACTAGCGAAGGATGCCCTGTCCTTTAGGGCGGCGAAGACGTTAATTTGGCGCATGATATACGTTAGTTCTCAGCTTCTTCCATCCATGATGCACTAGAATTCTCAGAAGGTGATTTCGAAGCCTCGACCGGCGCGAAGCGGTTGTTTCCTTGTTCGTAGCCGGTATTATAGCGCCCATCTTCAGCCTAACCGCACCGCCCTTTTCGCGGACAATTCTGGCGTCCGGCTTGCCGCGAATAATGGCATCAGCCAAGCCTTCCGCAATCGGCTTCACGTCAAGGCGCCTATCCATGGCATATAACTGCCGACGCTTTTCGCCTATAATCCTGGCGGTGCCTTTTTCTAGGTCATAGCTCCAACGATACGCTGTCGCCCGCGTCGATCCGTTTACTGTCTGGCCGTGACGCTCGATTACGAATTCCAGGCAAGGTGGCTTCCATTCAAGTTCTTCTATGCGCCAGAGCTTGTCTGCTCGCATATTGGTAGCATCGCTCCCGTCCAGATCACCCCAGCAATTGGGAAGTAGACCGCCGACATAGCTGGCGTCGATCAGGCTACCTGCGCGCAGGTCAGTTAGATAAGATTTTAGTTTCTCAATCGCTTCGGTCATTGTCGTCTCACTCCCCGCTCTTCTTCGGCGGCTCAACGCCGCCGTCCTTGCGTCAGAAGGACCGTCCCTTGCCTTTAGCGGTTAGAGCACCGCCTGCAATACCTGCCGCAGCCGGCAATGCGCCACGCTCAGCACCCCGGCGGAGTGCACCGCCACCGGAAGACGTGACTGGTTCCGGATCAACGTGTTTATGAGGTCGAACGGATTCGGTTCCTGCTCATCATGGGGTATGTCATTAAATGGATTTCGTTCGGTCATCGTTTGCTGCCCACCCGTCTTCGTTTTTTCACGCGACGCGATCCACAGATCAACTTCGCTTTCACGCCAGCCTGTGGGCCGGCAACGCGCCGCTGTAATCAGCTGGTATATTGGAGTTCGACCGAGACTAATATTCGGCGCCAAAGCCTTGCATCGCAAATCGAATTTCAGTGTACCACAAAATCAAAATTAAAAACGCGCAACCGAACCGAATACTGATGTGCTTTTTGGGTATACCCAAACCGGATTGCATGATCGGACACTTTTCGCGTCTTTTTAGGGTTGACTTTTGTGTTTTAGGACGTCACTTTGTGAACATCTAGAACCAAATCGGACATTCCGGCCATGATCAAGAAAGTCTCGACCCCGAAGAACGGTGTTCGCGTATACGGCTATGCCCGCGTCAGCACCACGGACCAGGACCTCAGCATTCAGGAAGCCGCTCTCGAAGCCGCTGGCTGCATGACAATCTTCGCGGAGAAGAAGTCAGCCACTCGCCGCGACGGCCGCACAGAACTGCAGGTTCTCCTCGAATGCGTCCGCGAAGGCGATACGGTGATCGTAACCCGCATCGATCGTCTTGCGCGCTCAATGAAGGACCTTCAGGACATTGTGCACGAGCTGCGGGAGAAGGGCGTCACCCTTAAAGCCACCGAGCAGCCGATCGATACCGGCTCAGCCGCCGGAAAGGCCTTCCTCGACATGCTTGGCGTCTTCGCCGAATTCGAGACCAATCTCCGGCGTGAGCGGCAACTTGAGGGCATTCAGAAAGCCAAGGCCGAAGGGATTTACAAAGGCCGCAAGCCCTCAATAGACGTTGCACGGGTTAGGGAGCTGCGCGCATCCGGGATGGGGCCGGCTGCGATTGCGAAGGAACTTAAGATGGCCCGCTCAAGCGTTTATCGTGTGCTCGGCGAGAGATAGGCGCGCCGGCTGCCTTACCTTGCGCCTCCCCGCTCGAAGATGCGGATCCCGATGATCTCACACTTCCACCATGATTGGGCGCAGCGTTGCAATTCGACGAAGCGCACGTAAGAGCCAGTCTGAGGCCGTTGAGAGCCAGAATCAGGTGCATGGAAGGCTGCAAGAGGCCGGCTGCGGACTAAGTGGCATTGAAAACTTTGTTAGATCGGTGCGGCCGCTTTCTGATCGCTTTGCAGACTACCATGGATTGAGCCGCAGACGGCAAAGGTGGGCCTAACCGGACCATTGAAGGTGCTTAGCCCGGTTGCCGTCCAACGGCTATTCTCGGTTTTTCCTCAGAGCGTCCGGCGCAAAGACGGACGTTCCGCAACAGCCGTCTTTCGGGCCTGCCGCCGCGGCCTTGGTGGGGCCCTAATCCCGTTCAGCCCAGGAACTCAATCGCGGATGCTGTGAACCAGCACGGAATTGCTTCAGCACGCCACAGAGATGGAAAAAATTGACGTGGTAAGTTATTACGAGTGCCAAAGCATTGCCGGGGTTGATATGCCGTCAAAGTTGACCGTCTGGTATAACACCAAGTGTCCCGTCTGCGATGCCGGTATAAAAAGGCAGAAGCACCGCCTTATCGAGGTTATCCGTTCAGGCGATATCGAATTCCGGGATATTAATTTCGAACCTGAAGCACTCGCGGGATTTGGGGCATCGCTGGAAGATATTCGCCGCCGGTTGCACGCGGTTGATGCAAGCCGGCGGCTGTATGTTGGCGCCGATTGCGCTCGGGAGATCTGGCTGCGGACCCCAGGAGAACGGTGGATCGGCCGTCTGGCGGGCTTACCGATAGTTCGATCCGCCGTCCGGGCTGGCTATAATGGCTTTGCGGATCTACTTTACCGCTGGAACCGTCGGCAAGGGCGTTGGTAGCACAGTGTATCAGGCCCTCCCCTGGTCGCCTCGGTTGGAACGGAAAGTGTCGAGTTCCTCATACGTTTATTTATTCTTCTACGAAGTGCCCTTCATACCGCACGATCAATTGGCCTGTAAGGGGTGAATAAAGGCCGACATCGAAATGGAACGTTCCGTTCAAGTCGTATTCGCGTGCCTGACTTTTGGGAAGCAGGAAGCCAGGCAAGGGAATGCCCAGAAGCCAGCCGCGGCGCACCGGTAGGAATAGGCTTCCGTTTTCAACCGGTAGCTCTTGCTCATAAGTGAACACAAAAAAGCGTTCCCGGTAATGATAGGGCCTGGGCGACGGGCTCAAATAGGACCGGAATTTCCGGCCGCCAAAGTCCCGTTCCCAGATCTCGCCAAGGGCCGTACGCGTCTTCGTAATCGTAACAGGCACATTCTCCGCTGCCCTTGGGAAATTGAAGAAAAAGGCTGCGGCGCGTTCAATCAAGCCTTCTCCCCGCGTCACCCTCGCTTTGCCCGTAAACATTTCGATGTCTTGCACGGAGTGTAACCGCTGCACCGAGGCAGGAAGTTCTCTCCACTTGTCGCCTAAAGCGTTTTGAAAGAGCGTTGGCGCTTGAGTTCTGAAGGTGTTGGTTTGAACGGATAAGCCCACTAAGGCGTTTTCAATGTCAGGAATGCTCAGCTCAAAGAGGCATGGTCTGGCGCCGGGCCGGACAGAGGCACATTTCCGGATGATTGCGCGAGCGGGCACAGCTGGAATGAAAGGGCCATCGCCATGATACGCTACGATCTGCCAGCGCCGGCGCAGAGGCTCGCCATCCGAAAGCCCCACCACTTCGACGGCCATGGCTCCCCGATCAGAGCCCGCCTGTTCGAGCCGCTGGCTCAGCCACAGAATGGGGCTAAGAAAAGCCGTCAATTTAGGAAGCAGGCGCCGGCTGCGAAGGAAGCCAAGCGTGGCGAGCGCCCAGCGCATAATGGCAAGCTCTAGCCCCGCCCGGAAAATAACAGAGCCCGCGGCGAACGCCTGCGGGAAGAGCTTCAAATCGGGGGCGCCAATGAGGCTGACCCTGCGCCTGAAGCCAGGGCCAAAAGAGACCGTCTTCGTGTTTGACCAGCCGCGATATTTCCGCCAAGCGCTGCCCCGCCATACACAGAGCGGCTCACCCGTCTGACTCAGAATGGAGGCGACGACAGATCGCCCCCGAGGGGCCCTATTGCCGGGAACAAGGGACGTTTCGATGACGAAGAGTTCTGAGAGGCCTTCGCTCAGCGCTCTGACGGCAGCGGCCGAAATCGCGGGCACACTTGAGACGCCAGAGAGGACAAAACAGCCCGCGGCGGCTGCCGGAGCATCAAGCTGACTAATCCCTGCGGTGAAAGCCGCGTCATCGGAAAGGTCCAGATAGCTGATGCCATTCTCAACGCAAAACCGGGCCAAGCGATAAGGGTCGCCGCCATAAGCCTGAAATGGCCCGGCGGCGTCCACGACTACCCTTGCCCCGGACTTAGCTATAGGTGTCAGGTCACCGGCGACGTCCACCTTTAAGGCGTCGCCGCCAAACTGGCGCGCGAATTCGCGCGCCCTCTGCAAATCCCGGCCCGCAACAATGACGTTAACGCCATCCTTGAGCAGGAGTCTTGCTAAGCGTCCTCCAAATACACCGTAACCACCAACGATCAGGACCCTCATGTGAGGAGGCGTTGTTTAAGCGCAGCATCAGGGATTGCACACATCTGCGTGCGGCCAAAGATGGCATAGCGGTTGCGTGCTATCCGGCGGTAAAGCCAGTCCCGGACCGGCCGGGGCAGTACCATGAAGGCTAGTAAAAGCTGCCCGAACCCGCCCAAGCGGGTGCCTGCCTCAATGACGGCATCGAGAGACGCGAAGGCGTTGCCATCAGCAAGATAGACCCAGCTCTCAGGGTTTCCATAGTCAAGGCCGTAATGCTGAAGGATGGCCTGTCCAAGGTCGCTCTGAATCGGACAGATGCTGAACTCGCCCCGCTTGTCGAGCCTTGCGATGACCCTCGCGGCGCCAGTGCAAAGGGCGCACTCGCCATCCATGAAAACAATTGGCCCACGATCATCGAAGCTCGGAACGCCGCTGTCCTCACGATAGGAATAAGCCTTGGGACTGATCGCTCTCATAACCGGCGCTTAATGAGCATTTCTTGGCGCCCAATCATGTCAAACTCAGTGAGGCTGGCAACTGCGCCTTTAGCCGCGGTCCGAGGTATACTTTCCTACTTGATGAGTGGCCAACCCGATGTCGCCTAAGGGTCACCTGCAGGCATGAGGCGGCTTATCCATCTGTTTCCGCTTATAGATCCAATAGCCGACTCCACGAATATGCCGTCTCGATAAAACCGGCACTTCCGCAATCGACGTGCGCCGTGCAAAGGCGGCGCTCTCCAGTGGGTGCAAGTCCCACCCGGCGAACTCGCTCCCGCCGGAAGCAACCGGAGCGGTCATGGAGGTAACGAAATGGCCGAAGCCTTCGGGTAAAG
>JBAUNL010000259.1:0-29463 GCA_049579205.1 Rhodomicrobium sp. | reverse complement strand
CGCAGGCAAATTCAAATTCCGCCGCGAGTATGAGGACATCCACATGGCGGTCGAAGCGCGGCTCAAGGAGCTGATCGGCCCCGTTGCCGGCAAGCTTCACACGGCGCGCTCACGCAACGATCAGGTTGCAACAGATTTCAGGCTCTATATCCGAGGAGCGATCGACCAGCTGGATAGACAGCTTTCGGCATTGCAGCTTGCGCTGGCAAGGAAGGCGGAAGCTCATGCCGACACGCTCATGCCGGGCTACACGCACATGCAAAACGCCCAGCCTGTCGTGTTCGGACATCATTGCCTCGCCTATGTGGAGATGCTGGCTCGGGATCGCGGCCGCTTTGCGGATGCGCGCAAACGCGTGAACGAGTCCCCGCTCGGTGCCGCCGCGCTGGCCGGTACGCCCTTCCCCATAGACCGTCATATGACCGCGGCTGAACTCGGTTTTGACAGGCCGATGGCGAACTCACTGGACGCCGTGTCTGCGCGTGATTTTGCGTTGGAAACCCTGGCCGCGGCCTCGATCTGCGCGATGCACCTTTCCCGGCTCGCCGAGGAGATCGTAATCTGGTTCAGCCCGGGCTTCGGCTTTATCAGACTGAGCGACCGCTTCACCACCGGCTCTTCGATCATGCCCCAGAAACGCAACCCAGATGCCGCAGAGCTTGTCCGGGCAAAGGCAGGACGGATTGCAGGCTCATTTGCGGCACTTCTCATGGTCATGAAGGGCCTGCCGCTCGCCTACTCGAAAGACATGCAGGAGGACAAGGAAGCCATCTTCACGGCCATCGACGCGCTTTCCCTAGGCCTCGCGGCAATGACCGGCATGGTCGAGGACCTGGAACCGGATGCGGCCAGGATGAAGGCGGCGGCGGCGGCAGGCTACTCGACGGCCACCGATCTTGCGGACTGGCTTGTTCAGCACGCCAAGCTGCCGTTTCGCGAAGCGCATCATGCGACGGGCCGTATCGTGAAAGCTGCTGAAAAGGCTGGCCTTGATCTCGCCCATGTTCCGCTCGACACCATGAAAAAGATCGAGCCGCGTATCGATGAGCGCGTCTTCGAGGTCCTGAACATCGAAAGGTCAGCCGAAAGCAGGCGAAGCTTTGGGGGCACAGCGCCAGAAAATGTGCACCTCGCTGCGCTAAATTGGTTGAAGACACTGGAGCCGGAGAACGCTTCAGGCTAAGAGTCAAATGGGCAGGTGTGGTTCCGGCTGCGCCGTACGGGGTAGATATGTCTCGCATAATACGCAATTTGGTTCTGGCTCTGAGCTTAGCTCTTGTCCCGGCCGCTTGCGGCAAACGAGGCGACTTGCAAAGGCCGCCTCCGCCACCAGATGTTCAGAAGGATCCAAAAGGGAAACCAGACCCGGAACGGCCGTTTATTCTGGATCCGCTTTTGCGCTAACACCGGGCTCTCGCTCGAATGCATCATTTCTCCTATCGGAACGGCATCCTGCATGCCGAAGATGCTGGGCTTGATGCAATGGCGCGCGACATCGGCACCCCATTCTATTGCTATTCGACCGCTACCATCGAGCGCCATTACAGTGTCTTTGCGGATGCCTTCGCCGGATGCGATGCGTTGATCTGCTATTCGATCAAGGCAAACTCCAACATTTCCGTTATCCGCACACTCGCTAATCTCGGCTCAGGGGCGGATGCCGTTTCTGAGGGGGAAATCCGCCGCGCGCTCGCGGCTGGCGTGCCACCCCAGAAGATCGTTTTCTCAGGTGTCGGCAAGACCCGCGCCGAGATGGCATTCGCGCTGGATAGTGGCATCTTCGGCTTCAACGTGGAGTCCGAGGCCGAGCTTCGCTCATTGAGCGAAGTTGCAAGCGCGAAGGACGCCACGGCCCGCATCGCTCTGCGCATCAACCCGGATGTGGATGCGAAGACTCACGAAAAAATCGCCACGGGAAGGTCCGAGCATAAATTCGGTATAGACTGGCGCGACGCCCCGGCACATTACGCGCTTGCCCGCGAGCTTCCCGGTCTCGATCCGCAAGGCATTCACATGCATATCGGCAGCCAAATCACCGATATGATGCCGTTCAAAAATGCGTTCGGGCTGCTGGCCAGCCTTGCGGAGGAACTGCGCGCCGGCGGTCAGACCATCTCTTTTGTGAATCTGGGTGGCGGTCTTGGTATTCCCTATCGCTGGGACCAGGAAGAGCCGCCGCTTCCGAAAGACTATGCGGATGTTGTCACCGGACTTTCCAAACGGCTTGGAGCCAAGCTGCTTTTTGAACCCGGCCGGGTCATCATGGGAAATGCGGGCATTCTCGTGACTGAAGTCATCTACACGAAGCGGACGGGCGGAAAGACATTCATCATCGCCGATGCGGGAATGAACGATCTCGTACGGCCCACTCTGTATAGCGCATATCACGATATTTGGCCGGTGCGCGAGTCGCTTCGTCACGGCCGGACCGCACTTGCCGATGTCGTTGGCCCGGTCTGCGAAACCGGCGACTTTCTTGCCCAGGATCGCGCGATGCCGGAGGTCTCGTCCGGAGATCTGCTCGCGATCATGACCGCAGGCGCTTATGGCGCCGTTCAGGCCTCGACGTATAATTCGCGCAGGCTCGTGCCGGAGGTGCTGGTACGCGGAAGCGAATATGCGGTGGTCAGACCGCGTCCCACGTACGAGGACATGCTGGAGGCGGAAGCCATCGCTCCTTGGCTTCGTTAGAGCCTTCGAAGCATTCACAATTACCGCCTGTTCCGCCTTGCCCCAGCCGGCTACGGATAGCAGTTAAGTCTCTCGATCATGAACCTGTGGCTGCGGCGTGCAACGAATCCTGTGCGGGTCCGTTATTGGCATGCGGGCGGTTCAACGCCGGTACAGGATTTGAGAAATGGTGCGAATCTTTTCCTTGCTGCGCGACCTAACGCCCAACCAGCGGAATGCCGTCCTCTCAGCCTATCTCGGCTGGACCCTCGATGCCTTCGATTTTTTCATTCTCGTCTTCGTTATCAAGGACGTCGCCTCGGAGTTCTCGGTCAGTATCACCGATGTCACTTTTGCCATCTTGCTGACTCTGGCGGCCAGACCATTGGGTGCGCTGCTGTTCGGCCTTGCAGCCGATCGGTTTGGCCGGGTTCCGACGCTTATGGTCGATATCCTGGCCTTCTCCGCATTGGAATTCGCCACCGGCTTCGCGCCAAATCTCACGGTGTTTCTCATTTTGAGAGCGCTCTTTGGCGTTGCGATGGGCGGCGAATGGGGCGTGGGGGCGTCCCTTGCCATGGAATCCATCCCCGAAAATTCGAGAGGCCTTATATCCGGGCTTTTACAAGCCGGTTATCCCTCGGGCTACCTTATCGCGTCCGTGGTCTATGGCTTGCTTTTCCACCTTATCGGCTGGAGAGGCATGTTCATGGTGGGAGCGGTGCCCGCGCTGCTGGTGATTTACATCAGGAGCACTGTAGAGGAATCCCCAGCCTATCTGGCGCGTATGGACAGGCGAGATCAGCCTGGCTTGCTCAAGGTTTTGCGACGGCATGCAGGCTTGTTCATCTATGCGGTCATGCTCATGACGGCGTTCAACTTTTTCAGCCACGGCACGCAAGACCTTTATCCGACCTTTCTGCAAGTGCAGCGCCATTTGGATACGGCAACCGTCAGCATTATCGCCGTCATCTATAACATTGGCGCTATCCTTGGCGGCATCGTGATTGGCGCTCTATCGCAAACAATTGGCAGGCGATGGGCAATCGGATTAGCCGCGCTGCTCGCACTGCCGATCATCCCGCTTTGGGCCTTTTCGGCACAGCCCGTGTCGCTTGCCGTGGGTGCCTTTTTGATCCAGTTTGCCGTGCAAGGTGCCTGGGGCGTAATCCCGGTGCACCTCAACGAGCTTTCGCCGGGCGAGGTGCGAGGGACATTCCCAGGGTTCGCCTACCAACTCGGGAACCTCATCGCATCCGTCAATGCGACCATGCAGGCGAGCATTGCAGCCTCCTTTCCCGTGGCGGGGGCTGCCGGTCCCGATAATGGAAACTACGCCATCGCTCTTGCTGGAACGGCGGCTGTTGTAGCGTTGGCGGTCGCGATCCTGGCGGCATTTGGCCCCGAAGCACGAGGCGTCAGATTCGAAGGCAGCGAAACAGCAGCCTATGAAGAGCCTGTAGGGCGAGCGGCAAAGCCAAACATGCTTACTCCTTAAGTCGAACATACGATCCGCGATAAGAGCCTTGTCCCTTCTGGCATGCCAAGGCAGCATGTCCCCATAATTTTGGAGGAGACATCACCATGATATCGAGACGTAACCTTATAAAGACAGCGGGCGTGAGTGCAGCCGGAGCTACCGTCGGCCTCGGAACCCTGGCCCACGCGGAGGAAACGATCCACGGCAAATATACCGGCCCCTTCGAGATGCCGCGGAACATGACGCTGCTTTCGATTAAGAACACGGATGGCACCGAGACTCTCGGCGTGAAGACCGGCGATGACGTCATTGATGTGCGGAAGGCGTCCCAGCTTTTGAATATGCGCGCAGCTCACACGCTCGATCAACTGCTGCAGGAAGGAAGCGCAGGAGAACTCGCGAAGCTTGTCGAAGCTGCGAAAAGCTCACCGAAGGGCAAAGATGCGACGGTCCCCGAGTCGGGCATCACCTATGGCCGCCTTTTTATAAATCCTCCCAAAATCATGTGCATCGGCCTTAATTACAGGCGTCACGCTGCGGAAGTAAAGATGGAGGAGCCAAAGCAGCCGATATTATTCAACAAGTACAACAATTCTCTTGCCGCAAACAATTGCACAATTTCGCTTCCGCCTAGGGAAGTATCCTATAAGTTCGACTACGAGACAGAACTTCTGGTTGTGATGGGCAAGAAGGCGAAGAACGTTTCAGTAGAGGATGCTCCGAACTATATCGCCGGCTATTGCACATCGAACGACTTTTCCGCGCGCGACCTTCAGCTTGAAACGCCCGGCAAGCAGTGGATGATCGGCAAAACGCTGGAAAGCTTCGCGCCGATTGGCCCCTATTTCGTTACGTCCGACCTTGTCGGCGATCCTCATAAACTTAAACTGCAGACCCTTGTGAATGGTGAAGTCAGGCAGGACTGGAATACGGACGACCTTATCTTCAATTGCTATCAAGTCGTCTCCTTCATCTCCAAACATTGGACGGTTGAGCCAGGCGACATTATCTTCACCGGAACGCCACAGGGCGTCATCCAAGGCATGCCGAAGGAAAAGCAGGTTTGGCTCAAAGCCGGCGACGTGATCGAAAGCAAGATCGAGAAGCTAGGCACGCTGAAATTCAAGCTGGCCTGACGGGCTGGCTTTGCTGCCCTTCAACGAAGAAGGAAGGGCAGCATCACATCGCCTTTTCCGGCACCCTGTCCTCGGCACGCAGCCGATAGCCAACTCCAGTCTCTGTCAAAATATAAGCCGGAAACTCGGGGTTGGCTTCGATTTTGCGCCGAAGCTGACGGACATAAATACGCAAATACTGTACGTCGGCGCTGGCGCCCCAAACTTGCTGCATGATAAAGCGATGAGTGAGGACTTTCCCGGCGTGCAGGACAAGCAGGCGTAGAATCTCATATTCCTTCGGTGAAAGTTTCACCTCACGCCCATCGACGCTCACGATGCGGCGAACGAGATCCACACGCAAACCGCCGCTATTGAAAAGCGGCTCCCCGCCCTGCTCCTGATAGCGATGACGCAACGCCGTCCGCAAGCGGGCAACCAGTTCGGCGATCCCAAAGGGCTTGGTCACGTAATCGTCGGCGCCGAGTTCCAAGGCCTGTACTTTCCCGCGCTCATCACCACGGCTTGATAAAACGATAATTGGCATTTTAAGGCCGTTTGCCCTCACCTGGCGGATGACATCCAGACCATCGAGATCGGGCAGGCCAAGATCGAGGATCGCGATCTCCGGTTTTGCGCTCGTTATGAGGGCAAGAGCTTTGGCGGCGTTCTCCGCCTCCAGGACCTCAAAACCCTCCGCCGCAAGGCTCGTCCGCAAAAGGCGCCGGATAGCGGGCTCGTCGTCGATAACAAGGACGGGCGTCTTTTCGCTTACTGCGCTCATGCTTGCAGAGCAGGCGCCGGGGCCTCTGTCTTTTCTGGATTCGGAAAGGTGATAGTGAAGATCGCACCGGACCGGTCCACCCTGTTGGCGGCGGTCACCTTTCCGCCCAAGGCTTCAACGAACCCACGGCAGATCGCAAGGCCCAGTCCCGTTCCTGCGCGCTGCCTGTCGCCCTGCTTCACGCGATGGAATTTCTCAAAGATCCTTTCCAGGCGGTCCTCTGGAATGCCGGAACCCTCGTCCAATACTTCAATTGCAATTGCTCCGAAAGAACGCCTGGCACGTATGGTGATGATCGAGCCGGCAGGCGCATATTTCGCAGCATTGTCAAGCAGGTTTACCAGCACTTGCTCGAAAAGCATGACATCGAGGTTCAGCATAGGCAGGTTCGCCTCAAGGTCGACCTCCACCCGATGATTTCTCAACAAACCGTCGGTGCGCTGCAGAGCGGCGCCGACCATTTCATCGATATCCGCGGGATGCCGGTCTAGCTCGATCGAGCCTGACTCGATCTTCGTCATGTCCAGCAGGTTGGCCACGAACCGCGAAAGCCGCTCCGCCTCCTCCTGTATAGTTGCAATCAAATCGTCACTCTGAGGTGCTTCAAGCATGTCGCGATACTGTCTAAGGGACGTTACAGCGCCGAGGATTGAGGCGAGCGGCGTCTTGAGGTCATGCGATAGCGATGTCAGGAGGGCCGCGCGCAAACGCTCGGTCTCGGCAGCAAGCCTTGCTTCATTTATCTGCGCTGCCAGCCGGACCCGTTCGATGGCGACTGCCGATTGGTCCATTAGCGCATCCAGCAGCCGGCGTTCATCGGGCGTCAGCAGCATCTCCGGCCGCTGCCCTCGTGCTAGTCCGACCACGCCCACTGCGCCTGAGCCCGTGCGCAAGGGTACGAAGAGACGCTTCGCTCCCGGAAGCGTTTCCGAGCCACGCCCGGCAGGGCGATTGTTCTCGAACGACCACTTCGCCGCACCAAGCTCAGCCTGATCGAGATCGTCCTCAGGCGGGAACCCCGCCTTAACCCGCAGAACTCCGTCGGTGTCTGGCAGCACGATCACTACGTCGGTTTTCAACGAATGCGCTATCTGATAGGCAGCGGCCCATAGCAAATCGTCTAAGGAAACAATACCGGCCAGTTTCTTGGAGAACACGTAAAGGGCTTCGGTGGTCGCGGCCCGGTTGCGGGCATTGTTGGCCTGCGCGCGAACTTTCGCGGTCAGGTTACTAACAACGAACGCTGTGAAGAAGAAGAAACAAAGCGCGGCGACGTTCTTGAAGTCCGCGACGGAAAATCCGTAGATCGGGTCCAACAGGAAGAACTGGTACGCGAACATCCCCAGCAGAGCCGCAAACAGCGACGGCCACAAGCCATAGATGTACGCAATACCAATGACGGCAACGAGAAAGACAAGATTGACGCTTTCAATCCCGATCACCGGCTTTAGCAGGTAGGCGAAGCCAAGAGCCACGGCGACGGCTGCAAGCGTCACAAGGTAGGGAACTGCCGCGAGCCCCTCTTCGCCGGGAGCAGCGCCTGTCTTCACCGTCTTTTTCGGGATGGGATCGCCGGTTAGGTGCTCGCCCGCGATAATATGCACACTGATGTTGCCCGAATGGCGCACCAGATCGCGAACTACCGAACCGTTGATCAGCTCGAACCAGCGGGAACGGGCCGATTTACCCATAATAATCTGTGTGACGTTATTGGCCCGGCAATAGGCCAGTATGTCGTCGGCGATATTCCCTCCGCTCGGGATCGTTACGGCCTCGCCTTGGAGCTTTTCGGCCAGGCGGAGCGTATCGGCAATGCGGTCGCGCTGCACCTCGGTGAGATTATGGCTACGCTGTGTTTCGACGTAGATCGCTGCCCATGGCGCGTGGAGCCTGTCGGCCAGCCGTTTTCCATAGCGGACGAGCCCCGCAGATCTTTTGTCCTCGCTGATGCAGACGAGAAGCCGTTCGCCAGCGGGCCAAGGGCCCGCAATGGCATGCGCGCGCATATGCGTGAGAAGCTGCTCGTCCACCCGCTGAGCGGTGCGCCGCAGGGCGAGTTCGCGCAGCGCAGTCAGATTACCCGGTGAGAAGTAATGGTTGAGGGCGCGCTCCGCCTGCTTCGGTACATAGACCTTACCCTCCCGCAACCGCTGGATGAGTTCGTCTGGGGTCAGATCCACTACCTCGATGTCATCAGCCTGATCGAGGATCGAATCCGGGACCGTTTCACGGACCCGGATTCGGGTGATCTGGGCCACTACGTCATTCAAGCTTTCGACATGCTGGATATTCAGCGTCGTATAGACATCAATCCCCGCCGCGAGCAACTCCTCCACATCCAAATAACGCTTGGGGTGACGGCTTCCCGGGGCATTTGTATGGGCCAGCTCATCCACTAGCGCTATCTGCGGATGCCGTCTCAGAAGCGCATCCAGGTCCATCTCTTCAAGGACGCGTCCGTGGTAGTCGATCTTGGCGCGAGGGACGATTTCAAACCCATAAAGCAGGGATTGCGTCTCTGCCCGGCCATGCGTCTCGACGACTCCGACGGCGACATCAGCGCCTTCGAGAAGCTTCGCTTTCGCCGAAAGCAGCATCTCATAGGTTTTGCCGACGCCGGGTGCAGCGCCAAGGAAGACTTTTAAACGTCCCCGGCTCCTGTCTTCCTTCTTGGCCTCGACCAGCAGTGCATCCGGCGACGGCCGTCTTATCGTGTCGCTTTCCGGCATTCCTCTTAGCTTGCGATACGGGCCGGCGACGTAGCCGGCTCGGAGATAATATCATAAACGGCCCAAGAACTATTTGCTTTTCTTATCGCTTCGGCGCGGTCGCTATCCCGCAAAACGCGTGCGACGGCCGCGAGACACGTTAGCGAGCCGCCGCCGGCGGCGCTGGCTGGGCTAATAATCGTACAGATTATGTCCACAGGCTGGTCGTCGATGGAGTCAAAGTCGATCGGGATCGCCAATGTTTGCAGCAGCGCATATGAGCGGTCTAATTCCTGGAAGCAAACATGTGGCAATGCCACGCCATGTCCAATCCCTGTCGAACCCAGAGCTTCCCGCGCAGCTAGCGCTTGGCGTACACGCTCAGGGTCAAGGCCGCTCCGGGCTCCCAGCGACGACGCCGCAAGCTTCAGGGCTTGAGCCTTTCCATCGATTTGTACGCCAACAGCGATGGCCGCCGGCGGGATCAGTTCAGAAATACGCATAGTTTCACCAGTACAGCCTTGCCGGGCAGGGCTTGTCTGCGGCTTTTCCGCTACAACGATGCCGGGGACTCCATTCCTAAGCAGCCTACCCGGCTCAAGCACAGGTTCTAATGACTTGCGCCTGACGGGTACTCTGCGTCAAGTCTCAAGTTCAGCTTGAGGACGTTGACGCGGGGCTCCCCCATGAAGCCGAGAAAACGGCCTTCCACACTATCCTCCACGATGTCGCGGAGGCGGCTTTGCTGCATGCCCCTTGCTTTTGCAACGCGCGGGACCTGGAACAGGGCAGCTGCCGGGGAAATATCGGGGTCGAGCCCACTGGCTGATGTGGTCACAAGATCGACGGGCACAAGAGCGTTGGGATTCTCCTCCTTCAGTTTTTTTACATCGTCCTTAACCCTGTCGACCAGCGCTTTGGATGTAGGGCCCAGGTTCGAGCCGCCCGAATTGGCGGCGTTATAAGGGTCTGGAACGGTCTTTGAGGAATCGTTCGAATCGGGCTTGGTGGTGGCTGAAGGTCGGCCATGGAAGTAACGGGCTTCCTTGAATTCCTGCCCAATCAATTCGGAGCCGATCACCTTCCCATCGCGAACGATTAGGCTGCCGTTCGCCTGGCGGGGGAACGCGAGCTGGGCAATTCCCGTCATTGCGAGCGGGTAGGCTAGCCCGGTGAGAACGGTCAGTGCGACGACCATGACGATGGCTGGACGGATTTGTTTCAACATGGACTTGTTCCTCAAGCGAGGCCGATGGCGGAGACGGCGAGGTCAATGAGCTTGATCCCGATGAAGGGCACGGCAAGGCCGCCGAGGCCGTAAATCAGCAGATTGCGGGTCAGAATTTTCGAGGCTCCGAGCGGCTTGTAGGTGACGCCGCGCAGCGCGAGTGGAATGAGCGCAACGATTATGAGCGCGTTGAAGATAATCGCGGACAGGATCGCGCTCGTGGGAGTAGCGAGGCCCATGATATTGAGTGCATCAAGTAGGCCTTTTCCATCTGCGGTTTTGTAGAACACAGCGAACATGGCCGGGATGATGGCAAAGTATTTGGCCACGTCGTTCGCGATGGAGAAGGTAGTGAGCGCGCCCCGGGTAATGAGGAGCTGCTTTCCGATCTCGACGATTTCGATCAATTTGGTCGGATCGCTATCGAGGTCGATCATGTTGCCTGCTTCGCGTGCAGCCATGGTGCCGGTATTCATGGCGACGCCAACGTCGGCCTGAGCCAGCGCCGGAGCGTCGTTCGTGCCGTCCCCGCACATCGCGACGAGCTTTCCCTTGGCTTGCTCGTCACGAATGAGCTGCAGCTTGTTCTCGGGCGTGGCCTGGGCGAGAAAATCGTCCACCCCTGCCTCCGCGGCAATAGCCGCGGCGGTGAGCGGATTGTCGCCGGTGATCATGACTGTGCGGATGCCCATGCGGCGCAGCTCCGCGAAGCGCTCACGGATGCCACCCTTCACGATGTCTTTGAGGTGTACGAGTCCAAGAAGGCGCCCATGGCGGGCCACAGCGAGCGGCGTCCCGCCAGACTTGGAAATCGTCTCCGAAGCGCGCTCCAACTCACGCGGCATCGGCATATTGGGGTTACCCGAAACCTGCCGGATGTATTTGACGACTGCATCCACCGCACCTTTGCGGATTTGGTCACCCTCGATGTCGATGCCGCTAATTCGCGTCTGGGCAGAAAACGGGATGAAATGGGCGTCAAGGGGAGCCATATCCCGGCCCCTTATGCTGTAGCGCTCCTTTGCCAGAACGACGATCGAGCGGCCTTCCGGCGTCTCGTCCGAGAGCGAAGCAAGCTGCGCAGCGTCCGCGAGCTGGAATTCACTGATGCCCGGAAGCGGGATGAACTCGGTCGCTTGGCGGTTGCCAAGAGTGATCGTACCGGTTTTATCAAGAAGAAGCGTATCGACGTCGCCTGCGGCCTCGACGGCACGCCCCGACATCGCGAGGACATTGAAGCGCACAAGCCGGTCCATGCCGGCGATGCCGATCGCCGAGAGCAGTGCTCCGATGGTGGTCGGGATCAGCGTCACGAACAGCGCCACCAGCACCAGCACCGGGATTTCGCCCCCGGCATAGTGCGCGAAGCTCGGAATGCTTGCGACGGCAAAGACAAATATGATCGTCATGCCCGCAAGCAGAATGTTCAGCGCAATCTCATTGGGCGTTTTCTGGCGCTCGGCGCCCTCCACAAGCCCGATCATGCGGTCCAGGAATGTCGAGCCCTGGGCAGCGGTAATGCGCACCACAATCCAGTCCGAGATGACCTGCGTCCCGCCTGTGACGGCAGACCGGTCGCCCCCTGACTCGCGGATAACGGGCGCGGATTCACCGGTGATTGCGGCCTCGTTAACCGACGCAACGCCCTCGATCACCTCGCCGTCCGAGGGAATGAGATCACCGGCCTCGACATAAACCAGATCGCCTTGCTTGAGCTCAACGGCGGGCACCAGCTTGAACTTGGTGCGGTCGCGCGCATCCAACAGCTTCTTGGCGAGAACATCCGTCTTCGTCGCGCGGAGTGTTGCGGCCTGAGCCTTGCCGCGGCCTTCCGCCACCGCCTCCGCGAAGTTCGCGAACAGGACCGTGAACCAGAGCCAAAGTATTATCTGAAGCGAGAAGCCATAATGCTCGCCGGTGCCGTTGATGACATCGCGGATGAAGAGCACAGTCGTTAGCGTCGCCACAATTTCGACGACGAACATGACAGGGTTCTTCGCAAGCGCCCTTGGATCGAGCTTCCGGAACGAGGCGCCGATTGCAGGGATTAGGATCTTGGGATCCGTAATCGTCGCCGTTACTGGCCGTTTGCTGGTGTGTGAAACAGGCATTGGTATCGCTCTCTTGAGCTAGAAAGTTATTCCGGAGGTCATCGCGAGCTGCTCCACGGCAGGCCCAAGCGAGATCGCCGGAAAGTAAGTCAAACCTCCAACAATCAGGATCACGCCGGTAAGGAGCAGGACAAACTGCATCCCGTAAGTCGGGAACGTCCCGGCAGACGGCGGCAAGGTCTTCTTCCTGGCGAGAGACCCGGCGATGGCGAGCGCCGGAATGATCATCAGGAACCGGCCAATCAGCATCGCGAAGCCGAGCGTCGTGTTGTAGAACATCGTGTTGGCGGAGAGGCCTGCGAAGGCGCTGCCATTATTGCCGGTGGCCGAGGTGTATGCATAGAGTATTTCGCTGAAGCCGTGCGGCCCCTGATTTGCGATTCCGTCGAGCCCATCCTTCACCACTGTGGCAATCGCGCTGAAGCCGAGGATCGACAAAGGCAGTATCAGGATCGCGAGCATCGCCATCTTGACCTCCTTCGCCTCGATCTTCTTACCAAGGTACTCCGGCGTGCGCCCCACCATCAGTCCGGCAATGAAAACGGCCAGGATCGCGAATAGCAGCATTCCATAGAGGCCTGAGCCCACGCCGCCGAAAATGATTTCGCCCAGCAGGATATTGACGAGCGGAACCATGCCGCCGAGGGGCGTGAGGCTATCGTGCATTGTGTTGACGGCGCCGCATGAGGCATCCGTGGTCACGGTCGCAAAAAGAGCAGAGTCAGCGATGCCGAAGCGGGTCTCTTTTCCTTCCATATTACCGCCAGCCTGAAGATCGTTTGGCGTTTGGTCGACGCCTAGCGCGGCGAAGGCGGGATTGCCGTTCCCCTCAGCGGAATAGCAGAGCGCGACGCCGCCAAGGAACAACAGGCCCATCACCGCAAAAATGGCCCAGCCCTGCCTTTGATCCCCAACCATGCGCCCGAAAACGTTGGTGAGCGCCGCCCCGATGGAAAAAATGAGAAGGAGCTGCACAAAGTCTGTGAACGCGTTCGGGTTCTCAAAAGGATGCGCCGAGTTCGCGTTGAAGAAGCCGCCACCATTGGTGCCGAACATCTTAATGACTTCCTGAGAGGCGACGGGGCCTTGGGCGATGACTTGCTTCGCTCCCTCGAGAGTTGCCGCTTCGGTGTAGGCATTCAGGTTTTGCGGCACCCCTTGCCAGACGAAGAATAGCCCAACAATGACGGAGACCGGCAGGAGCACATAAAGCGTGCAGCGGGTCATATCGACCCAGAAATTGCCGATCGTGTTGGACGAGCGGCGTGCGAAGCCGCGGATAAGCGCGATCGCAAGCGCGATGCCGGTCGCCCCGGAAAGGAAATTGTGCACGGTCAGCCCTGCCATCTGGACGAGGTAGCTCATCGTCGTCTCGGGCGTATAGGATTGCCAGTTTGTATTGGTGACGAAGCTGACCGAGGTATTGAACGCCGAATCGGGGGCGACCGCCGCCTGCCCTTCTGGATTGAATGGCAGGTAACCCTGCAAACGCTGCAGAGCATAAAGAAGCAAAAAGCCTGCGAGGCTGAACAGAAGCATCGCAATCGCATATGTCAGCCAGCTTTGTTCCTGCCTCTCATCGATGCCGCTTATGCGGTAAAGTCCTGCCTCTACCGGACGCAAAATGGGCGACAGCAGCGTTCGCTCGCCGTTAAACACTGAAGTCATGTACCCACCGAAGGGCTTCGCAATACGCACAACGATGGCGGCAAAAAGGGCGATCTGTGCCCAGCCCAAAAATGTCATGAGGATTGCTCCTTAGAACCGCTCGGGACGGATGAGAGCGTAGATGAGATAGACGAGCAAAAGCACGGTCACGATGCCCGCGAGAATGAAATCGGTGGACATGATCTCCTCACAATCGGTCGCAAGCCATTGCATAAGCAACGGCAGCGGCAAAGAAGGCTGTACCAATGGCTATCATTGCTGCATCAAGCATCTTCGGCCCCTTTGGCTGCTAAACATTAGAGATTATGAGCTGCTTCAAAGATTATGAGCGGCTTCCCCTGCGCGCATTGACATACGACAACCCGTACGGCCAAAGCCCATCTCCGTGAACGAGTATCAAAGGTAGTCAGCTGCCATATCTGTCTGGCGAGCCTGCTAATTCATATGATTGTCATATAAAAGCAATGTAAAGAGCTGAGGTGCGATATAGGAATTTCATATATATCTGCGGCTTTACAGTAGCTGGGTTCAAGTTTTGCTAAGAACTCACTGTGATAGAATGCCGGAATAGATATGGATTTTATATGCCGAAGCGATCAACTCCCTTGCGCGCTCAGCTTGAGTGCGGGTCCTTGGAGATTGCCATTGTGAACTACGCGAGCGATGAAGCCGAAGACTCCGGCAAACCCGTCGTCCTTTCCATCCAGATGAACGAAACAGGCAACTGTACCCTAAGCAGCAGCGACGGCTGCATTGGAGGGACCTTTGTTAGCCGCCAGGCTGCACTGCGTGAAATCGACAATCAGATCTGCCTCCTCGGCCGCCTGACCGTGATCGTGATCAAACCGGAGATTGCAGTGCGGCCGCGCTAGTGGCTCGTCTTTCCGCAAGCAGTGCCCTCGCCGGCTCAGCATCCGCCATAACTGCAATCGGCCGGATATTTTGGCCCTTCGAAGCGCTCTCTCGGAGCGGAATCGCGTCTTATCGGCGGATAGGGCTCTTCCGATCGATATCGCGTTTCTGGCAGATCAGGCTCCGGCGGGCGGTAAGACCGCGGTGCGGGCGAGGGGTCACGATAGTAGATGGGGCGCGGATATTCGACCACGCGCTCGGCCCGCTCAAAATGCACCCTTTTGCGGTAGGCTTCGCAGCCATGGCCGCAATAGCCCTTCCGGAAGCGGTGCATCCAGCAGAACGGTCCGCAGTCTTCCCGGCAAGGATAGCCACCGCAACTGCGATCATACCCGCCATCCTCCGCCTCGGCGCCAGGGACGCGCGGCCCAGGTTCGCAACAATCCCACTCGGCCCTATTTGGGCCGGTTTCCCGTCTACCGCCATTTACATACACGTTCACCGTGCCGTAATTGCTGCGAATGTAGGTTTGCCCATTCCGGTGACGGAAGCGGTGCCGGTAATCCGGACGCGGCGGACAGTGATAATCCCAGCCGCAGCCATCGTAGCCTGCCAAAACGTGCCCGGGCCGGCTGGCTGGGGCGATCGTAAAGGCTGGAGGGGAAGGTGCGGCTCTAGCGGTGCACGCGCCGAGTCCAAAAAAAGCATGAACGAGTGGCAAGATAAGCAAAACAAGGAAGCGTTTCGTCATGAGGCACCTCTAGCTCGCATCATCTGCGAAAAAGCCTCAAATTTTCTAAATTTGACAGGAATTGCGCCTGGTTTCGTGAACCAAAGTTAATTTTCCATAAGTTTTAGCTGCGCGAAAAGCCCCCCGACAATGGCGGAATGTATATTCCCTGCCGAGACTATTTTCGCTATGACAAAGCTCCCCGTTTGAGGACCAGCTTATGTCACAACATTTAGAAACGCGCCGGGTAACGGCGCCCGCCATCAAGGCCCGTAAAGGCCGTGCAAAGATTGTCGCACTCACCGCCTATCATTCGCACACGGCGAGGATTATCGATCCCCATGTCGATTTCCTGCTTGTCGGCGACTCGCTCGGAATGGTCATGCACGGCCATGAATCGACGATTCCCGTGCCTCTTGAGCTGATGATCATGCATGGTGCGGCAGTCGTGCGCGGCTCCAGGCATGCTCTCGTCGTCGTCGACATGCCATTCGGCTCTTATGAGGAATCTCCCTCCATTGCATTCCGCAATGCAGCGCGCATCATGAAGGAGACCGGGTGTGGCGCGATCAAGCTCGAAGGCGGCCGGCGTATGGCCGAAACCATAAACTATCTAACGGAGCGCGGTATTCCTGTGATGGGTCATGTCGGCCTCACGCCTCAATCCGTGAACATGATGGGTGGGTTCAAGACACAGGGGCGGCGCGTGGAAGAATGGGCGGCGATCGAGGCGGACGCGTCGGCCGTGGCGGACGCGGGCGCTTTCGCAATTGTTCTTGAAGGGATGGCGGAATTGCTGGCGGCCAAGATAACGCGCTCTGTGCCGATACCGACCATAGGCATCGGCGCCTCCGCGGAATGCGACGGGCAAATCCTTGTGCTGGAGGATATGCTCGGTCTCTCGCCTACGGTCCCGCGCTTTGTCAAAAAATTCGCCGAATTGGGCCAAGCCATCGAATCGGCAGTGAGGGAGTATGCGGCCGAAGTGAGGAGCGCGCAATTTCCGGGCTCGGATCACGTTTACGCCATGCTCAAAGAGGAGGAGGCGAGGCCACGGGTCACGAAAATGTCCAAAAGGAAGCCCAGTTGACCGTTTAGCTTCAAGGAGAAAGCTGCCGCTGATTCGAAGCGTCGGTTTCACTTGCAGCAGGCGGCGGGTGCCCCATCTGTTGCAAAACAATCACTGAAGCTAAGGCAACAGCCAAATGACCCATAACGACGAAAGCTTTTTCCGGGAGGTCGATGAAGACTATCGCCGCGATCAGGCCATTAAGTTCTTTAAGACTTACGGCGCTTATTTGATTGCGGGCGCCTTCATTATTATCGCTCTGACCCTCGGATACACGGTCGAACAGCATCGCCGGGCGGATCGGGCGGCCTCTGGCGGCGACGCATTCACCAATGCTTTGATACTCGCCGACGCAGGCAAGAAGGAGGACGCGCAGAAGGCGCTAGCCTCGATTGCCACCAAAGGTCCGGGTCAATACAAGGTTCTTGCCCGATTGCAGGAAGCAGCAGACGAGGCCGCGAACAAGGACCTGGATGCTGCCCGCGCCACCTATCACAGCATTGCAGACGACAGTGCCGCCCCTGAAAGCTTCAGGGATTTCGCCCGCATTCAATTCGCTGCTCTATCTGTGGACAAGGAAAGTTACGAGTCGCTCGCGAAACAACTGGATGCCTATCGTTCCGGAACGAGTCCGTGGCGATTCTCTGCCAAGGAGGTGCTTGGCCTTGCAGCCTACAAGGTAGGCAAGAAGGCAGATGCCCAGCGTCTGTTTGGCGAGATCGTCAGTGATGGAGAGGCCCCGCAAGGGATGCGCCAGCGGGCCGAGATAATGTTACAGCTGCTTCTTGAAAAGCCGAAGACAGCGGAGGCTGAGTTAACGGGGAAAAAGGACGCGGCGAATGATGCGAAGACGCAATGATCGAGGCCCGGCGGGCCGGTTCTTGCTGTTTTATTCATTTCCACTTCTTGCGGTGGCGGGATTAGCACTCGGGGCGTGCGAATCCATGGGGTTGGGAGACGCTAGCATCCCCGGACTGTCGTCGGTTACGGGGGTTTTCGACAAAAAGCAGGAGCCACTGCCCGGACGCAGGATTTCAGTCTTAAAAGCCGACGAGAAGGGTGCCATTTCCGGAGCTGAGGCTCCCGGCCCGATTGTGCTGCCTCCGCCTATAGCGAATGCATCCTGGAGCCAGCCGGGCGGTGTCGCCACCAATGCCCCCGGACATTTGGTGGTCGGTGAGACGCTGCGGACTGTCTGGACCGCGAATGCAGGTGAAGGTTCATCGAAGCGGATGCGGCTTACCGCAATTCCGATCGTCTATGACAATAAGATCTTCACCATGGACGCGGAAGGGACCATCCGCGCACTATCGGTTGCCAACGGGCAGACGCTTTGGTCGGTGCCTACCATTCCAGGTACCAAAGCGCGTTTCAATTATTTGCACCCCTTCAATTCCAATAACATGGAGCGCGCGGGCTTCGGCGGCGGGCTCGCAGCGGATAGCGGCAAGCTATTCGCCGCCACGGGCTACGGGACAGTCGTTGCGCTAGACGCCAATTCAGGCCAGCCGGTTTGGACAAAGAAGCTGGAAATACCCATCCGCGAAGCGCCGACCGCGGCTGAAGGCCGGGTCTTCGTCGTGAACTCCGAGAGCGAGCTCTACTGTTTCAACGCCGCCGATGGCTCTATGCTTTGGACGCAGAAGGGGCTGCCTGAAAATGCAGCCGTGCTTACGAGCGCGAGCCCAGCCGTGGCCGGCAACCTCGTTTATGTCCCATTCCCGTCTGGAGAAATCACGGCCATCGACATCAGGAGCGGCAAACCAAAATGGACTGAGACGCTGGCCAGGGGCAACATCAACAATTCCGCGACCGCAATCGGCGAAGCTGCGCGCCCCGTCGTTGACCGCGACGCAGTCTTTGCCATGAGCCTCGGTGGCCAATTGATCGCGACCTCGCGTGAGAAGGGCGAGCGGATCTGGACTCGCGAAATCAGGGGTTCTCAAAGTCCGTGGGTTGCAGGCGATACGGTCTTCGCCGTGGATACCACTGGCAAGCTTGTCGCACTTAGCCGGAAGGACGGCAAAGCGCGATGGGTCATGGCACTGCCGGGCGATGCCCGGTGGAGCGGTCCCGTGCTCGCAGGTGGCCGTTTGTGGCTTGCTTCAGCGAAGGGGCTCCTTATTGGCGTAGACGCAGTAACAGGCTCCATTGCGACGCAAACGGATATCGGAACGCCCGTGTTGATTACGCCTGTCGTCGCAGAAGGAAGGCTTTACGTCATGACCGATAAAGCCAAACTTATAGCAATGAACTAGGGCGCGGATTGCGCCCTTCAGGACGCTATAACAATCCGAGCCAATGATGGCCTACACCGTTGCAATCATAGGCCGTCCCAATGCCGGGAAATCAACCTTATTCAACCGGCTAGCCGGCAAGCGCCTCGCCCTTGTGGACGATACGCCGGGACTTACCCGCGACCGCAAGGAAACGCACGTCCGCATCGGAAAGCACGATGTTGCCCTAACCGACACTGCGGGGCTTGAAGATGCCGAACCAGGAAGCGTCGCGGCGCGTATGCGCGACCAGTCCGAGCATGCTATCGCGGCCGCCGACCTGATCATCTTCCTCATTGACGCCAGAACAGGCCCCGCACCTGCGGACACGACTATCTCCAAGCTCGTCCGGTCTTCCGGGAAGCCTTATATTCTAGCCGCGAACAAGAGCGAAAGCCGCGCAAGCGAGGCGGGTCTCTATGAGGCTTTTGAACTCGGTCTTGGAGAGCCGCTCGCGCTTTCCGCCGAACATGCCTTGGGCATTGGGGATCTGTTATCGGAGATCTCGGACCGGCTCGACGCTTTAAGCGAAGCCAGCCCTGCTGCCGGCGAGGAAACAACGGCGGAGGACGAGAACGCGCAAGAGCGCGCGCTCAAGATTGCAATTGCTGGGCGGCCAAATTCGGGGAAATCGACGCTCGCCAATGCACTCCTCGGCGAGGAGCGCATGATTACGGGCCCCGAGGCCGGCCTCACCCGGGATAGCATTGCCGCCGAGCTTGAATGGCACGGCAAGCGCGTCAGGCTTTTCGATACCGCGGGCTTGCGCAGAAAGTCGCGCATCGAGGAAAAGCCGGAGGCCCTTTCTGTAGGCGATGCCTTGCGCGCGATCCGCTTCGCGGAAGTGGTTATTCTTCTTCTCGATGCCGAAGCGCCGTTTGAGAAGCAGGATCTCACAATCGCCGATCTTGTCGAGCGCGAGGGACGTGGCCTCGTTTTCGCAATCAACAAATGGGACCTTGTGAGCGACCCGCAGAGCCGCCTCTCGCATCTTCGGAAAGCGGCCCAGACCATGCTCCCTCAGCTTGCCGGGGCTCCGCTCGTGCCGGTGAGCGCGATATCCGGCCAGGGGCTGGATAAGGTGATGAAGGCTGCCTTCACGGTCTACGACGCATGGAACAAGCGCATTCCTACCGCGGAGCTTAACCGCTGGTTCGCCGATGCGCTGGAGCGCCACCAGCCGCCCGCGGTATCCGGGCGCCGCATCAAGCTACGCTATATTACCCAGGCGAACGCCCGCCCCCCATCCTTCGTCATCTTTTCCCAGCGGCCCGAGGCGCTGCCGGAGTCCTACCTGCGGTACCTGGCCAATGACCTGAAAAAGACCTTCGGCTTGGGTCCCACTCCTGTGCGCCTGCATTTGCGCAAAACAAGAAATCCCTATGCCGATCAATCTGAAGGCAAGAAATGACGGCGCCAGAATTCTGGTTCTACCATCTTGAGAGCCAGCCGCTGCATGTGGTTCTCCCTGTGTTGGTCGAAAAGACTTTAAGCCGTGGTTGGCGCGCCTGCTTGCGTTTTTCCAGCGCCGAAAGAATGGACACGATCGACACCGCTCTTTGGACTTACCGCGACGATAGTTTTCTTGCCCATGGCACGGCACGGGAAGGGCATGCGGAGCGTCAGCCCGTTTTTCTTACGCTCGATGATTCATGTCCAAACGGCGCTCATGTGTTGTTCCTGCTTGAGACGGCGGCCGAGCGTGAGCCGCACCGCTTCGTGCGGGTCATCCGCCTTTTCGATGGCGCGGACGAGGAAGCGAAGGCTTTGGCCCGGGACGAATGGCGGAGCGCAAAGGCAAACAGCTCCGAAGTCAGCTATTGGCGGCAGGACGCGGCCGGAGCTTGGAAAAGACAGGCGTAAGCGATACTTCAGGCTTCGAAGACAATCCGGCTTCCGACCGTGGAGTGGATGACTTTTTCGCCAAGCTCTGCCCGGGCGAGATCGTAAAATCTCTCGCCGGAGCAATGACTGGGGATCAAATAATCCGGATTTATCTCTTTCATCGTCGCGAGCACATCCCGGATGTAAGTGTCATCGAGCGGCGGAACGATATGGAAACCTCCGATAACGGCGTGGACTTTCTGGACGCCCGACGCAGCCTGAGCCTGCCTGATTGAGTTAATGACGCCGCGATGACTGCAAGAGGTCAAGATAACCAGCCCCTTGCCCTTCACGACGAAGTTCGTGGCGATCTCGTGCTCGAAATCATCCGGGATAAAGGTTCCGGTATTCTTCGCCGCCGGCATTTTATCGGGGAAACATCCATAGCCGTTGACGATGCCGACTTTCTCCTTCGTCGCCCGAAGCGGTTTCTCCGAACTGACTTGCGGTATCCTCCCGGTAGAGAATGCATGACCGGCAACAAGGGCAGGACCCTCCGACATCATGAGCAGCAGGTCCGCATCCGTAATGGCCTTGCGATCAGGCGCGCCAAATTGGCCGAGAGAGGTTTCCCGCGTACAGAAGCAGTCTTCGCCGCCAACAAAGAATGGAAGCCTCTTCTTGAGCTTGCCCTTGTTCGCATCCAGGAAGCCGGCGAGACCGCCGAAATGATCGAAGTGGCCATGGCTTAAAACAAGCGCATCGAAGTTGCCTGGCTCGATCTTCAATATTGACAGATTGTTCAGCAGAGTCCCGGGCGTGTAGCCGAAATCGATGAGGATGTTCCGAGTCTCGGCGCCGACCCGCGACTCCGCATGCATCGAAAGTCCCCATTCACCAATAAGTGTGGCGCTGGGAGGCGCGTCGGGGCTTAGGTTGGCGCCCTTTCGTTCGACAGCAAAGCCGTTGTGCTTGAAGCCAGGCATATATTGATCGACATGGGTATCGGTCACGATGCGGACCGCCAGCCAATCGACTTCGGGGGCTTTCAAACCGAGCGGTTCGGCTTTTGCCGTTTGCGAACTGCCCACGAGAGTCCCGATCAGAGCGGTGACGAACCCGGCGCCACCGGCACAGAGCAAATCCCGCCTCGAAACAGTCAGCTCAACATGATCGTGGTCACACGTGTCAGAAGGCATGACTAACTCCTCTTTGTTCTTGCGCAGGCTTGTTCGTCCAGGGACAGCATTTAGCGTATTTCACCGCGCAACCAGGAAACGAGGAAACCCACCCACTCCTTGATGGAGTAGTCGGTTCTGCGCAGGCCTTCGGCGGGCTCAGGAAAGAAACGCCACATGTCTCTCGTGCCCTTGGTCTTGAAATCCACCGGCCAGGGCAGAATCCGGAAGCCCTGCGCCTGGAAGAGCCCTTTCGCCCGCTGCATGTGGTAAGCCGATGTCACGAGTATCCAATTTTGACCGGGAGTCGGCCGCAGAAGATTGGCGGTTAGCACCGCATTTTCGTGCGTGTTGCGCGACATGGATTCGAGCTGCAGGCGGGGCGGCTTAATGCCGAATTGTTCGAAAAACTTGGTAGCAAGGACCGCCTCCGCGTCTCCCTCCGCTCCCTCAAAAAGATATACTCTCCCGCCCGTGAAAATCACCGGCATTGCAGGGTATTTCGCTGCGAGCACCAAGGCGGCGACCATGCGATCGGCGGCATCATTCAAATGCGTAACGCTAGTCCCACTAGGCGGAGGCTGCCCGACGGCGCCGCCAAGCACGATGATGCCCGAAGCACCAGCGAGGCTGCTTTCCGCTGCTATGCCTGCTCTGGTTTCCAGAGCGATCAGCAGCCAATTCCCCAATGGAAAGAACCCGAACAAGGTATAAAGAAAGGCGCCCGCGGCCAGCAGCCGGATACCGGCGCGCTTTCTTCCAAATGCCGCGAGGATCGGGCCCGCCACAAGCAGAAGCCCGATCAAGGCAGACGGCTGCAAGAACCCCCAAAGGATCTTGGATATGTAGAACATTATCGCAATCCAAGTATCCGCAATGACTAACGTTCAAGTCAGAAGCGATTCCAAATATTCTTCAGTGATTGCCTTGTCGAGACCATTGAAGTGGCCAAAAGCCAGGACTTCTTCCGCTTTCATGCGCAGTGTCCCCAGAGAGGTCCGGAGCAACACGGTCCCCAAAGCGACGCACGCGGCACCGGCGCCGGCGAAGTCGCTAAGCCCAGGCGCTGGCGTGATCCCGACCGTCACGCATAAAGGGCCGCCAATGTTATTGGAAAGCCTTTCTACGATTTGAATGTGATGGGCGCCGGGTACGGAGATGCAATCCGCGCCCGCGGCGAAATAAACCTCGGCTCGTTCTACGGCGGTCTCGAAGGGTGACTGCGGCGGCGGGTCGAGTAGAAAAGCCTCCGTACGGGCCATGATGACCACCGGGAGCTTGGTTTCAAGGGCAGCCGTCTTCACAGCTTGGATCGCAGCCGCCATCTCCTTGGCGGGCACAATGCCATGGGCGCCGCCCCGCCCCCCGTCGCCAATTGCAATACCGATACAGCCTGCGCGGATAATCTCCTGGGTTGACTGTCCAATCTCTTCCAACGGCCGGCCCGCTATTCCCTCGAGATCGGCGACAACGGGAACTTTGGCACTGCCGCAGATCCTTTTTGCGGTCTCAACCAGCACTTCGGGAGCCACACGATCTGTTCGCTTGAGCGCCCGGGTCCATGCCAGGGCTTCGGATGAGATACCGATCAAGCCGAAACCTGCCTCTTCCACAATACGGGCTGATACCAGGTCCCACACCTCTGGAAGCAGGAAAGCCTCGCGGGCGTGCAGCCGCTTCCGCAAGCCCCACACTTTCTCTTTTTGTGCCTTTAGGTTGTTCTCATCGAGATTGGCAACCTGATCGGTAATGACAGCTGAGCCGGTGGGCATGCGCACGACGCTCTTACTCGTTAGAGCCCTTACGGGCGAAAATATCCACAACTGCCCCGCCTGCTTGGTTATAGCCCACTCAGCACGGCTGCAACCGAAAAAGCAACTCTAACTGGAAAATTGCCAGTAAAGTTTTCTAAGAAATTATCCTCAAGGCAGCAATCCTTAACTTCGCATGCTCCAGAGAAAACCTACTATGATCAGCTAGTTGGAGGGAGATACACGCATTAATTGCGTGGGTCCCTTCCCGCACTTTGCACTTTAAGTCGAGTTACTAGATTGGAAACGGCGATTTCCTCTTTATATCTATCGTGGCAAGGCGCTGAGAAGCGGAAGCATCATGACTTCGAAAAGTGTCCAAGGGCTGGCCTGGTTTGTCCTTGTGGCAATCGCTTCCCAAACATTCGCCTCGCATGGGGGAGATCCCACCCCGGCAACAGCTCCGCAGACTCAAGGCACCTCCCCAGAATCGCAAGGCGTTCTCGATACAAGCGGCCTTCAATCCCAGGCCCTGCTGTCATCGATCGATAAAATATTGAAGCGCGCAGCAGCCGAACGCGAGGCTGCAAAAGCCTCTCCTGGCCGCGACAACTTTCTTTTTGCGCCAATATGGACCCAGACGAGGGAAGAGCGCGAAAAGACCGTTAGGGAGCTATTGGACAGCGCCCTTGCCATAGTCACTGACGCTCCGATCCTGAAACTTCAGGATGATATCAAAAAGCACCGCGAGAAGATCGCCGCGGAAAAGGAAAGGATTGCCTCGCTGCGCGAGAAGCGGCTTGAGGCACCCCAATCAGGCCTGATGCCCGGCATAATCACGGAGACGCAAGGGTCGATCGACAAAACCATCGAAGCTCTCCAGCAAGATATTAAGGAACGGCAAGAGGATATTGCGCGAATTAAGCTTAGCATCGGCAGGGCGCTGGCCTCGGCGGGCGTCGAGCTTTCGAAAGAGCAGCTGGATCTCCTTCTCGATAGCGTGCTGGGGGGCGATCTCTTGAAACTCGTGACGGCCTTCGAAGTCGCGAAGGTTGCCGATCAGCGGCTTGGAACGCTGGTTCAGCAGACGAATGAAGACTTGAAGGCGGCGCGCAGGTACTTTGCCATGCACGCCGCGCTCTTCGCGATGCTGGTCGAGGCTCAGGAATTGTTAATCGAAAAAATCGAAACCGTTTATCTCCCTAGACTAAGCACAATCATGATCAATATCGTGAAAACAGGGGCCGAGACAAAGCAACTGCTCGAATCCCAGACAAGGGAGGATCAGAAAAGGGCGTTGGAAGCAAACCTGAAGGCACAGGATATTTCGCAGAAAGTCTCCGTTTTCTATAAGGATTACCTTCAAACTCAGCGGCGGCTGCTTATGGAAAGCAGGGAAAAGACCTTGTTCGATCTCCGCGTCGCCGACAACACCTACGAGACTGTTGAGGAAAGCTTTCAGCTGAAGTCGTTAATGGATGAAGCCAAAACCTCGTTCGAGGCGCTCCATCGCCTTGATGCGCCTGGGTTCGAGCAGATTTTCAGGAACGAAAGCATGAAACGGGAATTCCAGAATTTGACGCAGAAGCTGGAGCCTTCCTCCTAGGGCGAATATGAGAACGGACGCTGTCGCTTGGAATCAACAGCTTTCTAAAATCTTTCTGAAGGGCCTCTTTGCCCTTCGTCACAAGCTAATTCGAGGCTATATTATCAGTGCATGACATTCAGCGTAGGTGCCCGATGCTGCGGTTCCTCCTTGCCCTCCTTTGCCTTGGAGCGGCCTCGACGCGGGGGCTCGCCGGCGATTACGACTGCGCCTACGACCCAGCCACCACGCATCTTTCGCGCATCATTGCCGCGGATTCCATAGGCGGCCCCATCTATGGGCAGGCGCTCAACGATCCGGCGGACAAATCGCATTTAAGAACCCTCGACTTGCGCGATCACGAGGTTGTCCTGACCTTCGATGACGGTCCCCTTGGAGCGAATACCCAGCTTGTGCTGGATACGCTGCAGAAGCACTGCGTCAAGGCTACGTTCTTCTCAGTGGGACGCATGGCGCAGGCTAATCCCAAGCTTCTTAGGGAAGTCGATAGTAGAGGCCACACGATCGGCTCGCACACATGGTCTCATCCGCGGGGGATGGACCAGATGCCCATCGACGACATCAAGCTCGAAGTCGAAAAGGGCTTTGCAGCAGTAAGCCAGGCGCTTGGTAAGCCAATTGCCCCATTCTTCCGCTTTCCTGGTCTCCGCGATTCCTCTCCCGCACTGGCCTACTTCGCCAGCCGGAACATTAGCGTCTGGTCCGTCGACGTTATTTCCGGCGATACCGATCCAGGCGGGACGCCGGCGAGAATTCACAGCAATGTAATAAACCGGCTGCGCTCGCTCGGAAAAGGCATCGTGCTCTTCCACGACATCAAGAAACCCACCGCGGAAGCGCTCGACGGCATTCTGACGGAGCTTGAGCAAGACGGATACAAATTCGTACATGTTGTCTCGAATACGCGGTATCAGCCCGACCCTGAGCTGATCGCCCGCGCAGATGTCTTCCGCAATACACCACAGACTGCCACGATTACCGGCCGCTGGCTGGCATCGCCGAACGAGCACATTAAGGACGGCAGCGTGGATGTCATGCACACCGAGTGGGTCGACCTGGAAATTGCAAATAAGAAGCTGACCGCCAAAGAAGAGAGCAGCAGCACGCCGATCCGCGCTCAAAGCGGCGCACAGCAAGGTACGGCTTTAACTGCAAACGGCTGGACTGTCAGCGGTCAGGTTCGTTAGGAACGCTGATACTAATCGAAGCCGTCACCTGTTTGCGTCCATCCATGAAAAAACACCACGTTTTCAGAATTTGACATAGATGGCCAGGTCAAGCCCAGCCATGAGAATGGTAGGCCGGCGGTGTTTGTTAACGTGCCGAACCTCTTAGCAAGCTAAGTTCAGCACCCCGCGCAAGCCACCGCACCGCCGATCCTTGGTGTGTTGTAGGCTGTGGACGTGAAGGTGACGCCGCCTAGCAGATAAGTCCCGAAAGTAGGGGCGAATTTGTAGGAAGTCTGAGCGACGATGATCGTCTGATTCTGATTTATAAGGCCCGTGGGCAAAGCATATGCTGAACCTTTCGCGGCCGCACTTAATGAACCAGAACCATAGCTCCATTGTACGGTCGCGTTCTTGGCGTTCTGTATGACGCTGCTGATGCGCAGACCGAGCGGAGGGGAAGGGAACGGTGCAAGGATCGTTCCTCCAATGCTTGCAATATCCTGGAGATCAGAAGTCGCAACGCTTGAGACTTGAGCGACGAGATCGGCGGCAGTGCTCGCAACCTGAGAATTGCGGCGCTTGATGCTGAAAGCCTCACCAAATTCCGCGAGGCCCAAGAGGATTAGCACCAGAACGGGCAGCACAATGGCTGTTTCCAACAGAATGGAACCGCGACGGTCTCGAAGAAATTCGTGCATAAAATCCGCCCTATGTCTGGGGAAATGGCTCGTTCTTGAAAACTGCGGAGGATTGAAGAAGACGGTTTCCATCTGCGAGATTACTCAACACGGCCAACGTGGCGAAACTGATCAAGGGCCACTCATAAAAGCTCGTTACAAGGACGACCTGGGATGGCGCCCCTGGATTATACGGGAAGCTCGTTAGAAGATTTCCCTTGGCGTCCACTGCAGTAGGCGGCTTCACTGCAGCGAAATCCGGAAAGTTCTGCACGTTCAGCCGCAGTTTGCTGTTGCAATTTGTAAGAAGAGCGACGTTGTTGCAGATCTGCCCAATGATATAGGTTTGGCTGAGATTATTCGTCTGAGCCTGACCAGTCCGGATCAGCCGCGATGCGGTAAGAGTCGCATTGTCGAGCTCGTATGTGCCCCAGAATACAAAACCAACTTCCAATATTCCGAAAAGTAATGTCAACAGAGGCAGCGCAACGATAGCAAACTCCAGCATCGATACGCCATGCTTGTCACGCATACACTTTGTGATTCGGATCCTGAGTCTTCTGCGAGTCAGCCCCATAGTCTTTAACCCCCACTAGATTTCAATATTGCCGTTGCCCGGGCATTTGCTGGTACTGACCCTATTCCGGATAAATCCAAAATAATTGATTTCCGAACCTCGCAAGCGCTATGGTCCGCAGACGGACGGAAGTCTATTCAATTCGGGGCAGGTTGCATAGGATCCAGGCCAATGTTCAAAAACATGTTGGGAAAACTTTGCGCGTTCGGGCACGATAAAAGCGGAATTGTTCTGTACCTTGTTGCGTTTCTCCTTGTTCCTTTCATTACTCTGCTGGCCGTGGCTGTGGATATCGGCCAGTTCCTCGTCATGAAAGACCAGCTCTCGGCGGCTGTCGACTCGGCCGCCCTGAATATTGCCGCCAATCCAAGCCTAACGGCGGCGCAGGCAAAAGCCCAAGCACAAGCCTTCGTGAACGCGAATTTCTTGACGCAGAGCCAGGCAACCCTGTCATCCCTTACTGTCACCCAGTCGCCGCCCACGGTTAATGTTACTGCGTCGGCAGTGATGAACACATCCTTCATGCAGATCGCGGGCTACAAAACCCTCACGGCGACTGTCAACTCCCAGGCCACCGTAGGGCAGAATTACCTGGAACTGGTGCTTGTCCTCGACAACACAGGGTCGATGTCCCAGACGGCGGGAAGCACCACGAAAATCCAAGGCCTGATCACTGCCGCGACTGAGCTGACGAATACGCTCTTCGCAAGCGACCCGACGGGCAAGTATGTGAAGATCGGCATTGTGCCATTCACTGCCGCGGTAAATGTTGGCACGGCCTACTCTGCCGCCGCGTGGATGGATACCACAGGTCTTGGATCCCTAACGACGGAAAATCTCAGCATTCCCCCCAACAATGGCCTGCTTTGGCTATACAGCAAAGGCGAATTGAAAAACGTGTCTTGGAGCGGTTGCGTCCGCCAACGGAATGAGCCGTATGACGTTGAAGACGTATCGCCGGCGGCCGCTACTCCCGATACCCTCTTCACTCCGTATTTCGCGCCTGACGAACCGGACCAAGGGAGTTTTGCGAACAACTATCTAAGCGACGGTTCATGTTATACAGGGAAGTCTCAGACCCAGGAGCAGGCAGATCAGAAGTGCGTAGCGAAATATCAAAACGGCAATGCGAATACTTCCAACGGCATAGGTCCAAATATTTACTGCCCTGTTAAGCAAATCCTTCGGCTGACAAACAGCGAGCAAGCGGTACTGAATGAAATCAATGGGATGACGCCCTACGGCAACACGGTTATCCCCTCGGGCCTGATGTGGGGGTGGCACCTTCTGTCGCCGAATGGTCCTTTCGGCGATGGCGTCGCCTATTCAAATACCACCACGATCAAGGCCATAGTGCTTGTGACGGATGGCGATAACGACGTAGGCGGCGGCACGAACAGCTTCAACAAATCTGTTTATAACGCCTACGGCTACGGCAGCGGACCTCACTTGAATAAGCTCTCCGTTCCGCATGGCGTATCGCTTTCGCAGCCTGAATATAATCTCGTGGAGAAAACGCTGCAGCTCTGCAGTAACATCAAGGCTGTCCTGGATCAGAATGGCAATTCCCGCATTCTCATCTACACAATCGGGCTCGGCACTTCCATTTCCGCCACCGGCTTGAACCTTTTGCAGACATGCGCCAGCAACCCGTCCACGTTCTTTGCCAATCCCACAACCGACGAGCTTATCACAACCTTCCAGAACATTGCGATCGGGCTTAATAAGCTGCGGCTTTCGCAATGACAATTGCGTCATTATTCCGCGCATGTGGGCTCTTGCGCAAAGCCAAATGGCTCAGCTTGTGATATTGAGTCCCGGCGCTGCCAGAGGCGGCCGCTGGGCCTACACAGGCGGTATTGGATATGGTTTCTTTGCAAGACTTTCAGCCGCTGAAGCCGGGGGAGCAGAAGCTTTTGGCCGATGCGCTAGAGGGCACGCAGTCCTCGCTTGGACAGGTGCGGCCCGAAGCGCCCGCGGAAGGCAATGA
>JBAUNL010000258.1:0-2374 GCA_049579205.1 Rhodomicrobium sp. | reverse complement strand
TTCCGAGACCCGAGCTGGCTGAACTCAACCATATGGATCGCAAAGCGGCCTATGTTGCGTTCGTGGAAACACTCGCCGCTCTTCATGAGGTCGACTTCGATGCCGTCGGCCTTAGCGACTATGGGCGCACTGAAGGCTATGCTGCGCGTCAGCTAAAACGTTGGTCGGAGCAATATGAAGCTGCCAAAACCGCACATATCGAGGCATTGGACCGGCTGATAGGCTGGCTCAAGTCCAGCATTCCCGCACACGATGAGGCGGCGATCACACATGGTGACTACCGTATCGGCAATATGATGTTCGAGCTTGATGAACCTCACATCATTGCCGTGCTCGACTGGGAACTATCTACGCTCGGGCACCCTCTCGCGGATCTCGGCTATGTGTGCATGTCCTACCGCATTCCTGCACGTAACCAGTTCCTGAGTGGACTTCGCGGGCTGGATTTGCCCGCGCTTGGCATCCCCACCGAGGACGAGCTTGTGGCCGCTTACTGTCACCGGGCCGGCCGCGACAATGTTCCGGACCTCACATTTTTCATTGCGCTGTCCTTTTTCCGCTACGCCTCCATTGCGCAAGGCGTGTACGCACGCTCGCTGCAAGGAAACGCGGCCGATAAGCGCGCCAGCCTTGCGGGTCAGGCTGCTGCCGCGCTGGCGGAAGAAGGATGGCGGATCGCCCAGGCTGCGGGCTAGCTTACATTGATGGCCGCCCCGACGCTCTGAACGAGGGCCGCGCTACCATCCAAGATCAGGGCGCCGTGTCAAAATCGGGAGGGACTCCAATGAATGATCTGTTCCAGCTTTCGCCGAAGGCCGGAGACTACAAAGCGCGGGTGGAGCGCTTCATGGAAGACCACGTCTATCCAAATGAGGCGTCTCTGCATCACACGGCGGAGACGCAACCCGACCAATGGGAGCCGCTCGCACTTCTGGAGGACCTCAAGGCGAAGGCGAAAGCAGAGGGACTGTGGAACCTCTTCCTGCCCGAAAGCGAATATGGTGCGGGCCTAACGAACCTCGAATATGCCCCGCTTGCGGAAATCATGGGTCGCTCGCATTGGGGCCCGGAAGTCTTCAACTGCTCCGCGCCCGACACCGGCAACATGGAAGTTCTGGTGCGCTATGGAAGCCACGCACAGCAGGAGAAGTGGTTGAAGCCCCTTCTCGAAGGCAAAATCCGCTCGGGCTTCGCGATGACCGAACCCGATGTCGCATCGTCCGACGCCACTAATATCTCGATTTCCATCGAAAAGGACGGCGGCGATTACGTCATTAATGGCCGCAAATGGTGGACTTCTGGGGCCGGAGACAAGCGCTGCAAAATCCTCATCCTCATGGGCAAGACGGACCCAGATAACCCCGATCCCCATAAGCAGCAATCTATGCTTCTCGTACCGGTGGAAGCGTCAGGCGTAGAAAAAGTGCGCATGCTGCCGGTTTTTGGGTACTTGGATGCACCGCACGGCCACGCCGAGATGAGCTTCACCAACGTCCGGGTCCCAGCCGATAGCGTGCTTCTGGGCGAGGGCCGTGGCTTCGAGATAGCGCAGGGCAGGTTAGGGCCGGGACGTATTCATCATTGCATGCGTACCATCGGGCGGGCGGAGCGGGCGCTTGAACGCATGTGCAGAAGGCTGGACAGCCGTGTCGCCTTTGGCAAACGCGTGTCCGATCAAAGCGTGTGGCTGGAGCGCATTGCGGAAAGCCGCATGATGATCGACCAGGCACGCCTGCTGACGTTCAAGGCCGCTCATATGATGGACACGGTTGGCAATAAGGCAGCCCGCGCCGAGATCGCAATGATCAAGGTCATCGCTCCGAATATGGCCCTGAAGGTGATCGACTGGGCCATTCAAGCCCATGGCGGTGCCGGCATTTGCGACGATTTCGGCTTGCCCTACGATTATGCATCGATTCGGACACTTCGCATCGCGGACGGTCCCGATGAGGTGCATCGGAACCAGATCGCCAAGCTGGAGATGCGGAAGTACCGTGATCACGGCTTGCAGGGGCACAATTCGAGGCGTGCGTCAGAGTAGTCGCGCCCCTGCCTGTTGGACCCTAGGGCCCCCCGCTATTGGGATGTCTGGCCTTTGGAAACGCAGGACCACGCGCTTGCGACTGAAGACTCGCGCATACAGTCGCCGATGCTTTTTGTTGGAGGGGGCGCGTTCAAGGGCTGCTGCGCATTTGCGGCAGCTTGAGGCTGCTCGGTGGCGCATGCCGTCAGCAAGGCCAACGATAGGATTATCAAGCAAGCACGAGACAAGGCGGCCTCAAGCTGAATAGCGAATCTGGCACGAGCCTAGCAACGCGAAGCGGTTTCGGACAAGCTCAATTCTTTCACTGGGTCCCGCGCGGCATGTAGGAGG
>JBAUNL010000257.1:0-4834 GCA_049579205.1 Rhodomicrobium sp. | reverse complement strand
CCATGGGAAGAGATTGTAAAAGCTAATAAAGCTCTTGCCAGGCCCCAGAGTAGCTGAACCTGCGGTAGATGCTTTACTCTTTCCAGCGGCGCTTCACCAAGCAGCTGCGATCATGTTGTTTGTCAATCAATTAGCTTAAGAAGCTTGGTCTTATCCACGTAGCCTAGGAGCTTTCCGTTCTCGGCAATCTGAGCGAAATTGTCATCAGTCTTTATTACGGTCACTTGCTCGCCGGGCCTCATTTGGCGGCTAGGTGCCGTGCCGCGGCTTGCAAAAAGCGCCGTCTCTTGCATCACCACATGGGTGGGCTTGGTGCTGACCTGGGGAGTTTTTTCTCCGAGCATCGCAAGCACCTTCGGATAGCGCGGTGCAAGAGGGTAGTTGGGCGTCTCGCCTAATTGGACGATGGGCTTTTGGCAATACTCGCTTGGGCCCTTGGCGTCGCAAGCCTTCAGTTCGCGGCTCAACTCCGGAACGCGAGTTTCCACATAGTCGGCGAGGTCGAACAGCTGAACTTTGTCGCCGGCTCCGGCTTTTGCGAACCCTTCCAGCAGCGCATAGGTAAAGAGCCCATGATTGCCATAGCCCTCCAAGGCGATCTGCTGTTCGCCCGCGGCCATGAATATAGTCCGGCCGGTGGCATCCTTCAGGCGCTGATAGGCGGCGTTGTCAGCCGTTGCATCGCGCGCACCAAATACCTTTTCGGCGGAGCCTGACTCACAAGTATCCAAGATCCAGATCGCCTTCTGTGCCTTGATGGTCTCGAACCAGGCTGAAAGCTTTGCCGGGCCGAAGCCTTGGGTCTTGATCTCCTCATCCGAAAAACCATCCATGGAAGGTGGCAAAAAATGATAATCGCCATCGATACTCTTGCCATGGCCTGCCATGTAGAACAGGAACACATCGGTGGCCTTGACCTCACCTGAAAGTTCCTTGAAGGCGGCCTCGACATTGGCGGACGTCACGTCGTCGTCGAAGAGTGTCTTGACGATGGGCGGATGGCGGTAGAAGCCGGCACCCGCTTCCTTCAAGATCTTCGACAGGTCGTCTGCGTCATTCACTGAGAAGTTCAACCTCTTGCTTTGCTCGTGATAGCGGTCAGCGGCGATGGCAAGGATATAGAGATCGGGCACACCAATGACCGCCTTCGGGTCGGCATGAACGGTGACCGCCGGGGAAAGCGATTGCACCTTACCTGACTTGTCCTCGGCGATCACCTCGATCTTGGTGTCAGAGGTGCCCAGATCGAGAGGCCGGTCGAAGGTTCCAGGCTTTCCGGCGACAAATGAATCGACCACCTGCCCATTCAGTCTGAAGCGTATAACGCCGACTCCGCCGCCTTGATCTGAAACGCGGACGCTGACGGAGACGTTTGCATCGCCGAGAATGCTGCCGTCAGCAGGCGAGAGGATTACCACTTCGGGAGCAAGCGAGCTTTTCAAGAGCTCTTCGATGCTCAGCTTGGCGACGGCCGATTTCAGGAGACCATTCGGATCACCCGCAATTTTGGCCGCGACGAGATCGGGCCGAAACAAGACTTTGCGCAACTGAGCGGCTGTGACATAGCGGGCTTCCTTATCGGGGCCTTGATTGATCTGCCAGCCCACGATCCTGGCTGTCCCCTTAGAGCCTATATAGAAGCCTTCCGGTGTCCACATCACCCATGCACCATCCTGGGCTTGGAACAACGTCACCAGCAGCTCCCTTGTCTTAAGATTCCAGAGCCGAACCGTCTCGTCATCGGAGCCAGAAACGAGATATTGTCCATCAGGGGAGGTTGTGATTGCCCATACGTCATCCAAATGTCCGATGAATTCTGGAGTCTGGGTCTTGATGCCGTTACGATCATAGACGGTTAGCTCTCCGTTACCCCCTCCTGAAATGATGGTGCCGTCCGGAGAGAAACTATAAGATTGGTAATCATCGCCTTCATCAGCGTTTCTCTTAATGGTGTGGATGACTATTCCATCCTTCAGAATATCGAGAGATACGCTATCTGGGCGCCGCAATGAGAACTCATGCCAGGTCTCTTGTGCTCTTACAAAGTTGGACTGTGAAGAAACCGGCTGAGGACCTCGGATTACTCCCGCTTTATCCAGAATCGTGAGTTCGAACTCCAGAGGGCCGCGATTGTTTATTTGCTCTTTATCGTCTCGGCTGGTCCGTGTTCTTCCCCAGGCGATTTTTTTTCCATCAGCTGAGAATCCCACAGCCCAAATAGGACTGCCCCGGCCCTTCAAGATTGCTTTAGTATTACCTGTCCTTGCATCCCAAAGATGAATCTCGTTGTTGGCGCCGCCTCCCGTCGCGACGAGTTCCGGAGTCTTGGGCGAAAAGGCCGCGGCCAGTACGATATCGTCGTGCTTTTCATATTCCGCGATCCTTTGACCGCTGGCCACTTCCCAAACGATAACGCGATAGGGCCAGGTTTCAGCCCCAGGGCAGGAGACGAGGAGGAGTCCGTCCTTCGAGAAGCTAAGAGATCCGACTGCCGTTTCTTGTTTTGCGAAAACCTTCTGCGGTTTGCCCTTACTACCATCCCAAAGACGAATGACACCTGCCTGATCTCCCGAGGCTATGTTCCCATCTGGAGAGACATCGAGCGCTCTGACCTTGGCATTATGACCGGGCATTTTGGCAAGTAGTTTTCCGGTACTGGCATTCCATAAGCTCAAAGTCATGTCGTCACTTGCTGTGACGACGCTTGCACCGTGATCGAGGAAAGCTGCCAAATTTACAGTGTCGCTATGGCCTTCGAGAATTAAGGGCTCATGGTGATCTTCTAAATCCCAGATCATGGCCGTGTGGTCGTCGCTGGCCGAAACTATTTTCTTGCCATCTGGAGAAAAAGCTAGCGAGTTCACGGGTCCCTTATGACCTTGCAGAAGCCTAGCTTGGGTCCCGCCGGGGAAATCGTAAATGCGAATGCCGCCTGCGACGTCACCAGTGTCCGCAATGCGGTTCCCGGTCCAGCCGGCTGCCGCCAGCCACTTGTTGTCAGAGGATAGAGCTACGGCATTGATCATGCCCATCCTCCCCGGTCCGGTGGCACCCCTTATGATCCGTATCGTCTTGCCCGTGACGATGTCCCACACACGGATCACCTTGTCGTCCCCAGCCGAGATAAGCTGCCTACCATCACTTGTAAAACTCAGGGTTTCTATGCTCGCCATATGCCCGCCTGTATCGAGTATAAGGTTCAAATCCGGCTTGTCGGCGAGCGAATGAGGAATCCGTTTTGCTTTCGGTCCTCCCCGGGAGCTTAGTCTAATCTCATGCCGCGGCTTCTTCGCCGCGAGTTTGCCCGCAAATCCAGCCCTGCTCCTCTTCACCCAGCGGTCAAGGTTTGGGATCACACGGCCCATTTCGTTCTCTGTTGGAACGCCAGCCACGAGCGCCGGGGAACCTTTCGCGCCGAGCTTTGCCGCATAGCTCTTCAAGGGAACTTGAACCGTTGCGGGGGGCCAACCTTTGGGCTGCTCCTTAGCGCCGGTAGTTCCGGCGGCGGCCAAACAAAGAAAAATGATAAACACCCGCATCGCAATCCCCCAACGCAACCAATTTCTGCAATCTACCACAGCCGCGTTGAAGATGGCAGTCCTTGGGTAGCGGCCCAAAACAGCACTGAACTTCTGTTCATTGACCTTTCGCCGTACGACATCGTGAGTAGGCCTGGCGGGTGTTGGAGTACACTCCGGATGTATTAACCTGGCCTCATCGCGGTTGACGAAGCGCGAAGAGTGTCAACGCTTCCAGAATAAGGTCCTCACGCACTCCAAGATCCCGGTGTTGGTCCATCGATAGTAGCCCATCCAGAAAATTCTGCCGTGTACCCATCAGCCTCGCTAGCGCTTCTGCGATCTGGCTTCGCACACTTCTCGACCGCCACGAACGCAATCAGGCCGTCACAGCACCTCGCGTGCGCGTATCGTTCGCTGTCGAGGCGCGAACAAGCATGGAGGCTTACTTGAAGGCTAAGCTTTTTAATCGTGAGCATTGCCATTGCCTTCGGTGGGCGCGGCAAGCGGCGAGGTTGCTATTTAGAGCCGAACGTAAGGATAAGAATGCTCCCATAAAAAAGCACCACCTCCAAGCATGATTGAAGCAATATTAAGTAAATACAATACCTTGGCACGGGCATTGGATTGCATGTTTTCTTGCTTGATATGAATTACAACAAATAGTGATAAGGAATAAGTACTTTGTATAATAGTGGTAAAATTGTCTTTGTAATATTGTTGACCTATGCATCCCCAATGGGGGGGGAGAAATAGTCTTTGTAATCAAACTGAAGCGCTTCGTGCTCTTCGGTATAAGGCAAAAGGTCCTGTAGTTTAACATGGAGGATTCCAAGGTGTTACTCAGCAGACATCTCACGATAGCAAGCGCAACAGTTTTGGGCATGTCGTTATTCGGAGTGGCTGCTTATGCGGGCATGGGTCTTCAAGATCGAACGACGTCGGCCATTATCAAGAATCCTGCGGCTGGAGCGCTAACCCTTGTACACGGCGGAGGGGGTGGCGGTGGCGGTGGCAGCGGAGGCTGGGGAGGAGGTGCAGGCGGGAGCTGGGGCGGAAGCCATAGTGGCGGAGGTATAGGCGGCCCGAGCCACAGCGCTGCAATTGGCAGCTGGGGAAGCGGGGGCTGGGGAGGTGGACATAATGGTCATGGATTGCGCTTGGCGCGTACCGAACCGCAAGTGCGCCGCTTCATGACCGTGGCGAAGGAGAAGTTGATCCAGGCGGCCTGAACTGCCAAAACAGCTTCCGCTAATCGGACAGCCCGCCCCCGATTAACGAAGTCTGTCCGATCAAGTCCATACTTTTACACTTGA
>JBAUNL010000256.1:0-30352 GCA_049579205.1 Rhodomicrobium sp. | reverse complement strand
ACGGATGGCCTTTGGTGGCGGCAAGCCGCATTACGAAATATCCTATCAGGCAACGAGTGACAGGTTCTGACTTCATTATACCACTTTGCCGGTTGCTAGCTGCTGACGGCTTATCAGTATTTCTTCTCGGTTCGTCGACCGAAGTGTTAAAGCTTTCCTCCAAAAGACTGCTAGAGATCGTACCCGGACTGGTTATAGGTGGTACTTATTCGCCTCCTTACGGATTTGAGAAGGACCCCCGCCAGCTTGACATTATAGATCAAGAGATATCGCGGGCTCGGCCTCACGCTCTTTTTGTTGCTCTGGGCGCGCCCAAGCAAGAGATTTGGATGCAAGCCCGCGTCCAGCATCTTCCAATCGGGGTCGCCATAGGGATAGGTGCAACGCTTGATTTCCTGGCAGGCAAGCAACGGCGCGCTCCTTATATTCTTCAAACTTTGGGTCTGGAGTGGCTTTGGCGGGCTCTCAGCGACCCGCATCGCCTGGGAAGGCGCTACCTGTTAGACATAGCTCTTTTACCAAGACTCGTCTTCGGTCAGGTGGTTCGTCACCTCATTACGAAACGCAATACAGTTCGAGAGAGAGTCTTGCCTGGGTAACAAAAGGATCACTTTCCTACGAAATCTTACAACGGCTTTAAATCGGAGATTGTTCCAAATAGGATAGATCATATTGGTAGAGAGCCGTTAAGTATTTGAAGGCAGAATGTTTTTCTATAGTTCACCATTGGAAGTCAAGACAGGATGCCCCTTGTCAGCATTTTAATACCTACTTATAACCGGTTACAGCTTTTAAGCAGGGTCCTATCGGCTTGTATCGAGCAGGCTGCTAGTTTTCGCGAGTCGGTTGAAATCGTGGTCGTCGATAACTGCGCTAAAGGCAGCGCAGAGAGTCTTGTGACTGAACTAAGCCAAACCTCGCCAACTCCTATCCGATATGTGCATGAGCCCCAGATCGGCTTGGCGACGGTGCGTAATACTGCTCTTCGCAGCGCACATAGCAAATATGTCATTTTTCTCGACGACGATCAGCTACCGCTACAGGGTTGGCTTAGCGCGTTCATGGATGCTGCGAGGCGCGGCGTCAGGGCAGCATTCGGCCCGCTAGAGCCTCTCTTTGAAGAGCCGCCAACGCGTTCATTCCATACTCTGACAAAGATCTTTAGCCGCGCGATCCCAGCCGATGACGGCGACGAGATTGGAAGACTTTATCCCTATCTGGGAACCGGAAATTCCCTCTTCGACAAATCCCACTGTTTTCCTGACCAAGAAGCCTTTGACGCTCGATTCAATCTTTTTGGGGGTGAAGATGTTTGGATGCTTAAAGGCTTGCGTGCCCGCAATATACCCTTCATCTGGGTAGCGGAAGCAAGGGTGCTTGAATTTGTACCTAAGTCCAGGATGACCTTCGCATATCTGAGCCGCAGAAGATTTAAATCTGGCCAGCTCCGTGTTTTGCTGTCCCTGCATCCTGCTCAAAGACGGCCTGTTGCGGTGTTGTTGTGGATGAGCGCAGGGGCGGCGCAAGCGGCTTTCAACTTCTCTGTTTCCTTGCTCGCCTGGTTAGTTTGGCGCGAACGAATGCATGACTTTCGAATAAAAGCGTTCGGAGGGATAGGAAAAGTCTTCTGGTTTTTCTCGTCGCCTGCTGTTGCGTTGAACAGAAAAGGATTGGAGACCCCGGTTAGCCGGGAGGCTCGTGAAAGCGCAGCGGGAACTCATGGGTAGGCGTCTCGTCCGGCTGCCTTTCGCAAAGCGGGGCGCACGGCTTTTTAGTTATTTTCTGTCATCACGGTCCTGAATTCAGCCAAGCCGCGTCGGCGTTTCAAGCCGCTAGCGGCCCCAACGATGAATGCGATAGGTGATCCGATGAGCCAGTTGGCGATGGAACGTTATTATGTGGGGAAGCAATCGGATTATTTTTCGCATGAGAGGCGGGACATCTTGCCGCTGCTTCCTGAGCAGTTCTCGCGCGTATTCGAACTTGGGTGTGGAAGCGGGTCGACGCTTCGAATGATTAAATCGCGATTCCCGGTAACGTTCAGCGCAGGGCTCGATATCGATAAGAACTCGGTTCAGATCGCAAGCAGGCATATCGATCTCGCCCTGTACGGCAATATCGAGACCATGGATCTCCCTGACGCAGTCCGGGATATCGATGTCATGTTATGCTTGGACGTGCTCGAACATCTCGTCGATCCTTGGGCTGTGGTTAGGAAGCTGCACAAGAGACTGTCCGCAAACGGGGTGATAATCGCAAGTATCCCCAATATCCGGTATTTCCGCGCAAGCATCCCCCTTGTGTTTGGGGGGCGGTGGGATCTCGAAGACCACGGCACCTTGGACCGGACGCATCTGAGATTTTTCGTGAAGAAGACGGCTGTCGAACTGATGACTTCCAGCGGACTTCACCTCCACGAGATCAAGCCCACCGGCTTGGAGCCGGGACGGAAAGCAAGACTGGCGAACTTGCTGACATTCAGGCGTTTTGAGGATTTTCTAGCGCTTCAATATCTAGTCCGTGCCGGTAGAACCCAGCCCAATTATTAGTAGGCCTTGTCTTCGCTACGTGCCGGCAGGTGCATGTATTTCGATTTGTCGCCCGTCTCCGCAGGCGGGTGAGATAAGCGGCCAAGCTCTCCCAGATGCGCTCTCGTCCCAGCCAAAAGGCCGGTTAGGATCCAGGTAGAGTTCCACAGATCCACTGTAAAGGACAGGAATATCGTAAGGAACACGATAATGCCCAGGACCGTTCCAAGCTTCCTTTCCTCGGCAGTTAGATGAACTTTATCCCCAGACGTGCGAATTGATCCTGCGCCGATCATCGAAAGAGAAGTTAAGATAGCTCCTGGATAGCCAGCTTGGATCAAAAGCATCAACCAAAGAGAGTCGATTGAATGATTCAAGTCATCCGGCAGCGTCCCATATCCGTGCCCATACCAGGGCACATATGCGAGGACCTGATACCACGTCCAGTAGCGATAATAACCCGTCGAGGGGTCGAAAGTGAGATGCGATATAATAAAGCTCAGGGGGGAATTACTGACTAGAAATGTTGCGACGACCATCAAAGCAGCCAAGAGAAACAAGGCAAGCCAGCGGAAGCGAAGGCCGGAAGTGAGCCTCGCAAATCGAAGGAGCCCGAAGCCCATAATAGCACTTTGCACGGGAGCGGAAGAAATTGTGGCTGCCAACCCGAGCCCGCTAGCCGTCAGGATGAACCAGCGCCCACGCATGTTAATGGATGCGGAGATCAGTAACGCGATCGCACACACGAAACCTAAAAGGATAGGGTGGTCCACAGGTCCGCTGGCTCTTAGCAATCCTAACCGGTAGGCATCCTGCCATTCGCTGAAATTTATCGGATAGCCGGTGATTTGAGCGGCTGTCTCCTTGGTGATGTATTGGCCGGTAATGGGATCAAGCAAACCAATAAGCCCAATGATTGCGATTGCCCAGCACAGCCTCCTCATCAGCATAACCGCCTGCCCATGTTCCCTAAGAAGTGTGCGGGCTATGAAATACGCGGTCACGAGCTCGAGCACTTCGGGGCCCGCGTGGTTGAGGGCGGATTCGATGCCGTCGTTTTTTGCGGTAGCGACGATCATCCACACGCCGGTGCAGATGATGAAAAAGTCGGAAAGAACAAAGCGGTAGCTGCCGGCTGCTATTTTCCCCGCGAATTTTAGGAAGAGATATGGGGCGACCAATAAAAAGATGAATCGTATTGCCGTGAGCCGCAGTCCGAAAAGATAGAACGATAACTCGATGGGTAGGAATAGTGTTGCGATGGTGAGCGTCAGCGATATCGGCAATGTTGCTCTGAGCCGCGGAAGATACGTGCTCCCGCTTTTCGCGCGCAGGGAGTGCCGTAACGGCCGCGATGGCATCTCGATCGCAGTCATCTAAGGAACATCTCGGGTTCAGGCAGGATAATGAGTTAATGACGGGTGATCCAAAATGAGCGGCAATCCCTTTTCAATTGGCTGACGGAAAGCCCGCCCCGACATCGTAGAAAATCACTTATTCGTCAACCATTCCCTAAGCCTTAAGCCTCAGTGTGAAGATTGTCTGGACCGGCATGCCACGTCGCTAAGGTACCCTTGCGTCACCGCCAGCGATCGCCGCCTCAATGCAACAGTAGATGGAATAAATTGATGAGTAACTGGAGGGAAAAGGCAGCATTGGGTGGGCGTTGGCTTGGTGCCTCCACATTGATCGGCGCAGCCGTATCTCTGCTTCAAACAGCGCTGATTGCGCGCTTTTTTCTCGCCCCGAGCGATTACGGATTAATGGGTATCGTAACCGTATTCACCTATATTGCCTTTGTGTTTGCGGACATGGGACTTGGCGCGGCGATTATTCACCGAAGGGATGCTACAAGAGAACAATTATCCTCGGTCTACTGGCTGAACATTCTTTCGATGCTGGCCTGCATTCTGATTGCATGTAGTCTGGCCACTCCTGTCGCAAATTTGATGGCGGAACCGCAGGTCGCTCCCTTGATTCGGGCCATGACGCTAATGGTCTTCTTCGAGGCGCTGGGCAAACCGTTCCAGATGCAGCTGGAGAGGGACACCCGGTTCCAGATGGTCGGACTGGCGGAACTTGCGGGCCACGCTTGCGCGCTTGCAACAGCACTCATTTCCGCGGCGCTAGGAGCTGGGGTCTGGTCCTTGGTGCTCGGTCAGATTTCGAGGTCTTTCACGAAAGCGCTCTTCTATGTACCGGCAGGGATAAGATATTACCGTCCCCTCTTGAGACTGAGACGAAGCGACCTATCCGGATTTCTTTCCTTTGGCCTTTTTCAGATGGGGGAAAGAATCGTTCATGTATTGGCATCGCGCTTCGATTTCCTGCTCATTGGGCGCTTTCTCGGTATGGAACCGCTCGGCGTTTATAACATCTCTGTCCAACTCGCGGATGTGCCGGTAACACAGTTTGCCGTCACCATGGTACGAACCGCCCTGCCACTCATGTCGTCGGTGCAGAAAAACAGGGATCAGCTGCGGCAAGCCTATTTGAAATATTCCGGCATCCAGATGCTTGTCATCTCGCCCGTACTTTTCGGGATGATGGCTGTTGCCCCTGTCGCGGTGCCACTTGCCCTTGGCCAGAAATGGGTTATCGCCGTACCTATTATTCAATGGCTTTCGATGGTATCGGTAATCCGCGCCGCCGACATTCCCAGGGCCGCTCTTGTCCTGGCGGCTGGCCGGGCGGGACTCAGTTTCTATTACAACCTTGTCATTCTTATAGTGATAGCTTCAGTGGTCGCCGCTGCAGTTTATTGGGGTACCATCATCACAGTCGTCATGAGCTTGTTCGGCGCTTACCTCTGCTTGAACGTGATCGTGTATTACATCGTTGTTAGACCGATCCTTGGCGATTGCTACTTTCCATATCTGTCGCGGATTTCCCATCCCATCATTGCTTCAGCTCTTATGGCCGTGGCTCTTCTTTCACTGGAGAAATCAAACATTATCGGAAACGAACTAGCCCTGCTCGCGGCCCAGATCGTAATCGGGGCCGGTATCTACATTGGCTTGATGCATCTCTGGCGCCTGGATCAGCTCCGGGATCTCGCTTCGATGCTCCCGCGGCGCCTTACGCCGAGATACTTGCGGCCGCAGATAGCCTATCCGGCTTAGTCCGCAACCGTTCTCAACCAGATGTCCATGCGAAGCCGCTCTACCTAATTATATCCAGTGAAACAGGTAGGCGAGAATAATGATTGGGATCGGAATGCCGATCGCCCAAAGCAAAATGCCTCTCATCTTGTCCTCCAGTTTGACGCTTCAGAAACGGGTCAGATTGCGTCACCCGCATCAATCAGAACCCGGAGGAACGGCCGCCGTTCCAGCGACAGCCACAGGTTTATCCTATAGGGCATAGCCGGTAAGAAGGACGCAAAATTGAGGATCAACAATCGCCAGCCCCCAAGCACGACCGCGATTGGGAGGCCAGGTAGTAATGCGCGCCTGGTTGGGCTGCGTCAGTCCATAGCCTAGAAATGAGATGTTGATTTATACAACTTTAGATTGCGTATAAGCTTGCGGCAGGGTACGGAGATTCGATAGCGTTCGACGAGGAATCAATTCGCTCGTCGATTTCCCGGTGCCCATGGCGGCATGTGCAATCGTAATCGCTGAAAGGACTAAGGGCACCTGACTAAGAGGAGCCACCATGTTCAGGATTGCAGCGATATTCATCTCGGTTGCCAGTATCGCCACGCCCGCCATCGCTCAAGAAAAGAGCCGCAACTCCCTCCAAACACCATCGACTGTAAGCAATTTAAAAGGGTTGGTCCGCAGGAATGGATAGAGGTCGGGACAGCCGTTTTCGACTTGGGCGAAATAAAGGATATCAATCTTAGCAACCAGCCAGTCATACCGCGTTACTTCAAATTCGGTGGCGTCGACCTTTTCCCGGTAGTCGAGCAAAAATGCGGATCTGGCGCCAAGAAGGACGAGGCAGCACAACAGAGACCGGCAACACTGGAACTGGGGGCCGCTCCTCCGAAACCAGAGTCGCAGGGCGAAAGAAGTTCGGCACCGGCTCAACCGCCAATGCAAGCAAGTTCAAGCAAAGCCGCGCCAACACCCGAGCATAAAATTCTTAACAGCCAGCCGGAAAGCCCGCCGTGCGGCGACGGGAAATCAATATATGCCGCGGACGTTCGCCCCAGGGAGGATGGAATAAAGGCCTCGATCGAAATTACCCTTTTGAATAACGGCGACAATCCAGAGTTCATAATTCTCGAATCAAAGAACAATAAAAATATGTTGGTTTACAAAGGGCGAATTGCCAAGGGTAGACTTTTATTCGCCTCACATCAATCTAAACAAAAAGAAGATACTACGCATTCGTTATTTACCCCCGCTCGTTCGGTGCAGAGCACAATTTCCTTCACCCCAAAGTATATTAAACCTCACCGTGATGGGTCTGGGGCTGAGATCCTTTATCTTGACGGATTAAGCACTCTGTTTGCGAAGAGCAATGGCCGCAGGTTGAAGTCTGAAGGCAATTCTCTATCAGAAATTCTTCCCGATATCTTCTATTTTGATCGCTGCGAGTAATTAAGATATTAGGTGCTGGCACCCCCACCTGCCCGAGCTTTGCGGCAGCACCGTGATCTTAACATTTGTGAAGTAAGAGTCTTTTCGATTTGTAAGTAATATGGTAACTTAAGCCATCCATAGATAGGCGAGCGCCCGCGTTACCTAACCTACAGGGGCAGCGGATTGAGCGCTGGCCTCAAATCCACTTTTCGAAACCTTCCGCGCAGCAGTTAAACGCGCCGAGGGTGTCCGATATAAGAGCGCCCCTCACCATGCCGCTTACTTCCAGGCGTGGAACCCTGCCGTTCATCTGAACATTCACTCACCGGGCGGATGGCGGAAGCGTTTCGCGCCTGCGTTCCTAGTCTTACCGCACCATTAAGCTCACTTTGCGCAGGAATCACCAAATAACAGCAAGGGCGCACAAGCAAGTGAAGTTCTTTCTGTGCTTAGGTTAGGCGTAGCATATGCGAATTCCTCTTCTGGCTAATGCCTCCCCCGATTAGACTAATGTGCGCAACGATGAAGGAGTTCTGATGAACCAGGTCCTAAGTCTGCCGGTTAAGGCTCCTGCTTCTTATCATCTTGATCTTCACCGCTATTGGCTCAGCAAGCGCGGCCCGCGGCGTATGCCCGCGCGGAGTGACATTGACCCGACCGAAATCTCCCGCTTGCTACCTTATTTGTGTATCGTCGAAAAACTGGCCGGAGAGTTCCGCTACAGGCTCGTGGGAACTGCCATCGCTCAGCAATTTGGCCGTGATTTCACCGGCAAAACTCTCGGATCGCCGATCAATGACAAGCCAGAGACGGTCAAGGCGATGAGAACGATCGTGGAGCACATCTTTGCCACGGGGAATTCCGTATTCGTTACCGGTCAATATGAGACTAAGTTTAAGACCATTCACAATGTCTCGGCCCTTGGATTGCCTCTGTCCGGAGATGGAACGCATGTCGACATGTTCATCTCTACCCGCATCGCGCGCTTCAGCTGGGGCGTTAGATCAGCTTCCGATTGGCTCAGAGGCGCGCCCTTGTCCACTCAGTGGACGGATATCGACGACGCAATCGACCTTGAAAGGTGCTGCCTCAATTGGGAACGCCTCTGCGATCCGCCAGCATCGGCCTTCGGGCAGCGGAATACGTGACAGGCGGAGTTAATGCACAGCGGCTATATGCAAGCGGGACTGCACGCGAAGAATCCGATGCGGGAGAAAAACGGAGTTTGGTTCCCGCCGCCTTCATACTGGAGACAGGCAAGCAACGCATTCGTAGCCTGAGCTGAAAAGTTCGCGCGAAGATGAAGTTCATGCTAAGGCCGCAAGCGGTCTAGGCATTCTTCAGGGGAATGGATGCCTAGCCGCCTGATCGCACCCGCCGAGCAGGGGGCCTTCCGGGCGCGCCATCGAGCAGCTTAGCGGCGAACGATGAAGAGCCGATGACGGCGATTGTTGCTGCCGATGCTGTGCAAGCGGCTCGCGCCATGTAACGCTTCGACCTCGGCAGACACCCTGCGGCCACTTGCAAAGCTCCACAAGATTGCGAGCACTACTGGTTCGCTAGTGGTCCTGCTCGTTCGACAGTAGACGCTTTATTGGCTCGGCGCCCCTTTTTTGGTCCCTCCCGTATATTCGGCTCCCTTGTACGAGAGCACTTTCCGTTTTTGGATTTCCGGCAGCTGGTGAAATAGCCCTACCATGGGGCGGGAGGGCCCGGGCTCTCCAATGTCGAACTCGTTCTCCCCGCGCGAGAACATGCCTTTGACAGCTTGCATTGCAAACTTCATCATCTCAGACCGCCTTTCTGCAAAAAGGAAATCCCTTTCTTGGCTTCAAAAGCTCAAACCCATAATCGGTGAGCAGATGCCGCAGGACCATGTCCCCGATGGGGCCGCAAATCCACAAATCCTGACGGCCAGTCTTCTGCGCAAACATTGCTGCAAATTCCAGAGCGGTTAAGAGCACTATCCCCCGCATCGAATGATGGGGATACGGGCTGCCTTCCAGCATGGCAATGCGGCATGCGGTGTCGTTCAAACGAAGGAGAAGCAGCCCGCAAAGTTCGGTTTCGTGCTTGCACCAAAGGGCCGTGAAGATGCCGGTTGGCGCTTTATGCCGGCACGAGGGCCAGTCCCAGCCCCCGTTCGGCGGTCTCCGTGTCGACATTGGCCGCCATTGCCGTTCCCAGGCTTGGTCGGATTTATCCGACGCTGGCGTCAATGAAAAGCTCGATGGCAAGAATTGACGGAGCGAAACAACGGTACCGGCAGCGATCTCTGCAATAAGAGCTGCGTCCATAATTGATTTCAGGCCTTCGCCTTCCTACAGCCTCCCTACACTAATAGCGGCGCTTTACACACAAAACAGGCAAATCTAAGCCTGCGAGGAAATCTTTGTTTTCCTTAGTTCCGGAAATTCTTACCTTGCCGGAGGGCGCCTAAAGGCTACGGCTTTCAGGGAGTCGGAGCCGTAGGCTAATTCATGGCTAACGCAGCTCAGCTGCTGAATGAAAGCTGTGCCGAGGCCCGCGGCCGGAGTAACGCGCTTTTGAGAGAGGAGCGCCGCTTGTTCCTTATTGGTGTCTCTAATTCAAAATAGTGTTAGCCGGTCAAGACCGCGTCACGGTAAGGCGGTCTCCGTCAGGAGGGGGAAGTCACTATGTCATTCATCCACATTAAGGCTGCAGGTGCAGCCCTTCTATGTTTAGCCGTCGCAAGCCAAGCGGCAAGTGCAGGTGCCGGCGCGATCGGCGCCGCGAACACGAACAGGCCTGGAATAACCCTGATCCATGGCGGCGGGCGGTCGGGAGGCAGCGGAGGCATGGGCCGCCCGGGTGGCGGCTGGAGCGGTATGGGCATGGGGAGCATGAACACACGGCCTTATATCTCCGGCTTGGGCGTCAAGCCGGGTGTGAAGAGCGGAGGCTGGTCGGGCGGTTCGGTTTCTCACGAAGGTCATGAACATCACGGCCACCGGAGAGTCTTCGGCCGGGGATTTTGGTGGTACGATGATGACTCCGATTACGATTACGATTATCCCTATTACGGCTACGAGTATCGCAAGCCTGAGGATTATCGGTACAAGCGCGTTCATCGCCGCCGCCATCATCGCGCTCGCCATCATCACAAGCATCATCGCGAAAGCTGACATACTGGCGTCCCTGGCGCGCTCGAATGCGCGCTAGCCTTCGAGATTTACACGCTCGCGCAACGAGGTCCCGGCAATTAGGGGACCGAAAAGAAATTCCCGATTTACGGCTTTACCGCCAGGCTGGCTTGCGCTAAGGGCTGGAAGCTTAACGGGTTCTGCAATTCTCATCCATCAAATCGGGAACTGATAATGACATTTGCCGAAGCAATCGCCATCGCCGTTCTCCAGGGCGTTACCGAGTTGTTCCCGATTTCCAGTCTTGGCCATGCGGTACTTCTGCCTGCGCTGCTCGCGCCAAATATCGATCTTCGTTCACCGGCCTTTCTACCTTTCCTTGTTGTGCTCCATCTGGGCACCGCGACAGCGCTTCTGTTATATTTTTGGCGCGACTGGTGGCAGCTTTTCATCGGAATTTTCAGAGGCGGGAAGGATGAGCTGGGAGAAGATAGACGCCGGCTTCTGGCGCTCATCATAATAGGGACAATCCCCGCGGTTATCCTCGGCTTCGCTTTCGAGAAACAGTTGAGAGCGCTGTTTGGGGAGCCGAAGGCCGCTGCCGCCTTCCTTATTGCGAACGGCGCCCTCCTCGCTTTCGGGGAGATCTTGCGCAAGCAAGCATTGGCGCGCGAAAAGCCTTCGAACAAGGCCGGGAAACTTAGTTTTTGGGGCGCCTTCGCGATCGGCGTCTGGCAATGTCTCGCTTTCTTCCCCGGCATCTCACGTTCCGGTGCCACCATGGTCGGAGGCCTTTTGGCGAAGCTGACGCATGAGCAGGCTGCCCGTTTCTCCTTCCTCCTGGCGACTCCCGTAATCGTGGGTGCAAGCGTGTTGGAGATTCCTAAGCTTTTGAGGGCTGAAACTTCTTCGGCAGCAATGCCTCTCGACGTTGTCGTCAGTGGCGGACTTGCAGCGGGCGTTGCCGCGTATTTGAGTGTGGCCTTCTTGATGCATTACTTCCGGCGTCATGACTTCGCGGCCTTGATGCCTTTCGCCGTATACTGCGTTCTTTTTGGCGCTATCTCGCTCGCTCTTCTATAACGAAACTTAATTACGCCTTGCCGCCTTCGCGAACGCGTTGTGGCGGCGTAGAAAAATAACTAGATACTGCCTCAGGCTCCCGGAACAGTTCGGGCCTCGCCGTTTTTTGATACCACCCCCTGAACAGATTGGTGAATACGAACATGAAATCTCCATCGAAATCGCATTCGAAAACGATTGTGCGCGCCATCGAAGCGCAGCCCCATCTCGATCTCGACAAGGGCCAGGAAACTCAGCCTTGGGGTACGCTAACCGATCTTCCAATTGCGCTCAGCGAAAGCGCCCGGTCTCAAAGCGTTGAGGCCCTCAATCAGCTTCTGGCGGATACGATCAGCCTTCGCGATATGTACAAAAAGCATCATTGGCAGGTGAGCGGGCCGACCTTCTACCAGCTCCATCTCCTTTTCGATGCCCATTATGAAGAACAATCTGAACTGGTCGACACTATCGCAGAAAGAATCATGTCCCTTGGCGGTGTTTCTGTCGCGATGTCCCACGATGTTGCAGAGATGACGATGATCCGCCGGCCTCCCAAGGGCCGTGAAACGCCCGCGATGCAGATAACGCGGCTTGTGGAGGCTCATCGCCATATCTTGGCTGAGAGCCGCCAGGCCGCAAAAGCGGCTGATGAGATTGGCGATGACGGCACCAACGATCTGTTTGTGAGTGACGTCATCCGCCTGAACGAGAAGCAAGTCTGGTTCCTGGCCGAGCACCTTGTCTCCGCACGTCTCGAATAATAGGGTAGTCGTAGCGGTCCGAATTTGACCTTCAGTCCCGCGCGTCGCGAGCTCATGCTCAAACGTCAAATTCAAAAGCTCCGCCAGAATGATAAGGTTGCTAGAAGTCGTTTGATTTCGGCATTTGCTCTCGATCCTGCTGCAGGCGGATGCAAGATGGCCGGCTGTGCTCTAGCGCCCCAGATTGCGATGGGGGAACAGTTGTGAGCCACCGCGGTTCGCGCCTCTGAAAGGTAAGTCCCTGATCGGATTCGGCTTCGAGCAATTGCTCCGAACTATCAAGGGGCTCTACCGCCGGATGTAAGGAGAGGACCAATGCCGCGAGCATTTTGGAAGGGTTATCTCAAGCTTTCACTCGTTTCCTGTGCCGTCGCGCTGTACCCCGCAGTTTCGAAGTCGGAACGCCCGAGATTCCACCGGATCAGCCGGCAAACAGGGCGCCGTCTGCGGCAGCAAATGGTAGAGGCGGAAACTGAGGAGCCTGTTGAGAAGGAAGACGTTGCCCGCGGTTATGAGATCCCGTCCCGCCTGCCCCCCGGCATGTACCCGAGCGCGGAAGCAGTTCCTCGAAGGGAGCGGCGCGAGGAGGCAGTTCCCGGGAGACAGCCGCGCGAATATGTCGAGATCGAAGAAGAAGAACTTGAACGCATCCGGACGGAGAACACCCACACCATCGACATAGAACACTTCGTTCCCCGCGCCGGGATCGACGACCGTTACGTCGACGCCGCCTATTACGCGGCCCCAACCGACGAAGTTGGCCAGGAGGCCTACATCGTCATCCGCGACGCCATGAGGGAGCGGAAGATGGCTGGCCTCGCCCGTATCGTACTAACGCGGCGTGAACATGCGGTGCTGGTAGAGCCTTTCGGGAAGGGTCTCTTGGCCGTTACGCTGCATTATCCCTATGAGCTGCGCGACGAGAAACCCTATTTCGAAAATATCGCTGACCTTGATCTGCCGCGGGAGATGAAGCAGCTCGCTCTTCATATCGTGGATACGATGAAGGGCACCTTCGATCCGTCGAAGATTGAAGACCGCTATAAAAGGGTATTGGACGAATTGATTGCATCGAAAACTCCCGCGCGCAAGGCGCCAAGCCCCACGGAGGCGCGGCCGGAGGGCCGGGTTATTAATTTGATGGATGTTTTACGGAAAAGCGTTGAAGCCCAAGGCCAACAGGGCAGAAAAGGCCGCCATTAACGCTCACCCTCCTCCTTCATCATGGTGCGAAAGGTGATGGAGTAGCGCAATTGCTCTACTGCAGGAATGCTGTGCTCCCAGACAGTCCTCGCCGTGCCCCGCATGACGTAGGCGGAACGCGGCTCAAGTACCATTGAAGCGCGATCCCATTTCGTGCCCGTTTTGTGCCTCATGCGGAATGTGCATTCCGAATGAAGAGAGACGCCAATGACGTCGCCGAAGATGAAGCGATCGCGGTGCCAGCCGATTGCGGCACCCGGTGCGTATTCGGTCACCAGCACATGTCCGATGGTGGATGGATCCACATCGGCAAAGCGGGCTGCCAAGTCGCGGACCGGGAAAAGGAAGGGAGGAATTGGATCAGCTTTTTTCAATTTGCTGTCGCTGAAGTCGTAGCGCCAGCCAAAGGAAATCACGCGCCGGTTGCCCAAAAATCCGTGGAAATCAAAAGGCTTGAAGTCGAGCCCTCCAATCTTGGGCAGGAGCTCATTTTCTTCCTGCTCGGAAATGACTGCAGGCTGGTAGCGGAAGCCTTCTGGCATCGTCATGCAGGAGTAACCTACTCCGGAAGCCGCCGTTCCGCTTTTGCAAGCCTGTCGCGCCTGCTTGGCACCAGGGCAATAAGCCACGCCTTTACCATGCGGCGCGCCTGTTTTCTCAAGCGCTGCACAGCCCGGTAGGGGGCGGAAGTTTTCATCCAGTATTTGCCATAAGAGACATTGAGCCAAATCCAGGCGTGGATGCGGGCGACAAGCCAAACTTTCCGGGCCTGGGATCGAACTGCTTTCCAGGTTCTGTCGATCAGAATGAAGCTCAAGCCTTGGAAGGCGAGCCACAGCATGATCCCAAGTTTCGGCCTTTCCGCTATGAGGATAGTGGCGACGAATTTCGCGGGTTCCAGCACTGTAAGCGGCAGCCCGATGCTGAACGCGGCCCAGTATGGAGGAAGCCTGCGAAGAAACTCGAAGTACGGCTCGTAAACGTGATCGATGAAACCTTGGAGGCTGGGCTTCAGGTATCGCTGGACAAGGGTAGACTCAGCGATCGACCTGGCAAGCCATTTGAGCTGCGGATGCAGGACAAGAAAGAAAAGCGCGAACAGGATCTGGATGAGATGCACCAGACCCCTGCAAAGCAGCCTTAAAGGAATGCCGAACGCGAACCTGCCGGCGGTCTTGGCGACCCTGATCGGGCTAATGCGTTCCTCCGATGGGACCTGTTCCGGCGATGCGCTCATATGAAGTGCGTCCTCTAAGAGCTGCCTTCAGGCTCCTTGGTCATGGTCAATGTAAGCTCATGAGCGGTCCATTCATAGGCAGCGTCCCGTAACGTCCGCCATGAGGGCCAGTCCATAGGGGTAATCCCTTTGGGGATAGGTATGCCAAACGCCCGGGCTCCGGACACGGACGGGCTGCCCTTTCGGGCTGAAATAACCGTCTCGAGACGTAGGCGCTTGTCTATCGTCTTTTGTGCTTGGAATGGCGAAAGCCCGCTCCGTCCATTCAGCGCGCTATAGGAAGTTGTGGAGACGCTCATGGGAGGTGCCTGGATAAAAAAGTACAAAACAGGCGAAGCGTTCAAGGTCCCTGCAGCCGCCAAAAGTGCTTGATCTTGCGTTTCGCCGCTCACCAGGATCGTCCCATCTTCGAGTATGAAAGGCGGAAGAATTCCAGGCGGCGCTAGCCCGGCCCGTACGGCCTCGTACAGGCCGCCAGCCTCATGGATATGCGCCGAGCCTCCAGAAAGTGAATAGGATGCCGCGGCAAATGGGCGTGGGGCGGATGAGCTTTCAAGCCCTCGCAGTGTGCGTTGAAGATATCGATCGAGCGGAGCTGCATCGTAAAGGCTGGCCTCTGGCCTAGACGCCCGCCGCCACAGAATGGGGTCCGCCAGTTCGTCGAAGATCGCTTCCACGTCAGCAAAACTCCCGCCATATGCGAAAATGCCGGCGGGTAAGATCGCGCTGCCGGCGGCAGCTAGGCTTACTACCCTGTTTTCAGTGCGTCCGAGCGCCTGAAGTGCTCCGAGGATGGCGGCCGCATAAACTCCGCAACTCGTTGCGGCCACGGCCGTTCCCTTCCCCAAGATACCGGCGCAGACAATCGTCATTGCTTCCGGGGATGCGAAATCCACGACTTTCGCGGAGTGGTAATGGCGGCCGGAAAGCCAACCACGAAAATTTTTGGCGGCCGGGCGGCCGGCCGCAACGAGAAGGTGGCAATTTGCGCCTCCGCGCACGCTGATCGCATGGTCTTCGAACGCGGACAGCCTTGCTTCGGCGCCTGTCGCTACGAAAACGATCTCGTCCGCCTCTTCGATCACTTGCCGCGTAAAGGCCGGGTTTGCCTCTTCGGCTATCGTCACGGTGAGATCAAATTGCAGCTCCTGCTCCTGCAGCCACTGGGCGGTTTCGGGAGTCGAGAGCGTAATGGCGCCGGGCAAGGCTCCGCCAAAGCTCTTCGAGCTAAGAAGCCTCACTTCGGCCATGCTTTCAAAGCCGGCAAGAAGCGCGTCCTGAATGTGGGCGGCAAGCCGAACCTCTCCACCTGCCGGACAAGTCACAAGACGTGACGGCTTTGGAGGGCGAAGCGGGGAACAATCGTTGCCGAGGCGCGAGAACAGACCGGCAAGGAGTTTTTGGTGCGCGCACAGGGCATCCGTAAGATCGTCCCACGCAAGCGTAAGAAACACCGTCTCGCGCAGCGCGATTGCGGTGGTTTGAGCGGGCTGCCGCGTGAAGAAGGCGCGTCCCTCAATGGCTGTGCCGCGTCCGGCTTCGGCGCCGCCGGATTCGCTGCGCACGACGCGGCCTGAGACCACAATCGCGAGCTCCGGCACGTCCGCTCCGGCAATGGCCGCAGCTTCGCCCTTCGCAAGCACTTTCAGCGACGTGAAACCATAGAGGGTTTGCAGTTGCGTTCGGTTTAGCCCGGCGAACGCAGGGATCGCCGCCAACAGCTCAAGATAGGGTTCGGGACCGGCCATGCCCCTGACTTACCGTCGATTCTGTCCACGCCGCAACTTCCACTGCTCTCAAGCATTCCGAATAGGAAGAGCCTTGTCAATCCACGGGCAAGCGATCAGGTTCTCTATTTCCTACGAGTTTGCGCGGAAGGATCACATCATGAAAATCGGCTTCATAGGGCTCGGACATATGGGCTCGGGCATGGCTGCAAATCTCTTGAAAGCGGGCCACGACCTCATCGTCTACAACCGCACACGCGCGAAGGCAGAGCCATTGGCCGCGCAGGGCGCAAAGATCGCCGCGAATGTTGCCGAAGCCTGTAAGGCCGAAGTGCTTATCACGATGCTCGCGAATGACGAGGCGGTAGCGGAGGTCGTGTTTGGCGAAGGCGGCGCAATCGGCAATCTGCCGCGCGGCGCCATGCACATTTCCTGCAGCACCATCAGCGTGACATTCTCGGAAAAGCTGGAGCAGGCACACCGCGCCGCCGGTCAGCAATATATGGCCGCGCCCGTTTTCGGTCGGCCCGAAGTCGCCGCGAAGGGTCAGCTTTTCATCGTCGCGGCCGGCGCGCCAGAAGCCGTAAAGAAAGCGCAGCCGATCCTGGACGCCATCGGACAGCGCACCTTCGTTATCTCGGAGAAGCCAAAAGACGCGAATCTCGTGAAGCTGAGCGGAAATTTCCTCATCGCGGCTGTAATGGAGGGGCTAGGCGAGGCGCTGGCGCTGATCGGCAAGGCCGGCATCGATAAGCACCGCTATCTCGAAATCCTTACTTCTAGTCTGTTCACGGCGCCCATCTACAAGACCTATGGCAATATCATCGCTGATGGCGCTTTCGAACCGGCAGGCTTCGCTGCTCCACTTGGCCAGAAGGACATCAGGCTCACACTTGCCGCCGGGGAGGATTTGCGAGTGCCCCTTCCGCTTGCGAGCCTCCTGCGCGACCGTTTTATCGAGCTCATGGCTGCGGGCGGCGACAAGCTTGACTGGTCCGCGATCGGCAGCCTTCCCGCAAGAGACGCTGGCCTAAAGGCAGCGTGAGGCTTCCGTCAGCGGCTTTTGATCAAACGCGCTCGATCAAAGCAGCGATCCCCTGTCCGACTCCGATGCACATCGTCGCGGCTGCCCGCCTTCCGCCGCTGGTCTCAAGCGCATTGACCGCCGTAAGCGCAAGCCGCGCGCCGGACATGCCCAGCGGATGACCGAGCGCTATGGCCCCGCCATGGGGATTCACATGCCCCGCATCATCCGCGATGCCCAGTTCCCGCAACACGGCGAGCGCTTGCGCCGCAAACGCCTCGTTCAGTTCGATGACATCGATGTCCTTTAACGTCATGCCGGTTTTGGCCAGGAGCTTTTTCATGGCTGGAGCGGGGCCCATGCCCATAATGCGCGGCGCAACCCCGGCCGCGACAACGGAAACAACCCGCGCCCGAGGCGTCAGCCCATGTTTCGCCGCTGCCTCTTCCGAAGCGAGCATGAGCGCGGCCGCGCCGTCATTGACGCCGGAAGCATTGCCGGCGGTAACGGTGCCGCCAGCCTTGCGGAATGGCGTTTTCAGCGCAGCAAGCTGTTCCAGAGTGGTGTCCCCGCGCGGATGCTCGTCAACAGCTACAACCGTCGTTGATCCTTTTTTGCCGGGCACGCTAATCGGTGCGATTTCACGCTCGAAAACCCCCCCCACCTGGGCAGCTTTGGTCCTTTGCTGGGAGCGAAGGGCGAAGCGGTCCTGATCTTCACGCGATATGCCGAAATCCTCCGCGACGTTCTCGCCAGTCTCCGGCATCGAATCCGTTCCATATTTCGCCAGCATTGCAGGATTCACGAAGCGCCAGCCGATGGTCGTGTCGAAGATCTCGGCGCGGCGCGAGAAGGCTTCGCTGGCCTTTCCCATCACGAAAGGCGCGCGCGTCATGCTTTCGACGCCGCCGGCGATCACAAGATCCGCATCGCCAGTCGCGATGGCTCGCGCGGCAATTCCTACGGCATCGAGGCCGGATCCACATAAGCGGTTCACGGTCGAGCCCGGCACGCTTTGCGGCAATCCGGACAGAAGGGCGGCCATGCGTGCAACGTTCCGGTTATCTTCGCCGGCTTGATTGGCGCACCCGAAAATTACGTCATCGAGCGCTTCCCAATCGAGTTTGGGATAGCGGTCTTTCAGCACTCTGAGCGGATGAGCGGCCAGGTCATCGGTGCGGACATCCTTAAGGGCGCCGCCATAGCGGCCGATGGGTGTGCGTGTAAAATCGCAAATATAGGCGTGGCGCATAATGATCTCCGGACAGCAGCGCCATCAAGCCACGACCTGGCCAAATAGGCAACTGGAGGATTATCACGGAAACGGCCCTATTGAAGTTTGCACTACAGCACGAGCCCGCCTTCCTTCTCGACGAAGGTCACGATCTCATCCACGCCCCGGCCGTCGCGAAGGCTCGTGAAGACGAAGGGCTTGCCGTTGCGCATGCGCCCGGCATCGCGCTCCATTATGTCGAGCCGCACTCCAACGTAGGGCGCGAGATCGGTCTTATTGATGACGAGGAGATTCGACTTCGTGATCCCCGGGCCGCCTTTGCGCGGGATCTCTTCGCCTTGTGCCACGTCGACGACGTAGATCGTGAGGTCGGCAAGCTCTGGCGAGAAGGTTGCGGCGAGATTGTCACCGCCGGACTCGATCAAGATCAGTTCCAGCTTCGGAAAGCGGCTGCGCATGGTTGCGATAGCGGCGAGGTTGATGGAGCAATCTTCGCGGATCGCGGTGTGCGGGCAGCCGCCGGTCTCCACGCCCATGATGCGTTCCAGCGGCAACGCCTGGGCGCGCATCAGGATCTCGGCATCCTCGCGCGTGTAAATGTCGTTCGTAATCACACACATGTCGTACTTGCCGCGCAGCCGCTTGCAAAGCGCCTCGGTCAAAGTGGTCTTTCCGGAACCGACAGGCCCCCCGATGCCAACGCGAAGCGGACCGTGCGGACTGGGCGCAATCTTCATGTGCGAAACAGCCTCGTATAAAGAGTTTCATGTTCGAGGCTAGCGAGATCGGCGCTGAAACTGGCGGTGCCGATTTCGTCGAGCGTCGCGATTGAGGCGGTGGCCGCCGCATCCGCGATGAGGGGTAGAAGGGCTGCTATGATCTTTTGTCCTGCCGAATGACCTAGAACCCCTAGCCTGATGCCAGCGGAGATTTGATTGGCCACGAAGGCAAGCGCAAATGCTTCAAGCGTGGGGATAAGCCGCAAGCCGTGCGCCGCTGACGCCAGACCGGCGGCCGGTGCATAAGCAATGGAAGGCTCATTCCCCAAGTGGTCCAGTGCCGTTGCCAGATTTGGGGATGGCCAAGCAGCAGAGATTGCTTCGAGAAAACACCTGCCCTGAGTGATGGATTCGAAATAGCGCTCGGCCGATGGCTGGAACGCCGCCGCGAATTCAGTGACAGCGTTCAGTTGAGCCCAATCGCATGCCGCGGTTGCCTTCCAGGCGCATGCCGAAATGATGAGATCGTTTGAAATGGAGCCGAACTGGAAAAGGTCGCAAATCCAGGTTTGGAGTTCATCTGCGTTCTTCACCAGACCGGCATGGACCGAGCTTTCAAGCCCCTGGCTATATGCGAAGCTGCCGATCGGGAATGAGGGCGAAAACCACGTCTGCAAAAGCGCCCGCTCGCGCGAAAGAGGATCGGTTATGTGGGCGGCGCGGTCAGGCTCTTTAAAATGAATTGTCATGGGCAAGGATAACACGGCATTAGGGTAAAGGGTTAATGTCCGTGGCCATGTTCCCCGCCGCTATAGGCGCCAGCTTCAGGCTGGAACGGGCGCGACACATGCCGCACCACTGCCCCAAGCCCCTGCACCATGTGCTCCAGGACGTGATCTGGTTGGATAAACATGGCATCAGCCATCACTTCGGCAGGCGTGTGACGATTGCCAAGATGCCAGGCGACGCGGGCCAGAGCGAGGGCATCCTCCGCCTTGATTTCGAGCAGGGGCTCAGCCGCTGCTCGGATTTCGATCAGCCCGCCCTCCACGGCAAGCGCATCTCCATCCTGCATGAAGGATGCATCATGAAGGTCCACGACGACCGTGCGTCCGCCATCCGTCGTCAGGCGCGCGCGCCGGATATGACGGCTGTCGCTGTCAAGCGTGACGCAATCAAGACTAGCCGCGCCGGCTCTTTCACTTTTGCGGATCAGGCGGCTCGCGATGAGGGTCATGGTTTGCTCAATAAAGAAAATAGCGCTGCGCCATCGGCAATTCGCTTGCCGGTGCGCATGTCAGCAACTGCCCATCGGCGCGGACCTCATACGTTTCCGCATCAACGTCAATGTTCGGCGTCGCATTGTTATGGATCAAACTTGCCTTGCCGATGCCGCCACGGGTGTTCTCAACCGCTACCAGTCTTTTACTCAGTCCAAGCCGCTCTTTAACTCCCGCGGCAAGAGCAGCCTTAGAGACGAACGTAAGAGAGGTAGCGGCAATGGCCGAGCCGAATGCGCCGAACATCGGCCGGTAATGCACCGGCTGTGGCGTCGGGATGGAAGCATTCGGGTCGCCCATCGCCGCCGCTGCAATCATCCCGCCCTTCAGCACCATATCCGGCTTTATCCCAAAAAATGCCGGAGTCCAGACAACGAGATCCGCAAGCTTGCCCGTTTCGACCGATCCAATCTCGCGTGAGACGCCATGCGTGATCGCGGGATTGATCGTGTATTTGGCCACATAGCGCTTGACCCTGAAATTGTCGGCACCCGAGCATGCATCCTCGGGCAGGGGCCCGCGCTGCACCTTCATCTTGTGCGCGGTCTGCCAAGTGCGAATTATCACCTCGCCGATTCGGCCCATCGCCTGGCTATCGGACGACATCATCGCCAGCGCACCGATGTCGTGCAAAATATCCTCGGCCGCGATCGTCTCCTTGCGAATTCGGCTTTCCGCGAAAGCGAGGTCCTCCGGGATAGACGGGTCGAGGTGATGGCAGACCATGAGCATATCAAGATGCTCATCCAGCGTGTTGACCGTGAAGGGCCGCGTCGGATTGGTGGAGGACGGCAGGACATTCGGCAACCCTGCTACCTTGATAATGTCGGGTGCGTGCCCGCCGCCGGCGCCCTCGGTGTGGAAGGCATGGATGGTCCGGCCTTTGAACGCAGCGATCGTATCCTCGACAAAGCCGCTCTCGTTCAGGGTGTCGCTATGGAGCATAACCTGGACGTCATGATCGTCGGCGACTGAGAGGCAGCAATCTATAGCGGCGGGTGTCGTGCCCCAATCTTCATGCAGCTTGAGCGCGCACGCTCCGGCCAGAATCTGCTCTTCGAGTCCAGCCGGCAGTGATGCGTTTCCTTTGCCGGCAAAAGCAAGGTTCATCGGAAAAGCATCCGCCGCTCGCAGCATCATTTCGATATGCCACGGCCCGGGCGTGCACGTCGTCGCGTTAGTCCCGGTCGCAGGGCCGGTCCCGCCGCCGAGCATGGTCGTGATGCCCGACATCAGCGCTTCTTCGATCTGCTGTGGGCAGATGAAATGAATGTGACTGTCGAAGCCGCCGGCGGTGACGATCTTGCCCTCGCCTGCGATCACCTCTGTGCCCGGCCCGATCACAATTGTTACATTCGGTTGAATGTCAGGGTTGCCGGCCTTGCCGATCGCGGCGATGCGCCCGCCAGTGATGCCTATATCGGCTTTCACGATGCCCCAGTGATCAACGATCAGCGCATTTGTGATTACCGTATCCACCGCACCGGCCGCGCGGGCCGCCTGACTCTGGCCCATGCCGTCCCGGATCACTTTGCCGCCGCCGAACTTCACCTCCTCGCCATAGGTGGTGAAATCCTTCTCGACCTCGATCACAAGCTCGGTGTCGGCAAGCCGCACCTTATCGCCCGCCGTTGGGCCGAACATATCCGCATAAGCGCTGCGCGAAATCCTGTAGGCCACGATCAATCTCCGAGTTTCAGCTCGGCAAGGCGAGCCATCAGGAAACTATAATCCGTGCGATCCTTTAAACGCATTCTCTCACTGACCGCCCAATGCAAATATTCTACGATTTCGTCTGAAGACGCCCCTGTACGCAGTAGAGTAGCCACTCTAACAACGTACTGGTCGTACTCATCTCGCGGCGCGTCGGGTATGTTTTTCATCCCGATTGGATCCCAGCAGTCCCAGAGGACCTCTCGGATCAAACGGTGCTCATGCTGCCACAACAGCTTCTCCCTGCGGTCTCCGGGAACTGAGTTCATCTCAAAGCTTGCCCATCACCGCTTGACGGAAGCCATAGACCTCGCGCGCACCAGAAATCCCGACCAGCGTGACGGTGCGGCTCTGGCCTGGTTCGAAGCGAACTGCCGTGCCCGCCGGGATATCGAGGCGAAATCCACGGGTCTTCTCACGCTCGAAGCGAAGCGCCGGGTTCGTCTCGAAGAAATGATAATGGCTGCCAACCTGAATGGGACGGTCGCCGGTATTGGCGACGGTAACCGTCACAGTGGCCCGGCCGGCATTCAGCTCGATCTCGCCCTCGGCCGGTATAACCTCACCTGGGATCATGGCAGCCCCTTCGCTTTATCGAATTGGATTGTGGACCGTGACGAGCTTGGTGCCGTCTGGGAACGTCGCTTCCACCTGCACATCGTGGATCATCTCGGCAACGCCTTCCATGACTTGCTCGCGGGTCAGTACCTGGGCACCAGCCTGTATCAATTGCGAGACTGTCTTCCCATCGCGGGCGCCTTCGAGCACAAAGTCGCTGATGATGGCAATCGCTTCCGGGTAATTCAGTTTTAAACCGCGCTCAAGCCGCCGCCGCGCGACAATGGCAGCCATGGAGATCAGCAGCTTGTCCTTCTCACGCGGCGTTAGATTCATGGCGTTCCCTTAAATGTGCCAAACCCTCGGCATGGGCTGCTGCCGCAAGAGGATAAGCGCTCGCGACAGATCGCGCCGCACGGCTTCGAGGTCGTCCCCAAGGCAGCGAATGCAAAGCAGGCCATTCCAGGCGCTCGCGGCGAGCCTGGAGGCCGCGCCGGTGAGCACGGCGCGGACCGGTTCAAGTTTACTTTCCGCTGAAGCCGCTACATAAAGAACGGTACCCATGACCCTGGCGCCATTTCCAATCGCCGGCTTTTTCAGCGCGGCAGCTAGGTCGCCTCCAAACCGGACGTTTTCAGCGAACACCAAGCAACCATCGCGCCGGACATGCCAGCGGTCAATGTAGCTTCCCTGATTGATCGCCTCGCCCATTTCCTTCCGGCCGAAAACCGTAATCTCCGCCATAAGAAGCGACGCACTCGGGGCCATGTCAATCTCGAACCGGCGCTGGAGCCGGGCTTCAGCAAAGAGAATTGTTTCCTGAGGTAGCCAGGCAAGCGAAGCCCCGTCCTGAAGCCCCATTGAGATGTCAATCCGGGAGACATCGCCGTTCGAGCGGTAGATCCGTTCGGCCGCTGGCGTCGTGAGAGTCGCCGAAGCCCCTGCCTCCAGTGTCACCGCGTGCGCAATCAAGTCCCCGCCCGCAACGCCGCCCCCTGTGTTGATGATGACGCCTTCACAGCCGTGCCCACCCCTGGGGAAGCGGATTTTGTAGCCGTCGCGCTCCTCGTATGAGGCAGCGTGCGTTTGGCGATTGCGATCACGGAAACAGAGGCGAAGCCCGCCCCGCACGCGAGGCTGGAGGTTGCCGCCCACCGTGGACTCAGACGGCGAGCTTGCTGCGAACATGGACCTCATCCATTTCGGCTCGTGTCCCGGATAGAACGATTTGGCCCCTCTCCATCACAGCATAGCGGTCAGCGAGATCGCGGGCGAAATCAAAGTATTGTTCAACCATCAGGATCGCGATTTCCCCTTTGCCGCGCAGGTATGAGATCGCGCGTCCTATGTCCTTGATGATTGACGGCTGAATTCCTTCGGTTGGCTCGTCCAGGATCAAAAGCTTCGGCCGCATGACAAGCGCTCGCCCAATCGCGAGCTGCTGCTGCTGACCACCAGAAAGATCGCCTCCGCGTCGATGCAGCATGGTCTTCAGAATGGGAAACAGCTCGAAAATCTCCCGCGGAAGCGTGCGCTCGGGCCGCGGCAAAGGAGCGAAGCCGGTCTCGAGATTTTCCCTGACCGTAAGCAGGGGGAAGATTTCCCGGCCTTGTGGAACCAGCGCTATATTGAGCTTTGCCCGCTCGTATGGGGCGAGCCTATCAAGACTTTTGCCGTTCCAGGTAATCGAGCCGCTGCGAACGGGTTGGTGGCCTACGATCGCGCGAAGAAGGCTGGTCTTGCCAACGCCATTGCGCCCGAGCACGCAAGTAACTTGGCCCGGATAGGCTGAAACCGAAACCCCGCGAAGCGCCTGCGCCGCACCATAATAAAGGTCGATGTTCGCTACGTTCAGCATGAGCGTGCGTCCAATCCTTCGGGGCCTGGCAGAACCGCTAATGCTTCGCGCCTTGCACATAGGTGCGGAGTGAGCCGGCGTAGCGGAAAGAGGTTAGCGGCCAAGATAAACCTCGATCACACGCGGATTGGACGATACGGAGTCGATGGAGCCTTCGGCCAATACCGAGCCTTCGTGCAGGCAGGTCACCTTGACGCCAAGCGCACGCACAAAGGCCATATCATGCTCCACGACGATCACTGAATGCGTCCGGTTGATGTCCTTAAGCAGCGCCGCGGTCTCTTCTGTTTCGGCATCGGTCATGCCTGCGACCGGCTCGTCAACGAGGAGGAGCTTGGGATCCTGCGCGAGCAGCATGCCGATCTCCAGCCATTGCTTCTGGCCATGCGAGAGTGAGCCGGCAAGTTCATTCCGTGAGACGGTTAGGCGCACGATCTGCAGAATGTGATCAATGACATCGGCCGCGATAGTGTTGCGCTCGCCGAAAAGCGCAGAGAACGGCCCACGGCGGCCCTTCAGCGCAAGGAGGATGTTATCGGCAACCGTATGATGCTCGAACACCGTAGGCTTCTGGAACTTTCGGCCAATGCCGAGTTCGGCGATCGCCGCCTCGTCTTCCTTTGTTAAATCAACAGTTCCGCCGTCAAAAAGCACTTCCCCCGAATCTGGCCGCGTCTTGCCGGTGACGATGTCCATCATCGTAGTTTTGCCCGCACCATTCGGGCCTATGATGGCGCGCATCTCGCCGGGCAAAATGGAAAGCGATAGGTTGTCGATAGCCTTGAAGCCTTCGAAGGCGACGGACACCCCGTCGAGATAGAGAAGGGCTTCGGTTACATGCGGCTTGCCCGAGGTGACGACCGTGTTCATTGGCCTTACTCCGCCATACCTGGCAAGTGCTGCGCGCCTTTGATCGAAGGCTCAATCTTGCCGCTCTTCCTGAAGGTCAATGACTGAAGGGTGCCGACCATACCTTTTGGCAGAGCGAGCGTAACGAATACGAAAAGGCCGCCAAGGACGAAAAGCCAATAAGGCGCAAAAAGACCCGAGGTGAACCAGGTCTTCATGCCGTTCACCGTCACCGCGCCGAGTGCTGCCCCAGCGAGAGTTCCGCGACCGCCGACCGCCACCCAAATGACGGCCTCAATGGAGTTAGAGGGTGAGAACTCGGAGGGGTTGATTATGCCAACCTGCGGGACATAAAGAGCACCTGCAGCGCCGGCCATCATGGCTGAAATCACGAAGACAGTGAGCTTATAGTGTTCGACGCGATATCCGAGAAAGCGTGTGCGGCTTTCGGCGTCGCGGATAGCGATAATGACTTTGCCGAATGCGGAGGTGACGATGGAGCGGGCAAAGAGAAACGAAGCCGCAAGCGCCAGAACCGACAGCATGTAGAGGACAGCACGCGTTTCGCTGGCTTGCACCGGAAAGCCGAGGATGTCCTTGAAGTCGGTCAAGCCGTTGTTGCCACCGAAGCCCATATCGTTGCGGAAAAAGGCGAGCATCAGCGCATAGGTCATCGCCTGCGTTATGATAGAAAGATAGACGCCAGTAACGCGCGAGCGAAAGCAGAACCACCCCAGGATGAAGGCAAGCAACCCTGGAACGAGAAGCACCATGATCGCAGCGAACCAGAACATGTCAAAGCCATGCCAGAACCAGGGCAGTTGCTTCCAGTTCAGAAACACCATGAAGTCGGGAAGCACCGGATCGGCATAGACGCCGCGGGTACCGATCTGGCGCATGAGATACATGCCCATGGCGTAGCCGCCGAGCGCGAAGAATGCGCCGTGGCCTAGGGAAAGAATCCCGCAATAGCCCCACACTAGATCAAGACTGAGCGCAAGGATGGCGTAGCAGACATATTTGCCAAGCAGCGCGACAAGGTACGTGGGAACATGAAACGGCGAGCTTTCGGGATAGTACAGATTACCCAGCGGTACGTAGAAAAGAGCAACCAGCAGCACGGCAAGGAAGATCCACCCCGTCCAGCCCAGCTGCGGAAATAGACGGCCCGCAATCATGCCTCCACCGCCCGGCCCTTGAGCGCGAACAGTCCGCGCGGACGCTTTTGAATAAAGAAGATGAGAAGAACGAGGATTGCGATCTTGGCGAGAACCGCCCCGGCGACCGGTTCAAGAAGCTTATTGGCGATACCAAGCGCAAAGGCTGACACAAGTGCACCCCAGAGGCTTCCGACGCCGCCGAACACAACGACCATGAAGCTGTCGATGATGTAGGTCTGGCCGAGATTTGGCGACACGTTGTCGATCTGCGAAAGTGCTACACCCGCAATGCCGGCAATGCCTGAGCCGAGGGCGAAGGTCATGGCGTCGACCCAGGGGGTATTGATCCCCATGGAGCTTGCCATGCGCCGGTTCTGCGTGACTGCCCGCATTTGCAGCCCAAGCCGGGTGAGGCGGAAAATTCCGAGGAAGAGGGCAAAGACGGCAAGCGTGAAAACGACGATCCAAAGCCGGCCATAGGTGATTTGAAGGCCCATGAAATCGAAGGAGCCGGACATGTAGCTAGGCGAGCTTACATCCTGGTTGGTGGGTCCGAAGATGGTCCGCACCGTTTGCTGCAAAAAGAGGCTTACGCCCCAGGTCGCGAGAAGCGTTTCCAGCGGGCGCCCATAGAGAAAGCGGATGATGCCGCGCTCGATAGCGATGCCGATAAGAGCAGTTACGAGAAAGGCGAGAGGAATCGCCAGCGGGAGCGAAAGTCCGAAAAAGTTTGGCGCATAGGCACGGAAGAATTCCTGTACCACAAAAGTGGTGTAGGCGCCGAGCATGACCATTTCGCCGTGCGCCATGTTGATGACGCCCATGACGCCGAAGGTGATGGCAAGTCCAATCGCGGTCAGCAAGAGAACCGAGCCAAGCGAAAGTCCGTACCAAACGTTCTGAGCCATACCAAGCAGCTTCTGCCGTGTCTCGATACTGTCGGCGGCAGATTGGATAGCAGCCCGGACCTTTGGAGATTGAATGGTAGCAAGGGCGCCGCGCAACTGCGAAAGGGCCTCCTGGTCGCCACGCGCAAGCATGTCATGGGCTGCTGTGATTTGGTCTTCTTCGCTCGAATCTGGTGTTGCTAGAACGGCAGCAGCGCGGGCCGAAAGAAGAGCCACTTTTACGCTGCCATCCGTTTCTTTTGCGAGAGCCTTCTCGATCGCAGGCAGCGCGCTTGCATCCTTCGTCCGGAAAATCGCATCGGCAGCCTGAAGGCGTTGGTTGCGTTCGGGCGAGACAAGCTTCAACGTTCCAAGCGCCGCTTCAATAACGCTTCGCAGGTGGTTATTGATGCGCACCGGCGAGAGGTCCGCGCTTTCTTCCGCGGGCTTTCCGGTCCGCGCGTCCACATAATTCCCGGCGTCGGTTTGATAGACGACCCTCGACTCGGCGAAATAAAGCCTTCGAGCTGCGAGGGCCTCGAGAATTGCTTGAGCGCTTGGGGCCCCTGAAGCCGCAATTTCACTGATAGCGGTTTCTGTTTCTGTAAAATCGTCGGCCGCAAAACGGTTCAATGCCGTGTCCAGCCCATCCGCGATTGCGGGCATGGCCAGTAAGATCCCGGCGATGATGATAAGTAAGCGGATCACATTGAGCCTCTTCCGGCCTTGCTCGGCATCATTTTCACGCGCAACTGAAGTGGCGAATTTCCCCAATGTCATAGCCGGGCTCGACCCGGCCATCCAGCTAACACCGCCGCCGGCACCCTTCTGGATGGCTGCATCAAGTGCGGCCATGACAGGTGCGAATTGGCCGCCCCGCGCGGCCAATGCCTTTACGTCAGATCAGGCGCCGCACTTCTGGGTTTTGACGTTCCAGTTGCCGCACTTCTTCTCGACCCAGTCCGCAACCAAATCCTTCGATCCTTCGAGGTAGGGCGACCAAGCTGCGCCTGGGACAAGGCCCTTCGTCTTCCACACCACGTCGAACTGACCATCGGTGCGGATTTCACCAATGAAAACCGGCTTCGTAATGTGATGGTTTGGCAGCATCTTCGATACGCCGCCTGTCAGGTTAGGTGCTTCGATGCCTGGGAGGGCGGCGATCACCTTGTCAGCGTTTGTCGTGCCGGTCTTCTCGACTGCCTTCACCCACATATTGAAGCCGATATAATGGGCTTCCATTGGGTCGTTCGTGACGCGCTTCGGATTTTTGGTGAACTCGTGCCATTGCTTGATGAAGGCAGCGTTCGCAGGGGTCTTGATGGATTCGAAGTAGTTCCATGCGGCGAGGTGTCCGATAAGATTCTTGGTATCAAGGCCAGCAAGCTCTTCCTCGCCCACCGAGAACGCCACAACGGGTATGTCGGTCGCCTTCACGCCCTTATTGGCGAGCTCCTTATAGAAGGGAACGTTGGCATCGCCATTGATGGTCGAGACAACCGCTGTCTTCTTGCCGGCGGTTCCGAACTTCACGATGTCGGCCACGATCGTCTGCCAGTCGGAATGTCCGAAAGGCGTGTAGTTGATCATGATGTCGTCCTTGGCGACACCCTTCGCCAGCAGGTAAGCTTCGAGGATCTTATTCGTGGTTCGGGGATAGACGTAGTCGGTTCCGGCCAGCACCCAACGCTTCACGTTGCCGCCTTCCTTCGACATCAAATAATCGACGGCAGGAATGGCTTGCTGGTTTGGAGCGGCGCCCGTGTAAAAGACGTTACGCTCGCTCTCTTCGCCCTCATATTGGACGGGATAGAAAAGAATGTTGTCGAGCTCTTTGAATACGGGCAACACGGATTTGCGCGAAACGCTGGTCCAGCAGCCGAATACGGCAGCCACCTTGTTCTGGCTTATCAGTTCGCGGGCTTTCTCCGCGAAGAGCGGCCAGTTTGATGCGGGATCAACCACTACCGGCTCAAGCTTCTTGCCAAGCAAGCCACCCTTCTTGTTTTGCTCCGCAATCAGCATGAGCATCACATCTTTCAACGTAGTCTCGCTGATCGCCATGGTTCCCGATAGCGAATGCAAGATTCCAACCTTGATTGTTTCCTGCGCCTTGACCGGTGCAACCGCGCCTACAATTGCGGCGGAGGCGGCCAACAAACTTGCGAACAGTCTAGGGTATCGAAACATCTATTTTCCCTTTGCCGGTTTTTGTAAGCGTTAACGATGCAAGGGGCGTGCCACGCAAAGGCAGGAAGACATTGCGATAGATGTGATCAAACTGTCGGCATTTGGCGGGTGCTAATGCCTGAACTTGGAGCTGATTGCCTACGATGTAAGCAAACAAGTCATTTATCGGCCATTTGCTGTGCCGAGGCAGATGAATACCTGAGCTGACAAAAGGTAGCTAAGCCGAGACAAGCACACTTTTTATATTCACGAATTCGTGGATGCCATAGTGGGAGCATTCGCGGCCATAGCCCGAGTGTTTCACTCCGCCAAAAGGCATGCGCGGGTCTGAACGAACATTGTCGTTCACGAAGCTGATGCCGGCTTCGAGGAAATCCGCAGCGATCCGCTCGCCCCGCGCGAGGTCGGTGGTAATCACGCCTGAGCCCAGCCCAAAGGGCGAGTCGTTGGCAATATCGATTGCGTCTTGCTCGTCGCGGGCCTCAATGACGGCCGCGACTGGGCCGAAGACCTCTTCATCGTGGGCGGGTTGGCCCTTCCTCACGTTTGTTAGCACTGTTGGAGGATACCAGGCACCGGGCTTATCGGGGATCGTACCGCCGCAGAGGAGGCGAGCGCCTTTCTCTATGCTTTCTTGAACCTGCCTGTGGATTTCATCCCGAGCCTTGACGCTTTGCAGTGGGCCGAGCTTGGTATTGGGGTCGTTTGGGTCTCCCATTTGGATCG
>JBAUNL010000255.1:0-11698 GCA_049579205.1 Rhodomicrobium sp. | reverse complement strand
CATTCAGCCGGCGCTCGATAGCCACGACGTCAGCCACGGAACGGGCAAGCCGGTCTAGCTTTGTGCAGATGAGCACGTCGCCCTCGCGGCAATAGTCGATTGCCGCCTCAAGCTGCTCACGCTTGGCATCCACACTCGAAAGCTGCTCCTGGAATATCTTCCCGGCACCCGCCGCTTTCAGATCGCGGATCTGCGCCTCGAAACCCGCCTTCTGCTCAATGGTCGATGTGCGCGCATAGCCAACTTTCATTTTAGCCCCCTTTTGAGCTGTAGAAATCTTAGACTATGTGGCCTCATATGTGTCAAAAATCAAATCCTATTTGTATGGCACAGAAAGCGGCATCGTAGCTGTTGAGTCACAAGACCCTGCCCTATTGGCACGCCAACGGCGCATGTATGCCGCGTCGCCCGCCAGCGCCGAACCCTTGCCACATCCACATTGCTCTGCTCAGGTTGCGCGTGAGGTACGTGAGGTACGTGAGGTACGGCCTTGTGAGATACGTGAGGTACGGGCGCCAGGGATGGCGCGGTAAGCTTCCGCTGAGGCATTATAGCGCGTGGCTTGCAGGCATGCACAAAGCCACTCTCGTAAACCTCGCCACATAGTTTGCATTGCACCCTCATGCGTTTTCGGTCTCTATTTTAAAGCCCCAGCGCCGCTCATGAACTGCGTAAATGATGCGCCGGGATCGTGCCCGCGCTTCCTCCGTCTTGTTCATTGCAATCATGCGCTGGCGCAAGTACTCCCGATATTCTAGACTTCGAGGCCCGCAGCTTGGGCCACCGTGAAATTTGCAACGCTTCTTTCCCGGTAACTTCCGCGCCCGGCAGGGACTTCCATCACGCTTTGTGCGAGCGCCACATAAAGATTCGACATGAGCAGCCGCTTGCGCATCCGGCCACTTCTTTACTGCGCCAGAGAACAGCAACTCCCGGGCACGCTTATCTCGCTGATTGCGGTGCTCCCTGTTCATTTTCCAAGACCTCGCCCCGCGTTACGCGCAAGAGAATGCGGACGTTTGCAAGCAATTAGCAGCATTTTCCCCATCACGCAGCCTCAGCTTTGTGTACACGCTTCCGGCCAGCGAGAGGCGCATCGATCTTCCTAGCTGTGGTCGTGGCGATATGAATTGATCCTCTGTCGTGGCCGTCGGGATCGATGGCTCGTTCGAGGTAGAGTTCACCTTTAACAAGGATGATGTCGCCCTTTGCAGCGGCAGCACACAGTTGTTCTGCGTCTTTGCCGAAGGTTGTGACATGCACCCAGGTGAACTTCCCTTCGTTCGTATCGACAGCGATGACGAACCTTGTCCATTTCTCACCGTTCTTGGCGGTCCTGAGCTCGAGCTTCTTTGATGAAAGCTTACCTTCACATGAAGTTTGGATGCCTTTTTTCATGGGTACAGACCTTAGAATGGCATCTGGTCGTTGAAGTCAGCATCTTGCGGCTGCGGCTTTTCCTTGTAAGCGTTCCCTTGCCCCTCTCTACGAGGCTGCTTGTTCCGGCCTAGATTGGAAGACGCACCGACCAATTCCGCTTTCCATGCACGAACATCGATGCCGGTTCGTTTCTCTCCTTGCTGATCTGTCCACTCGTTAAGGGCTAAGGCACCTTCAATATAAATTCGCGCACCCTTCTTGCCCCGTGCGGCTATTGCTTTTGCGCTTTCACCGAAGCAAACCGCTTTTACCCATTGAAGAACATCCTTGCCTTCATCAGAAGTCCCTATGGGCACGCCAATGTTAAGTGAACAGAACTCTATTCCGGTTTTCGAAGACCTAAGCTCTGGGTCTCGCCCAAGTACGCCAAGGAATGCTGTTTCAAGTCCGCGCATTTTGCCAGTTCCTTTGCCTGTTGCAGTTCACGCAGCCGTCTGACAGTCCTCCCACCAAGGAGGGTCATAAGTCAGCGGTTTACAAAACTGATGAACTCTGCCTTTGCCGGTGAGCACCATTGCCTTGCGTTCATCAATCATCATGATGTGCAAGTTCTTCCGGCGCATTTCGGGAATAAGACCGCAGTCGAGGGCGAAAAGCTGCTCATCCGTCCAGCCAGAGGACAGCGCAGCAAAAGCCCATGGGCCGATAGCAAATTGCTCTGTTATATCGGCCAGCCCTTTCCAAAGGCTGCTCGCCTGAGGCGGCGGCTTATCAGTGATAACAAGCCATTCAGCAAGACGCTGGGCTGCTACTCTTGCTACTTCTGCTACCCGGACTGATTTGTTCTCATTTTGCCCCCCTCGGAGTAGCAAAGTAGCAGGAATAGCAGGGGGGGTCTTTTTCGCTGCGAATTTTTCGATATCGAACTTTGGAAAGCTCATGGTTTTGGCCTCACCACTTGCCAGGCTTCTTTTCGCTGCTTGAAGTCGACCACGGTCCCGCTTGGGGCAGAGAGGAGCCATCCGTGATCCATGAGGACGGCGATCAGCCTTTTAACCTTTTTTGCCTCTCCTCTAACCCGGCCAGGACCACGCTGAAGAATGGGCTGGACCGAGACGAAATCTTCATCCCACCTAGTATGGAGCCACTCCAACAGGCACTGACTTTCCTGTAATTCAACATTGACGGCTGCGGCCGCCTGAAGGCGCAAAGTTTCCCCGGCATAAAATTGCGCAAGCAGGATCCCTCTTTGGAGGTGCTCGGCCGTGAGCTCCTCGCAATCAATGTCCTCGAAAGCGGCGAGGACGGCGGCGATCCTAGCGGCATGCTCCGGAAGTTTATTCGCAAGTCCCTTTATATCCCGCAGAGCACCGTGGGGTCCGAGTTGCTTTTCGATGTGGTTATGGAACTCGATCCACATGACCCGGGCATCAGCATTCATATACATTGGAAGAGGAGCGAGAGCGCCGCCGGAACCTTCCTCGATTGGTGCGGTACGCTTCAGAATACGCAGAAGAGAGGCACCATAGGTTGCGATGGCAAGCACATGCTGCTCTGGAACCTCCTTCCAGGGGCGCTCGCCCATCCGGCTATCGGGGGCTGTGATCAAAAAGCGTGAAAAAAGGCCGAGGTCCTGCAAGATTCGATTGTTGAGGAAGGAGAACGCAGCTTCGGGCTGAACCTGCAAAAAGGTGGAGAGACGGCGGTTATATAGGATAATTGGCTCTTCACCGGCTCGCACCCTTTCCGCAGTTCCATCATCCCAGAGGCGATTGAGGCCCGCTCCGGTTCGCTGACAGGCTTCTTCCGAAAAGGAATGGCCGCCAAAGAGTTGAGCGGCTTCGCTTGTAAATAGCCCCATCGAGGGTTGACCGGTTCGCAGGATTTTGACGAGCCCCTCATAGGTCGGCTCGCCGCAAACCAAGATCGGTGTTTTGGGTGAAATAGGCGGCTGCCCTAATGCAGCTAATCGCTGACGTTTTTCCTCGTGGGTTAGTTCCTGCTTTCCGCGCGGCTTTAAGATGCGGGAGCGCTCTGATTCCCAGGCCGCCAGCTCATTCTTATAACCGAGCAGATCGGTGTCGTAGCCATCCCGTAGTGATCGCTCATGCCTGCGGACAGGCTCCAGAGCTTTCGCATCGGTGGCGCTTTTCCTTTCCCCACTTTGAGCGATGACAAGAAAGTAGAGGCTGAGCGGCGCCTTTTGCCCAGTAGGGAGAACCACATCCCGGTGAGCTTGGGTCGCAAGCGCAGCAGCGGCAAGCCCGGCAGTTCCGCAGATAGACAGTGGACTTTGAACTGCTGTCTCATGCAGCGCCTTCGCAAGGGCTCCAAGCACATTGCCGAGGGCATCCACAGGAAATTCTTCAGCCGGCGTAAGCGGCTGCACGAGGGGTAATGGTTCCTCATAAAGAGGTGGTCCATTATTACCGCCCAGGCTACTTGACTCTGATTGAGTTGCTGTGCCGTTAGCTTCCTTTATCTCTGAATAGGGCTGCCATCCATGCTGCTTTGCCAGCATAAAGATGGTTCCAAGCCCGACACCATCGTCACGCTGGAATGATCTCCATTTCGACTGCTGATCAAGGACATCATAATTCGACGCACTTTTTGACCACTGATCCCAAATATTAAAGCCTTCCTCCCCTAAATCCTTGCGGAGAGCCATTCCCACCTAGACCCAAATCTCCCGATCTTGGCTCGGGATGTAATCAAGCGCACTTCGTATTCGATCGTTCTCATTAAGACTGGATGACCCATTCAAAAGAAGATGCTCGCGCTGATTGATGCTCTCGTCCCTTTTCTCAACAGGCAATGGCGGGAAACTCTGGAGTAACTCCTGCCGGCTGTAGAACAACCCGTTGCCGCCAATGATACGAACGATTTGAGCATTGCGTTTGCAATGCTTGAACCCAGGAATCCGAAACACCCGGCAAATATCCTTTGCCTGGCGGTCACACCCGTAGTCTTTAACGATCCGTGGCATGATCGCACTAAAGTCATCGCTACTAAGATCTTGCGACAACCAATAAGCTTGCGTTTTCGGAAATTGAGTAGTCGACGTGTGCACAAGGATCGACGGCTCAATCGGGAAGCTGCCGCGCCAATTTTCGTCATTATCCTGAATAAGAGCGCGCGGGCGAACGATGTTTTCTAGGCGCCTGCCTCTGCCATCGGTTTCGCTTACTGTGAAAAAGATACCTGCGCCTCTCTCATTGAGCTCAATAAGCTCCTGGGCATGCCGGAGGAACTCTCCGTGCAAAACACGGGTGAGGCTCCGGTCCTTTCGCTGGGCGTTATCGTCGAAGGTCTGAAAGGTATGGATACCGCCGAAAATGCCAAGAAACTCGGCGGCGGCGGCAACATCTTGTATACACTCGAAATTATTTGCTGATGCTATGAGCATTAAAGCGTGCCCCGCTATGTTCTGCGGAATTGACTAGGCACGCACCACGATGTAAAGAAGTCGCTTCCGCCTGTTGAAGTTGATGGCTGTTGCCAGCAGCCAATTGTATCTGCAATTTGCCATTCAGAGCCCCGCCGGGAACCAACCCCGAGCGGGGTTCTACTTTGTCGAAGGTTGTCATGCCCCGGCTCTCGATCCCCGCATTTGGTCGCGCTCCTTGATTCGTTTGCGAATCCACTCGTCAACCTCCTCCGAGACCCATCCCTTCGCCCGGCCTCCGAGAGAAACAGAGCCCGGAAACGCATCGTCTTTCGCCTCCATCAATTCGTAAATACGAGAACGGCCTAAGCCCGTTCTCTGCATCACCGATCGAAGCCGTTCAATTGCTAGTCTCGTCATTCCACTAAGCTCCGAAGTTATCCGTCTCCTCACAAATATACGTAATGGACACCAATGGACCTTGCAACAATAATATGGAATATGCTATTACAAAGGCACAATAGCGTTACACGGGGATAAACTAGTGGAACTTCTGCGCTTTATGACGTTCAAGGACGAACGCGGATACGAGCTGGCTTTAAGACCGGTAGCCTCTAAGCAAGTCGAAGGAACCATTCTCGCCGGAGTCGAAAATCTTTCGGTAATGGCGCGGGGTGGGCAGAAAATCCCTCTGGTTTTGCAAGGTTCAAAGACATGCATCTTCGAAAAAATTGCTAATACGCCTCGAACCCCAGAAGGAGCACTGGACCTCGTCTCGGAATGGGGATTTCTATCGCTAGCCGATGATGAAATGCCGGTGCAGTCCATCATTAACCAAATTATCGAGTTGCGATGTGCGATGGAGCTCGCAGCCAGCCACAGACTGAATGAGATCGAATCTCTTTTCCCACAGAAAGAAGCCGCTAAGCTTGATGTTATATTTGAGCGCTTTGGAAGAGATCGCGCACCGCGGTTATATCTTAAGCCCAAGAGCCTGATCCACTTTGCATGGATCGAGCTACTCTGCACGATCTCAGGGAACGCCGGTTTTAGAAAGTGCACCTGTGGCAACGTCTTCACCTACGGACTCGAAAAAGGATCGCGAAACTCACGGCTTTACTGTTCTAATCGTTGCCGCGTGGCTAATCACAGAACCTTACGGCGCAATGTGTCCAAATGATCGGCCCACCATTGCATCATTGCGCGGCGTTGAATGAGATGTTGCGCACGGTTATAAGCAGCCCGTACATCGTCACGCTCTTCGTGTCCTAATTGCCGTTCGATTACTTCGGCGCTGAAAGAGTGCTCACCACGCTCGCGGGTTTCATTTAAAATCGTCGAGGCAACAGAGCGAAAGCCGTGTCCTGTCATCCGGCTATGATAGCCGAGACGATAAAGCCCGTAGAGCAACGTGTTCGTGGAGATATGCTGCCTTTGGTTTCGGCCCAAGAAAATGAACCTACCGCCAGTCCCTGCGTTTAGCGCTTTCAGTTCTTGCAAGATATCAATAACTTGTCGCGCCAATGGAACGAGATGATCAAGACTTATGCCATGCACGCGCTTCATTCGCTGGGCAGGAACGGTCCACAAGGCATCGTTCCAATCGATTTCGCTCCACTCTGCGCCGATGAGTTCTTTTGTCCTTGTGAAAGTGAGGGCGAGTAGTTTTAGTCCAAGCTTTGTTTGTATCTCGCCGTCATACGCCTCAATATCATGAAGAAGCTGAGGCAATTCCTTTGGCGTCACGGCCGCCATATGCTTGACCTTGTGTGGGGTCAGTGCGCCACGCAGGTCCGCCGCGGGATCGCGGCCGCACAGGCCGTTGGCCACACCATAACGGAAAACTTGCCCGCAAAGCCGATGCATTCGGTGCAGGATATCGTAGGTTCCGCGGCATTCGATCTTCCGGAGCACGTCAAGCAGCTCCGGTGCCTCGATCTCGGCAATCGGCCTCTCTCCGAGATCGGGAAAGACGTAGATTGTCAGACGGTGCCGGACATCACGAGTGTAACTGCTGGACCATCGGTTGGAATAGGCATTGACGTATTTTTCCGCGACTGCCTTGAAGCTGTTGGCTGCTCGTTTTTCGCCCTCACGCTTTTCTTTCTTGCGCGCCTCACCTGGATCGATCTGCCGCGCAAGCATCTCGCGGGCGATATCACGCCGCTTCCGGGCTTCGGCAAGGGAAATCTCCGGATATGAGCCCAGCGCGAGCAGCTTTTCCTTACCAGCAAAACGATATCTGAGACGCCAGAGTTTCGACGCCTTCTTGGCTTCGCTGCGTTGCACAGGACTCACGAGAAGGAAAAGGCCCCTTTCATCGGTAAGCTTATAAGGCTTCTCCGCCGGCTTTGCCTTCATTATGGTCGTATCAGAGAGGGGCATTTGTGGGTAGAATTCGAGGAAATTGATTTGATACCCTGAAATCTACCCGCAAAAATCGGTGGCTTCAAGTGGACAAACGGTAAACCCCACGGATCATGAAGCGACGAAAAACGGTATAATAAACAGAGGCTAAAAAACTAATATGGACGATAATGGACTTAAAGTTGGCGGAGGGGGTGGGATTCGAACCCACGATACGCTCGCGCGTATGCCGGTTTTCAAGACCGGTCTATTCAACCACTCTAGCACCCCTCCTTGAGCAGCAAAAAGCACTGCCTCTACTGGCATAAGCTCAACGGCTGCTGCGCACTTTAGGCTGAATAGGGTAAACATGTAGCAAACGCCCACCATACGGGCAAGACAAGAGGCCGGCCCCAAACGCGCGGTGAGGTTTGACCTCAGGCGTGGAGCGGTTCACCTTAATCGGCAGCTAAGCGGAGGAGTGGCCAGCGTGCAGCTCGATTCAATTGAAGAAGCCACGGAGATCCGCGAGATTCGTGCCGCCATCGCGAAACTTTGTGAGGCCTTTCCCGGCGAATATTGGCGGAAGCTCGACCGCGAGATGGCATTTCCTTCCGAGTTCGTGAAGGCATTGACTGATGCCGGGTTCCTGTCCGTGTTGATCCCGGAGCAATATGGGGGCGCAGGCCTTCCCCTCTCGGCCGCGGCGGCGATTTTGGAGGAGATACAGAGGGCGGGCTGCAATGGCAGCGCGTGCCACGCGCAAATGTACACGATGGGCACACTGCTTCGGCATGGCAGCCAGGAACAGAAGGAAAACTGGTTACCGAAGATCGCTAGCGGGAAGCTTCGCTTGCAGGCATTTGGCGTGACGGAACCAGCGAGCGGCACAGACACGGGTTCCCTCAAGACCTTCGCCAAACGCGATGGCGGCGAATACATTGTCAACGGACAGAAGATTTGGACGAGCCGCGCGGAATATTCCGATCTCATGCTGCTTCTCGCTCGAACCACTCCGAAAGACGAAGCGGCAAGACGCACAGATGGCTTGTCGGTGTTTCTTGTCGATATGCGGGAGGCAAAACAAGCTGGCATGACCATCCGGCCGATCCGCACGATGATGAACCATTCAACAGCCGAGGTTTTCTTCGATAACGTCCGCGTTCCCGCCGCCAATCTGATTGGCGAAGAAGGCAAAGGCTTCCGTTACATCCTCACTGGCATGAACGCCGAGCGGATTCTGATCGCTGCTGAATGCATTGGCGACGCGAAATGGTTTCTTGGCAAAGCCACTGCTTACGCGAAAGAGCGCGTGGTTTTCGGCAGGCCAATTGGCCAGAACCAGGGCGTGCAATTCCCGATAGCGAAGGCGTATGCCTCGATGCGGTCCGCGGAGTTGATTGTTCATGACGCCGCGCGCCGCTACGAGGCCGGCAAGGATTGCGGCGCCGAGGCGAATATGGCGAAGATGCTGGCGGCCGACGCCTCCTGGGAAGCCGCCAACGCCTGCCTGCAAACGCATGGCGGTTTCGGTTTTGCGGAGGAATATGACATCGAGCGCAAATTCCGTGAGACGAGGCTTTATCAAGTCGCCCCTATCTCAACCAACCTTGTCCTTTCCTACATCGCCGAGCACGTTCTGGGTTTGCCCCGATCCTATTAGCCTGTGAGACCGCATTTCTAAGCGGGCTTTTCGGCGGTAACAGGTAGCTCAGCGGCGAGCGTTGCAGCATATAAAGGCGTGCTACCTTCGTCTGCAGAGGAAGCCGTTGATCTTTTTGCTCGAAAGGGTGTTTCTCTTTAAGAATTCAGGGTATGGTGCAGGGCTGTTCAGCTTTCGGTTCCAAATACTCGTCGCTTCTCATGACCAGACCAACGATCGGAATTTTGCTTGTTGTCATCTGCGCCTTCCTCGAAGGGCTGGGGCAGGTATTTCTTAAGAAGTCCGTCCTTACGAAAGTGCGTTGGTACTTTTGGATCTCTGCGGGCATTACCGTGCTCGCGGCCGAGGCTCTCGTCTATACTCTGGCTCTGAAATTTTTGGACGTCAGCGTGGCATTCACCGTGCTGAGCTTGAATCTGATTGCCATCACGATCCTTTCACGCCTGATGCTGCGGGAGAATGTTACACGCAAACGCTGGATCGGCGTTGCGCTCATATTCGTGGGCGCCGCCCTCGTGATGGCGCGAACCGCCTGAGGCGCGCCGTTATCATGAGCGGTTCGGATTAGCGTTCCGCCTAGGAACCGCCTTTGTCTTCTCCGCTGGCAGCTGCGCGGCGGACGCGAGCCCAGCTTTCCAAGCGCGCCTTTACCTCTGCCTCGTAGCCGCGGCCGCCAGGCCGGTAGAACACCTGGCGTTCCATGTCCTCGGGGAAGTAGTTCTGCCCCGAGATGCCTTCTTCGGTGGCGTGATCGTAGATGTATCCTTCGCCATAACCCTCCAGCTTCATCAACGTTGTCGGGGCATTCAAGATATGTTTCGGGGGGGCGAGCGAGCCGCTCTCCTTCGCGGATCGGATTGCAGCCCCATAGGCCGTATAGGCTGCGTTCGATTTTGGAGCCGTCGCGAGATAGATGACGCATTGAGCCAATGCCAGCTCGCCTTCGGGGCTGCCCAAAAAATCGTAAGCGTCCTTCGCGGCGTTCGCCTGCACCAGCGCTGCCGGATCGGCAAGACCGATGTCCTCAACCGCCATGCGAACCAGACGGCGCGAGAGATACAGGGGATCCTCTCCGCCGTCGATCATGCGGCAGAACCAATAAAGCGCGGCGTCAGGGTCGGACCCCCGGACAGATTTGTGCAGCGCGCTTATGAGATCGTAATGGCCGTCGCGGTTTTTGTCGTAGAGAGGGGCGCGCCGCTGCACCAGCGCCACGAGCTTTTCGGGTTCAACTGGAGTATCGCCTTCTTGAACGGCATCATAAACATCTTCCGCTAGGTTCAAGACGGTGCGGCCGTCGCCATCAGCCATTCGCAGCAGCGTTTGTCGTGCTTCAGGCGTCAGCGGAAGGCGCCTTCCCGTCACCGTTTCCGCTCTCTCCAGCAAACTTTCGAGATCCTGATCAGCCAGCCGTTTGAACACGAGCACCTTGGTGCGCGATAAAAGTGCTCCGTTCAGCTCGAAGGATGGATTTTCGGTGGTGGCGCCGATGAGAACGATAGTGCCGTCTTCAACATAGGGCAGGAAAGAGTCCTGCTGGGCGCGGTTGAAGCGGTGGATTTCGTCGACAAAAAGGATTGTAGCCTGACCGAACTGCCGGCGGTCGCGCGCGGCCTCAAAAACTCTCCTGAGATCTTGTACACCCGAGAAGATCGCCGAAAGCTGCTCGAAATGCAGTCCCGCCCCTCGGGCCATCAGTCTTGCAACGGTCGTCTTTCCGGTTCCGGGAGGCCCCCAAAAAATCATCGATCGTGGCATCTCGCCTTCGGCGATTCTGCGAAGAGGCCCGCCCTCACCCAATAGATGGCCCTGCCCGATAACTTCGCTCAAGGATGACGGCCGCAATCTATCGGCGAGCGGGCGGTGCGCGCTAGTTTCTGCGGCGGCGCTTTCAAAGAGCGGAGCGGAAGGCTTGGATCTGGTTTTCGCCATGGGGTCACCGCATGATATGGCGGCAACTATAGACGATTTCATCCCGCGATCGCGGTTCGAATGAGCTGTCCTCCGCGCTGAATGCTCATTCGCCAGACGCGGGCGCTCTTGGTGACGAGCTTTTCGAGGCCCTTGGTTGTCTCGACTTTCTCGCCGTTGATCTCGACAATGATGTCGCCCGGCTGAACGCCAATACGCCGGGCGATCGAGTAAGCCTCGGTTTCTACGACGACCACGCCTTTTGTATCGGGAATCGAGAGCTCATCGGCCACGGCCGGAGAAAGATTCGCCACCTTGGCGCCGCTGAACGGATTGTTGCCTTTGAGATCGCGCACGTCACGGGGCGGGTGTTCCGGTGCCTGCATCAACGGCAGCGTCAGCTTACGCCGCGTTCCTGCCCGCAAAACCTCTAGGCTAACCTCCCCAGATGTGCCTTTGGTGGTGAAGTAATATTGGAAGGCGTTCGGATCGGAGACGTCCTTCCCGTCGACAGAGACGATAATGTCGCCGCCCTTGATGCCGCCTGAAGCCGCCGGGCTGCCCTCCAAGACATTGTTCACGAGCGCTCCCGCCGCGCGATCGAGCCCAACCGCATTCGCGATTTCCGGCGTGACCTCCGCCAGATTGGCGCCGAGCCATGGGCGATGGATGGCGCCGCCGTGGAGCGCGGATTCCACCACAAGGCGGACCATATTTGCAGGAATGGCGAAGCCAATACCCTGGCTCCCGCCGCTTTTCGAGAAGATGGCTGTGTTTATGCCGGCGAGGCGGCCGTGCATGTCCACAAGCGCGCCGCCCGAGTTTCCTGGATTGATCGCGGCGTCGGTCTGGATAAAAAACTGATAATCCGAGATCCCGACACGCGTCCGGGCGAGGGCCGATACAATTCCACTGGTGACGGTTTGCCCGACGCCGAAGGGATTGCCGATGGCCAGAACAATATCTCCAACCTCGAGCAGATCGGCATCGGCGAAGGTCAAATAGGGAAATTC
>JBAUNL010000254.1:0-10105 GCA_049579205.1 Rhodomicrobium sp. | reverse complement strand
GCAAAAGGCCGCCTGCGTCGAATCCACCGTCAACCGCGATGTTCTGGCCGGTGATGAATGAGGATTTTTTGCCGTCGAGCAGAAAAGCTATCGCCGCCGCGATTTCCGCCGGCTCGGCATACCGGCGCTGAGGAATGGTGCGCAGCCAGAGTCTCCGGATGTCTTCCCCATGCAGATCCCGAACGAGAGGCGTTTCGACAGGACCGGGCGAGATCGCGTTAACGCGGATGCCATGCTGCGCGAGTTCGATGGCCATCACCTTTGTCATCGTGATGACGGCTCCTTTCGAGGCGCCATAGGCGACGCGCCCAATGTTCCCGCGCATTCCGGAGATGGACGCTACATTTACAATCGCTCCCTTATGCTTTACGCCGATCATCGAACGGGCAACAGCCTGCGCGACGATAAAACTGCCGATCACGTTCACATCCAGGATCGTACGGAACTCTTCAGGAGTGGTATCGAGGCACGGGACATCGCGCGCGATGCCCGCGCAGTTCACCGCCCCAGTAATCGCGCCGAACTTTTCCTCCACTTCACTAACCGCGCCGGCAACAGCGGCGGCATCCGTGACGTTCACCTGAAACGCAAAACTCTCGGACCGAAGGGCGTCTTTTGCAGCCGCAAGGGCATCTGCCTGAACATCGAAAAGAGCCACTCGCCAGTTTTGTTGGAGAAGCTCACGCGCCGTCGCGAGTCCAATGCCCGAGGCTCCGCCCGTGATGACGCATACATTCGGCATGGCTCTCTCCCTGAAAGACCCTCAAATATGATCCGCGAGCGGCGCAATCGCAAAGTTTGTCTTCGCAGTGTTCAATGGCATTGACGTCAATCGCGGAAAAGCAGAATACGCTAGACAGGACCTTATTGCTGTACCCGGAGGGGATCATGTCACTGTCCTTTGCGCGGAGCTGGTATAATCCGCTCTCCATGATGCACTCGATTATGATCCGGCCAAGGTTTTACAGCGCGGTGATCGTAGGTGGTGCGGCTCTATTTTTCTTGCCTCTCGAATGGCCTCATACCGTGCGTTCTTCCGTTGCGTGGGATTTGGGCGGCTTTGTTTATCTCTTTTTCGCGCTACGGCTTATGACATCTTGCGGAGCCGACCGTATAAGGGCCCGGGCAGCACGGCGTGACGATAGCCGCGTCGTTATATTAATCATTATTCTGCTCGCGATAGCAGCGAGCTTCGCGGCAATTGCCGGCCTGATCGGACAGGCCAAACTGCCAACGACCGGATCAGTGGAGAAGCTCTTTCTTGCCGGACTGGCAGTTGTGACGATCATGACCTCGTGGAGCGTCACGCAGTTTGCCTTCGCGCTGCATTACGCGCACGATTATTACCGCCCCGAAGCCGGAAGCGATGCGGGTGGCGGGCTAATCTTTCCCGGTTGCGAATTGCCCGATTATTGGGACTTCTTATATTTTGCGACCTCAATCGGAGCGACGTCGCAAACCTCCGACACCGCGATCAAATCGCGCGCGCTGCGTCGCCTCGTGACCTTGCACGCTATCGTGGCGTTCTTCTTCAATACAGCTGTTCTTGCCCTTACCGTGAACATCGCCGCCAGCTTGGCTGGCTGACCGGGCTCGGAGTTTCCGGGATCGCGGATGCGTCAGGGACCGTCGCCAAAGCAGCAGATCGGCGCGACGAAATAATGCATCAGCGGCTTGCTTTTGCTTCCCCTGCTCCGCTTAGGCTGGTGTTCGCTCCTCTCGATGAGGAGATGTATAAGCGATCATTTTCGGCCGGCCGCGATTGCTCTTCCCCTTATAATTGTTGTGACCGCCTCACTCGCGGCAAATCAAGGCGAAATACAAGTCTACGACTATTCCATCCACAAGTCCGATGAGTTCGGTGTTGAGATTCACCTCGACACTACAACTCGCCATTACTCTCCGTGCGTTCGTGAGTTCAGCACTTTATTTCCTCACGCCGGCGGGCTGGCTAGGCATTTGACTGCCCTGGCACGGGCAGACACTAACAAGCCGCTGCGAAGAAGTTGAAGGCGGAGCAATGCCAAGCCGAGCGTTTGGCAAACCTTAATTTTTAGTATTGAGCTTGGGCGCCTTCCGTGGTAGTGACTGACCGGTCAGTCATCAGCATGCGAGACATAAGTGAAAGAAGCGCGCCCGCAAGTGGAGGCCGATTCGGCGAACAGGCAAACCTCTGAAGAGGGGCCGCGCCGCCGCCCGCCACACGCGCAGCAGGAAGAGAGGCAGCAGACCATACTGAGGGCGGCGCTGGAGACATTTTCCGAGAACGGCTTTGCCGCCACCCGGCTTGAAGATGTGGCTCGCCGGGCCGGCGTCGCCAAAGGCACCTTGTATCTTTACTTTCCGGACAAAGAGGCCCTTTTCGAAAGCATGCTGAAAAGCTTCGCGGCGCCTGCGCTGGCACGCTTGGCGAGCCTTGCCGCCGACGAAAAATTAACGCTGGCGGAGGTCTTGGATCACTTCATTGCCTTCGTGCAAACCCAGGTGCTCGGCACGCCGCGCGAGAAGGTGATCCGCCTAATCATTGCGGAAGGCCCGCGCTTCCCTAGGCTGGCCAAGTTCTATTACGACGAAGTCATTTCAAAAGCGCTCGTATCCTTGCGGGAAATTTTCCAGCGGGGGGAGAGCCAAGGGATCGGTCCGGCCGCCGCATTCGCGAGGTACCCGCAACTCTTTTTCGCTCCTGTGCTTATGTCGATCCTGTGGCGCGGCCTTTTTTCAGAGTACGAACCGCTGGACGTTGCCGGAATGCTTTCCGCCTACCGGGATTTGTTTCGTGACAATATTGAGGGGGCCAAATGACGAAACGGCGCCGAGTCCTTTTGATTGCCCTCGTTGCCGGGGCTGGTGCGGCGGCATGTTGGTGGTATTTCATCCGGCCTGCCCCTACCGCCATCCTGACCCTTCAAGGAAATGTCGAGGTGCGGCAAGTGAACCTCGGCTTCAAAGTCGCAGGCCGCATCGAAAGGCTGAATGTTGACGAAGGTGACGCCGCGCAAAGAGGACAGGTTCTGGCGTCGCTTGAAAAGGTCTATTTCGAGGATGCGCTTGCGCAAGCCCGCGCCCAGCGCGACCAGATGGCCGCCAACTATGCGAAGCTTGTAGCGGGAAACCGCCCCGAGGAAATTGCGGAGGCAAGAGCGCTGGTCGCGGAGCGGGAAGCAATGGCCGCGAACGCCACCATTACATTGAAAAGAGCGCAGAGCCTTCTGAACTCACCCGCCGGGTCCCAAAAGACTTTCGATGATGCCCAGGCGGCGGAGCGCCAAGGGGACGCGCAGTTAAGATCGGCTCGTGAAGCACTGCGTCTTCAGGAAGCGGGATTCCGCAAAGAAGACATCGATCTCGCGAAGGCCCAACTTGGCGAGCGTGAAGCCGCGGTTACGACGGCGCAGCGCAACTTAACGGATGCGGATTTGATCGCGCCTAGCGCGGGCACGATACTGAGCCGTGTGCGGGAGGTTGGCGCTATAGTCGCCCCGGGCGAGACAGTCTATGTCGTCAGCCTCACCACCCCCGTCTGGGTCAGAACTTACGTTTCCGAACGCGATCTCGGCCGCGTCCGGCCAGGAATGGAAGTTCAACTAAGTACCGACACCCCCGGAGGCAGAACGTACACGGGGCGCATCGGCTTCATCTCCACGGCTGCGGAATTCACCCCAAAGACCGTAGAGACAACGGAGTTGCGTACTGCGCTGGTATACCGGCTCAGGATTGTCGTGGAGGATCCGGCCGGTTTCCTTCGGCAGGGCATGCCGGTCACGGTAACGGTAGCGCCGCCGCCTGCACAGGGAACGCCGGTTGCTAGCGTAAACTGACCATGCAGCCCAAGCTTGCGATCGTTGAGAATTTGACCAAGCGCTTCGCGGCCGGCGGACCTGCTGCCGTCGGGCCACTGAGCTTCACCCTAAAGCCGGGCCAGGTTACTGGCGTGGTCGGCCCCGATGGCGCCGGCAAAACAACGCTCATGCGCTTATTGGCCGGGCTTCTTGCGCCGACCGAGGGCCGAGCCACGGTTTGCGGCTACGACACAATCAGGGATGCGCTGGGCCTACATCACGCCATCGGGTACATGCCGCAACGCTTTGGTCTCTATGAAGACCTTTCCGTGCTCGAAAACCTGACGCTTTACGCCGACCTGCGTGGCGTTGTTGGACAAGCACGCGCAGCAAGCTTCAAACGCCTTCTTTCTTTTACCGATCTCGAACGGTTCACGGACCGACTCGCCGGCCGGCTTTCGGGCGGTATGAAGCAAAAGCTTGGTCTTGCTTGCGCCATGCTGCGCTCTCCCCGCCTGCTCCTGCTGGACGAACCAAGTGTTGGCGTCGACCCCATCTCCCGGCGCGAACTATGGCGCATGATGGATGACCTAACCGCTGCTGGAGTCGGGGTTGTGTGGACGACGGCCTATCTCGACGAGGCGGAGAATTGCGCGGAAGTGCTTGTTTTAAATGGCGGGGGGCTCCTATTTCAAGGCGATCCTAAAACAATGACAAGCCAATCGGGGGGACGAGTTTACCAGATTCGCGGAGCGTCGGGCGAAAGACGCTCTTTGCTAACGAAGGCGCTCATGCGGCCGGAAATCATTGATGGCGTCATCCAGGGGGAGGCCGTGCGGCTTGTGATGGCGGAAGGCGCCCAGGCGCCGACGGCAGAGGAATTGCAAGCTCCTTCCGCCAGCATCGAAGCGGTCAAGCCCCGCTTCGAGGATGCCTTTGTCGCCATGCTTGGCGGACAGCCGAAGCGGACGCAATCATTCGAGGCGCCGGGGCGCCCAGTCAACGGCAAGGAGGCTGCCGTCGAGGCTATTGGGTTGACGAAGAAATTCGGCGACTTCACCGCGGCGGACCATATCTCCTTTACAATCAATCGAGGCGAAATATTCGGCCTGTTGGGCCCGAATGGCGCGGGGAAATCCACCACATTCAAGATGATGTGCGGGCTTCTGCGCCCAACTGCCGGAACGGCTCGCGTGGATGGATACGATCTGTACACGGCACCAGCGATTGCGCGCGGCCGCCTCGGCTACATGGCGCAAAAGTTCTCGCTATACGGCGATTTGAGCGTGCGGCAGAACCTCGACTTCTTCGGTGGCCTTTACGGGCTCGCGGGCGCAAAAAAGCGCGATGCCGTCGACCGTGTGATCGCCGCGTTCGATCTTGCGCCGCATCTTAAAACCAATGCAGGCGATCTGCCGCTTGGCTTCAAACAGCGCTTAGCACTTTCCTGCGCCATACTTCACAACCCTCCTGTACTTTTCCTGGACGAGCCAACCTCGGGCGTTGACCCGCTCACCCGGCGCGAATTCTGGGGGTTCATTAATTCAATGATAGGCAGCGGAGTTACGGTGATGGTCACGACGCATTTCATGGACGAGGCGGAGTATTGCGACCGCGTCGCCCTCATTTACCGTGGCCGGAGTATCGCAGCCGGCACTCCGGACGAATTGCAAGCTTCGGTAAAGAGCGCCGCATTGCCGAGCCCGACCCTCGAAGACGCATTTATTGCCCTTATTGACGCGCAGGAACAGCGGGAAGCGGCATGAACGAACGCCCAGTTTTCGTAGAGCCGGAAGAGCTGAAAGTTGCGGAGCGATTCGACCCGCGCGAGGGCCGCCTGCGGCGCATCAAGGCGCTCATCCGCAAGGAAGGCCTGCAAACCTTGCGCGATCCGAGCAGCATGATCGTCGCAATCGTTTTGCCGGCGCTCCTGCTTTTCCTGTTCGGGTTTGGCGTTTCATTCGATGTCACGACTGTCCGGATTGGTCTTGTTATCGAAAATCCGACCCCGGAAACGGAACAGTTCCGCCAGTCCCTTTCCAATACGCCGTTCTTTGACATTCGCGTCAGTTCGGACCGCCGCGCCTTCCTGAACGACCTTACGGCCGCTCGCATCGAAGGCATTGTCGTGTTGGGCTCCGACTTCACACGACGCGTCGGAAGGCGCGACACGGCACCTGTCCAAATCGTAACCGATGGCAGCGATCCGAACACGGCCAGTCTTGTCACGGCCTACGTTCAAGGAGCGTGGCAGTCTTGGCTTAATCAGCGGCTCTTAAGCAGTGGAGGCCTCGGCGCATCTCTTATCGCGCCGGAAGCACGGGTCTGGTTCAATCCCGAACTGGAGAGCCGCCGCTTTCTCGTCCCCGGCTCCATCGCTCTGATTTTAATGATGATCGGTTCGCTGCTCACAGCTCTTGTGGTGGCGCGCGAATGGGAGCGGGGCACGATCGAGGCCTTGCTGGCGACACCGGCCAGCGTTCCTGAATTCCTGATCGGGAAGGTCGTACCGAACTTCCTTCTCGGCTGCACCGCGATGGGAATTTCCGTAGCCTTCGCGCTGCTCGTCTTCGACGTGCCTCTGCGCGGGTCGGCTTTGAGTCTGATCCTTGCGACGACGGCATTCCTGCTTGTGGCACTGAGCATCGGGCTTCTGATCTCGACCGTTGCCCGCACTCAGTTCATTGCAAGCCAGATTGCGATGCTGAGTTCCTTCCTGCCGGGCCTGTTCTTCTCCGGTTTCATCTTCGAACTTGCAAGCATGCCTGCACCCTTGCGCGCTTTTTCCGCGCTCGTTCCAGCGCGCTATTTCGTGACCGCACTGCAAACGATTTTCCTCGCAGGAGACATTGCCGCCGTCCTCGTCCCAAGCATCTCAATTCTGTTTCTGATGAGCATTGCGGTTATGGCGCTGACGGCTCGCAACTCAAGAATGAGGCTAGACTGATGATCCCGCCCAAACTTATTGCGCTGATCGTCAAGGAGCTGCTGTCGGCTTTCAAAGACCCGAAAACGCGGATCGCTTTCATCATTCCGCCGCTGATGCAGGTTTTCCTCTATTCCTATGCCGCCACGCTTGAAGTGACGAATGTACCTGTCGGCGTTTATAACGAGGATTGGGGCGAGGCCTCCCGTCAACTAATCAGCCGCTTCGAGCGTGCTTCAGCCTTCTCCCATATCGTTTATCTGAATAGTGAGGCGGACGTCCGCAAAGCGATCGATTCCCAACGGGTCATGATTGCCGTCCATTTGGGGCAGGACTTCTCAAGGAAGCTCGCAGCAAGGCAGCAGGCATCTGTCCAGATGATCCTCGACGGGCGCCGGTCGAACAGCGCGCAGATCGTGAATGGTTATCTGAACACCATCCTGACCCAGTTCGCTGTGGATTATGTCACCGGCGATGCAGCCGTGCCCGCAGTCAGCGATGTCGTTGACAGATCCTGGTATAATCCAAACCGGGAGTACTGGATTTCCATGGTGCCGGCTCTCGTGGGCACGCTCACCATGACGACGGTGCTGTTCGTGATCGTCATGTCGGTGGCCCGCGAGCGGGAGCTCGGGACGTTCGAGCAGCTTCTTGTTTCGCCGCTTCAGCCTTTTGAAATCATGATCGGCAAGGCTGTTCCCGGCTTGATCATCGGCGTGATGGTGGCAACGAGCATCAGCCTGATCGTGACCCAGGTTTTCGGCATTCCGCTCACAGGCTCGATCTTCGTCCTTTATGCGGGCCTTATCGTCTTTCTGCTCGCGATCATAGGTGTTGCTCTGTTCATTTCTTCGCTTGCATCCACTCAGCAGCAGGCAATGCTCGGCGCGATGGTCTATATGATGCCTGCCATGATGCTTTCCGGATTCACGAGCCCCGTTCAGAATATGCCGGACTGGCTGCAGCCTTTGGCGCTGTTGAACCCACTGACGCATTTCCTCGTCATCGTTCGCGGGGTCTTCTTGCGGGACATGCCGATGGCGCTGGTGGCGCAGCGCATCTGGCCCATGCTGATCATCGCAATGTTCACATTGTCAGCCGCGACCTGGCTCTTCCGCCGCCGGCTTGGGTAAAACTTTAAAAGCGCCTAAAACCGATCTTTGCGCCGGCGCAGCTCCTCGAAGACTTTTTCGGCAGGTGCTTCCGGCCCTAATCCTAGGTTCTTCCGGATCTCTGGGCTTTCCACGCGAAGGAATGGGTTCGTTTCAAGCTCGCGCTTTAGCGCAACTGGCAGCGTTGGTTTCCCATCCTCCCGAAACTCGTCCACCTCGCGCTTGCGCTCCTGAAGCGCTTTGTTGCCGGGTTCAACCGTAAGCGCAAATCTTATGTTCGATTGCGTGTATTCGTGGCCGCAATAGATCATCGTTGGGGGAGGTAGGCGGCGGATCTTTTCGAGTGAATGCCACATCTGAGCATGACGGCCTTCCATCACCCGCCCGCACCCTACCGGAAAGAGCGTGTCGCCCACAAAGGCCACACCGGCCTGAGCGCTACCTTCGGAAGCAATCGCATTCGGGATGAAATAGGTGACGTGTCCGGGCGTATGCCCAGGGGTTTCGAGGACCTGCAGCTCAAAGGAACCGAAGGGCAGCTTGTCGCCTTCCTTAACGGTCACGTCGATGCCAGGTATGCCGGCCGCCTCGGCCGCCGGACCATAGATCTTGCATCCGGTTTCGCGCTTCAGCGCCGCATTGCCTTCGATGTGGTCGTGATGGTGATGCGTGGTGAATATATGGGTAAGCTTCCAACCGGCTTTCTGGAGTGCGGCTCGAACGGCATCGCCTTGCGGGGCATCAATTGAGGCAGTCACGCCCGCATTTCTATCGTGGATCAGGACTCCATAATTATCTTGCCAGCATGGAAACTGGTGGATTTCGAGGGTTGCCATCACCTTTGTCCTCAGGGCTTGTTGAGACTGTCTTAACTTAAAAACTGCCAGCATTAAACCCAGTTCGAGAAGGTGCTACTGTCGTTCCATGTATGACGATGCTGCGGAACTCCGGGACTTTTATGCCTCCCCTTTGGGGCAGCTCGCCCGCCGCATCATTGCGCGCCGCATCCGGGCTCGCTGGCCGAACGTAACGGGCATGGATGTGGTCGGCCTCGGCTACGCCTCCCCGTATTTGCGGATGTTCCATGCGGAAGCGCGCGGAACAGCTGCGCTTATGCCGCAGTCGCAGGGCGTGGTGCAGTGGCCGGCAGAGGGGCCATACCGGTCTGCGCTCGTGCCTGCAATCGAATTGCCGTTGCGCGACATGTCCGTCGAGCGCGTGCTTGTTGTCCATGGCCTGGAACACGTGGACTCCAGGCAATTCTATCTTCAAGAGATTTGGCGTGCGTTAATGCCGCAAGGGCGCGTCATCATTGTAGTCCCGAACCGGCGCGGGGCTTGGGCAAGGTTCGATACAACGCCTTTCGGACACGGACGCCCCTACAGTTCAAAGCAAATAGAAAAGGCGCTGAGGCAGGAATCGTTCGAGCCGGTCGGGGCGGCACCCTGCCTCTTCGCACCGCCGTTCCGCGCACGCGTTTTGCCTTCGGCCGCGCTCGCCTGGGAACGCGTCAGTGCGGCGCTATGGCCTGCCTTTTCAGGCGTAATCGTCGTCGAAGCAATCAAACAAGTCTATGCGGGCGTTAGGGTTACAGCCAAAAAGCGTGCCTTTGCCCCCGCTCCAGCAATTGGCGGCCTCCGCCCGGCACGTTTTTAGCTTGGGCCGCGCAGTTTCGCTGCTTGCTTCCCGCATCACAGGTTGCTAACCAAGCCGGGGCGCAGCTTGACGGGGGCAATCATGCACGGATCGGGCCTTACTTTAGTGGTTTGGCAAGGCTGGAGCGTGGTTTCCGTCATGGCAGTGCTGACGGCTCTGCTTGCAACGATTCTGGCGTGGCTCCTCCCTTTTCCCGAACGCTCTCTCAGCCGCCAGCTCGAATACTACGAAGACCGGATGGCACTTAAAGAACGCCTCGGCGCGGCGCCCCCCTTCCATGCCTATCTTACCACCATCCGGCGCTTCAATCAGTGGCTCATGGAGTGGTTCGGCCCGGCTTTCAGCGGGCAGGCTTTCGAGCGCTGCCTCGCTATCGCGTTTATCTTTCCGATTGTTCTCTTCCTGCTGACGCTCATCACGCATGGCGTGACCGCTGGCCGGGTTTCGCTGGGTGAGGTCGTGCTTTTCGCCGCTGCTTTCATCATCATCGCTTATGTGATCGTCGTCGCATTCAATAATTTATTGGGCGTGATCGAACGCGCATGGAAGATGTTTGGCGGGGACCAGGGCATGGCGCAGACCATCGCGCGCGTTCTTCTGGGCGGCTTTGCCGTGATGGTCGCTTTCACCAT
>JBAUNL010000253.1:0-3710 GCA_049579205.1 Rhodomicrobium sp. | reverse complement strand
GGATAGCAGTCTGCTCGCCGGCACGGGGAGGAACAGCGGTCATGGTTCGTCTCCAGGAGTGGGTGGTTTGGTAGCCCACTCTGCCAGCGAGCGGGCCGCTATCCACCCCCATGGTATCTACTACGGGGCAGTCCGCCCCTCTCCGGCGCATCGGTACTTTCGGCCTCGCGGTTGGAGCCGCTTGCGCCTTTTCCCTTGGCATCGCCGGCAAGGTTCTCACGTTCCATACAAGAGCCTGGTTGAGCTTCGCGCCGTCTGCATGCCGGATGCCGTTCGGGCCATTTCAGGCATCCCCCGAACTGATCCCGGAGGTAGGGTGAACCCCCGGTTTTGACATCGTCTAATCGGCTTTCGACACTTCACGGACGGTTTGCTTGCGCTCGCCTCTCTCAACCTTGCCTGCCGGGATCATTGTCCTGGCGTTTCCGCAACGCTCACTACCCAGGCTTTTGACCGCAGCAGCTTGCGGTGGCTTGGGATCAATACCTGATTGCCGAACCCGAAGGACCTCCCTTCATCTCTCGTACAGTTGCGCACAGCCGTGTGGACCGGCGATGCTCGTGACACAACGCCCAATCCCGAAATTCAAACTGAGACACTACCACCCAGGGGACGCTTCCACTCCTGAACTAGGCTCGGGACTCATTACTTGAGATGGAAGATAAAGGCGGCTGCGATACAAATCGAGGAGAAGAAGGTGTGGGCGCAGCGGTGGCGCATAGACTATTTAGAGTCTGTTCTAAAGGATGCAACGCAGCTCGAGAGCTTCGATGCTTGGCGCTTTGAGGCCGCCGGTTTTACGCCCATTGTCACGCCCGCCGCTCCTACGGATTGCGGGGCTTCTTCCCCGGCTTCTTTTTTGGGCTGTTCCCTTAGGTGCGGCCGTGCCTTTTCTTACCGCCAAGCTTGTGCCTTGGGTTCGTTTTGCAGGCCCCGCTCCGCGCCCCGCAAGTAACTAGATAGCTAACCTAGTAACTAGATAAGTAAACAATTGGTAACCCCACCTTTCTTGCCGGGGCTTGGTTAAGCGATTGCTGCTGCTTACATAATGATGAAGTCAACGCTTGCAGGGCAGGGTGCCCTGCGGGTTGAGGCGAGTCTAAGCGCTACCAGGCATGTTCCGATGGCGCGAGAATCGAGTGCAGGAAATGGCCAGCAAGCGTCAAATCGCGGCAAGCCGCCGGAATGGCAGGCTCAGCCGGGGCCCAACGACAAAGAACGGTAAGGCAAGCAGCAGCCGCAATGCGCTAAGGCATGGCCTCAGCGCGCGCAAATATCTTCTGGCCGGTGAGTCCGAGGAAGACTTTGTGCGGTTCGGCGAAGGGCTTTGTGCGAGCCTGAAGCCAAAGGGTGCGCTTGAAATCGAGCTTGCGCAGCAGATTGTGAGCGTGTTGTGGCGGATGCGGCGGATCCCGGTCTTTGAGGCGGCGCTCCTGGCTTCTTTTCGTGAAGAGAGGCTCCATCAAATGGAAGAGGACAGGGCGTTTGATGAAGAGCTGGCTTCTCTGGATGCAGCGGAGGCGAGCTCCGCTTCCTCGGACGAAACCGATGCAGAAGACGAAACCGATGAAGAAGACGGAGCGGATGAAGAAGACGGAGCCGATGAAGAAGATGCAATCGATGAAGAAGACGGAGCCGGTGAAGAAGATGGAGCCGATGAAGAAGATGCAATCGATGAAGAAGACGAGGAGCAGATCATCCTCGGCTCAGTTGTTTCATATTTTCTAAAACACGACTTTGACGCGAAGCTCGGCCGTCACGAAGCGAGCCTGTTGCGGCAATTCTCGGGCCTGACGAAGGAGCTTGATGCCGCGCAAAAGCGGCGCCGCGAAGAGGAAAGGCACGAGCAGGAGCGCGCAAATGCTGCGGCCGCCCATGAGACCAGGGCTGAATTTTCGGGCGGGCTTAAGTTGCGCGTTGTGCCGCGGGCGTTGCCAGGAACCAGGAAGACGCAATCCAGGCTCCTCCCCAAAAGATGAGGCCGATGCGATGGCCCAGGCCTGCGCCCACGGTCAGGCCAGGCGGCCGGCTCAGCACCGGGCAGCGGCCGCGCCGGAGGCGTCAGCACGGAAAAACCTGTTGCGATTGTTTTCCTTGCGGCTCCAGCTGGCAGTTCCGTCTGCGCCCTTGGAAAAACCTGAACCTTCATGCGGAGGCAAGCGCATTTTTAGACTGGCCTCAGGTCTGCGACCGGGGCCACAGCCTTTCCGGCTCTCTCGCATTTCGCCACAGTAAGCGGGAACGCCGGCAGCACCCGCACGCCATGCGTCTACTCTCGCCTTCGCTGCTTGAGCTGTTGCGCGAGTGGTGGCGCATGGGCAGGCCCAACGCATGGCTGCCGGCCGGAACCCGGTCACCCCCTGATCGCAAACGATGACCCAAAAGCTGCCGCCTTCTATTGGGTGCGTGTGTCCTTTGGGGAGGCCTTTTTGGCGGTGGTCCGGCAGGCTCTCAGGAAGGCCCGCTTGGTCTTGCCTTCAGATTTAAGCGTCGTCTTCTCGGCCTTCCACTGCTGCCGGCATTCGCGCCGACTCATGGCTTGAGCGCCATCGGCAGCGCTCGCCATAATGGCGAAGCCAAGGCCGGTGGCGATGCAAATGCGCAGAACAGCCAGGCGGGGCGTGTTGGTACTCATGAGCGTGATATCCCTGATCGAAGCTCTCTTGGTTGCGTCCCAGCTGAACACGGCCAGGCCTGGACGCGCAAATTGTTTGAATGCAGAATGTTAAGCTCGCGTGTCATGGGCCGAGTGGATTTTAATAGGCTCCTTGTCCTAGACCCGATCGATCGAGGACCGCCGCCGGGTGCTATGATCGCTGCAGCGTCGTAGACGCTGAGTGTGTTGTGGGGAGATCGCGATCCTGTTGGCGTCTCTTCCGAGCCATCAAACCCCGGTTTTCCCGGAGGGAATCATGCTCCCAGTTTGTCGTCGATCTGGGATAGATCCGGCATGGATCTCGCCTCAGTTCATCGTCGATGTGTTCAGCCCGTATTTAGGCAGCAAGCCAATCTCCGCAGTAAGTCACTGCATTTGCAGTACGGACGGGAGATCCGATGAAGATACCTCCCATAAAACTCCGCCAGCTGAAAATACGGCAAATAAAACTAAAGCGGCTAAAAACGTTTATAATTCGAAGAAAAAATCAATCGACGGGGTCTGGATCGCAGCGGTAAAATTCTGTGAACCAACCTGCGATCTTTCTTGTCCCTGACTTTTGGTACCGCAGCCGGGCGGTCGCGGCGTTAACAGTTACACGTTGAAGGTCAAGCTGACGGCCGGTCCCATCTGCCCCAAATCACGCTTTCCGCTCTGCCTGCGCGGGCCGTATGGGCGGTTCCGATACTGAGTGGATGGCCTATGGCTTGGAAGGCTCTCTCGAATTGAGACAACTTGGATTCATGCTCAAGCCTGAATAGCCGATCGACGGTTTCGCGGCGCACCCTCAAAAGCCGTGCAAGGTCAGCCCGTGTCAGGCCTTCTGCTCTGCAAAGCACGTACAGCAGCGATTTTATATAGGTCAGCAGCGTCACTTCTGACCAATAGCCTCCATTTTCCCGTTTGGCTTTTGGATGGGGCAGCTCTTCCCTATCCGCCATTCGTGCTGAAATAGCCTCCTCAATGGCAGCTTGGGCACATCTTGGCGCTGCATCGATGGTTTTGCTGAAAGTCGCGACTTCGGGAAACGCGGGCACCGTTACGAGCAACGTCC
>JBAUNL010000252.1:0-2939 GCA_049579205.1 Rhodomicrobium sp. | reverse complement strand
GCCTCGGGGCCGGCCGGGTAGGCTTCCATCGCGCCGGCTTCCATCACGCCGGGTTCTATGGCGCGAGGGGTTTGGGATGGCGCGGCGCGGGTTTGCGCCGGGCTTATTGGGGCGGCCGGTGGCACCGATACGGCTTGGGTAGGGGTTGGGGTTGGGGCGGAGGCTGGGGAACAGGCCTTGGCCTTGGCCTCGCTACGGCAGGCTGGGGTTCGGGAGCTGGCTATCCCGGATATTATGGCTCTGGCGCAGGCTGGGGCGGTTCTCCCAGCTCTAGCTGCTGCGGTTGCGGTTGTGGTTGGTGACAGCCTGAAGCATGGCTGTATCCCCTAAGCCACTCCTCACTGTGCTTGCTATAAGGGCGGCCCCGAGGACGCTCCGGATACGTGGTCACTTGCTCCTCGGCCACGTATCCACAATCCCCACCATTCAGCGGATGTTAGCGTGGCGGGGGCTTTGGCTGCGCGGCGAGGGGCCACCCACGCTCTGGGGCTCCTCCTCTCTCGACGCGCTGGCCACCAGCGAACGTGCCCACCTCGCATAAGTGTCTCTTTTGGGTCATGGGCGGAAATTTCTTCAAAGATTTCAAGGAGTCCGCTTATCCCTTCGAAGCCGAAGGAATTGTTGCAACCGCGAGAAATGGCGGTCAGGGCCACTCGTACCAAATCCTTCGGTGAACACGCCATGTCAGATGCTGTTGGAGATGAGATCCTCCAAATGGCGGCTCGCGGGGCGTGCTTCGCTTGGCTCCGATGGTAGCAGACTAGGCTCCCTCTTCGCGCGAGGTGCGCGCAACGGCCTTCTGCTGATCGAATGCAGCTCATCTGATCGAGTGTGTTGGCACAATCTCGTGAAAAAGAGTAATTCATATTCGAGCATTCCAAGCCCGGAACCTTCAGGGTAAGCGTCATGAGCATTCAGCAAGTCACGGACATCCAGAGTCGCGGCATGCGGCTTCGTACACCGCGCCATGCGCTCGCACACGTCCCGGGCGAAGATGGATGGCCCATCATCGGCAGCACCTTTGAGCTTCTCGCCGACCCGAAAGGCTTCGTCGAAAAAATGGCCAAGCGTTTCGGCCCAGTTTATCGAAACCGGGCTCTGGGCGACACCGCCGTTGTTCTTTTGGGCCCGGAGGCCAACGAGTTTTTCCTCCTCGATCCGCAAAAGGTCCTCTCGTCAGAGGCAGGGTGGGGCTTTATCCTCGGCAAGCTGTTCCCTCGCGGACTTATGCTCCTTGATTTTGATGAGCACCGGCTCCATAGGCGCGCACTTTCGGTGGGCTTTAAGGCCGGTCCGATGCGCTCATATTTGGAACTTCTTAATGCCGGAATGGCAGCGAACCTCTCCAAGTGGCCGAGAGGGGCTGAAATGCGGGTGTATCCGGCGATGAAGGAGCTGACGCTTAACTTGGCGGGTGCTTCATTTCTCGGGTTGCAGCTTGGTCCTGATACAGAGCCACTCATAAAGGCCCTGTCAGCGATGATTGCAGCGGCCGTCGCGCCCATTCGGGCAACCTTACCAGGCACGAAGATGCGCGAAGGCGTCAAGGCCCGAGCCTATGTTGTCGATTATTTCAAGCGGCAAATCCCGGCTCGCCGGGAGAGCGGAGGCGAGGACCTTTTCTCGCATCTGTGCCGGGCAACTTACGAAGATGGCTCGTTTCTCACCGACCAAGACGTTGCCGATCACATGAACTTTTTCATTATGGCGGCTTACGACACGGTCACCTCTTCGCTCACCACACTGGTCCATCGTCTTGCGGCCAACCCGCAGTGGCAGGAAGCTGTGCGCGATGAGCATTTCGGACAAGGCGCTAGACCAGGGGTACCACTCAGCTATGACAAGCTCGAAAGCATTCCGCTGACAGAAATGGCATTCAAGGAAGCCATGCGCATGGTGCCGCCGGTTCCTTCCATTCCGAGGCGTGCTGTCAGGGATTTTGAGTTCAGTGGCATCAAGATACCGGCGCAGACCTTGGTCAATATCAATCCGCTTTACACCCATTACATGCCAGACATTTGGCCTGAGCCCGAGAGCTACGACCCGATGCGCTTCACGGAGGAGGCCTCACGGAAGCGGCACCGTTATGCCTATATTCCGTTTAGTGGAGGCGCCCATATGTGCCTTGGACTCAACTTTGCCTATATGCAGGCGAAGTGCTTTGCGTGGCACTTTTTGAGCTCGGTGCGGGTCTCGATTGAAGAAGGCTACCGGCCCAAATGGAACATGTGGCCCATTCCCTTTCCGCGCGATGGGCTCCGTGTGATGCTTTCAGCAGTCGGAAGCTGATCGCGACGGGTCCGGAGACCTAGAAATAGGCAGTGCCTTTGCGTTGGTCTTTGTCAGCCAAATATTTGTCGACTACTGCTCCTGACGCGAAGGCCCCGGGAGTGGTCTCCATCGATGGCTCCGGAAAGAAGTCTCATCGCTGCCAAAAGAAGAATGACCGTTTCCACGGCGCTTTGCGAGACGGAAATCCCCGGCGCTCCATTTGTATGCGCAGTGCCGCTCCCAAAACGCTACTGCGCAAGGGCCGGCGGAGAAAATCACCCCACTTTTTGCGCGGCGGCGAGGCCGGTTGGGGTCAAGGGCGGGCTTCGTAAGTATCTAATTCGCCAGATAGGCCATGCCCCCTCTCGGCGTTTTATGCGGCCTTGAGGCTGAGTCCGGTTCCTGATCGAACACGGCTCCTCCACTGTTTAGGGTGTTTCTGCTCCCTAAAATGAGAAATTGCCGCCCGCATCAGGGGGATTGGGCGGCTGAGGTGGGGTGACGCCCGCACAAGGCGCACCACGGCGTTAATGTGCGCCTGGCAGTCTTACACTCAAACCCGAGCATTAAAAAGCCGCCCCCTGGTATGGTAAGGGACGGCTCTGCGCCGCGCGTCTCCACGGCGGGAGACGCGGATTGTGCCTTGGCGCGGCACCGCAAGTCAGGCG
>JBAUNL010000251.1:0-3599 GCA_049579205.1 Rhodomicrobium sp. | reverse complement strand
CCTCCCTCACTGATGGTTCGCGCCCTCGGGGCGCACGGCCACATGCTGACATCATCAACCCGCGGTCCTGCTTTGGGGTGCTTTACCTGCGACGTGATGCCATAACGCATCAATTTCAGAGGGGAATTGCTCGCCGCATGAGCCCGCGCTATTGAACACCGATGGTCCGAAGAAAGTTCGGAAAGGCAATCGGCGCCCGCACCGCACGCAAATTAATGCGCGAGGCCGGAGGTGTTCACGATCGCGAACTGGCGGCCGAATGGGAGCGCGCGCTTGGGTATCCATTAGGACCTGCAGAGGAAATTGTCCGCCTCGATAACGGCCGGGTCCTTCACATCTTTCGCGAAAGCGCCAACATCTATGCGTCAGCCGATGACGCTCGACAGCTTCTCAAGCTTGTGGAACAGGTCGCCCGCCGGGAACCGAACCATCCGCTGGGGGAACCGTTTCCCGGCGGCCGTGGCTTCGTCGAGGCGCTTCCGCGGCTGCTTGCAGAGCTTCCTAGCAAGATAGGCGTCAGCGCCAACGCTCTAAACGGGAGCGTCGAAAGCCTCGAGCGTATCGATAAGGCCGCCCGCCGGCTAGGTGGACAGGAATGCCTCGATGATCCGGCCATCTTGGCGCCGATCTTGGCCTATGCCGGAGAGGTCATGCGAGGCGTAACGGGCGGCCGGTGGGCCATCCGCAATCCCGGATCGGAGCACGATTGGCAAGCTGTCGTTGTGAGAGCGAATGGCGACGAATTTCGAACGTTCATCATTTTCAAGGAGCTGCTTGAGCGCGGTTCCATTCGTGCTGTGGTGGCTTACGAGATCGGCGATTAACGCTTCTAGCGCTGCGGGAAATGTCCAGCTTCACCGCCGATCACCTCCGCCAGAATCAGAGTGCAAAAGCGCCGGCGCCTCGCCGGGTATCGCATTTGTCCGCAGTCACAATATGTAGGCGGTCGTCCGGGTTGCATTAGAGGTGCTCAGCTGCTTCGTCCGGAAAAGTGAGCGTGTGAAGGATTAACTGGCTGTTTCTGCTTTCCGATCCGATAGCAGTCGATCTTTGCGAGAGCTGCCGAAGGCCGGGCACAGAACTGCAGCGCAGGTTGCGTTTGAAACCGTCGCGGCCGGTGAGATCAGCGTTGCCCCCCGTTGGTTGTAACAACAGATTCGAGCCAAGCGATCAGATCACGTATTACTTCCTCGCGGTTGATTTCGTTCAGGCACTCGTGACGTGCTTCCGGGTAGACTCTATGGGTGACATTCCGGAGGCCCGCCTCCCGGTACGCTGCCAACAATTGCCCGACATTAGAGGCGACGGGATCGCGGCTGCCGTTGAAAATATAGAGGTGTAAGGTCTTCGGGATGCCAGCCTGGCAGGAGGCTTTGCTGGCCTCGCTGACTCCGCCCAGAAGGTCGATATAGAGCTGAACCGTCGATGGGAAGCCGCAGAGCGGATCGGCGATGTATTTGTCGAACCTCCACGGGATCGCGCGAAAGCCAATCGTACGCCGTGCGGGCGGGCGCGAAGGGTTTGTTGAAGGCGCCGAACAACATAGCGTTCAAAATGGCACTGTGACCTCTTGCCCCAACGCGCATCCGCTCAAAGCGTGCCAAGAGCGCTCCAATGGCAGCGATGGCTGGTGGCTTTCCACTCGTTCCCGACAGCACGGCGCCCGCAAGTTCGTCCCCTTGCTCGCCAATCAACTGCTGCACCATGAAAGATCCAAGCGAGTGGCCCATGAGGACAAGCGGCAGGCCCGCATGCTCGGCCTCAATTTTCTCTCTAAGGCGTTTAAGATCGCTGAGGCAAGCGCTCCAGCCATCGCGGCCGGCGAGAAAGCCGAGGTCAGCCGGGGTTTTCGCTGTGAGCCCATGCCCGCGATGATCATCGGCGTAGACGGCATATCCCGCAGAGCACATGGCTTCGGCCACTCTCCCATAGCGGGCGCCATGTTCAGCCAATCCGTGCGCGATCTGCACAACCGCTTTGGGAGGCGTATCGGGCAGCCAGCGATGAACGAGAATTGATGCGCCCTCAGCCGCCTCAAGCTTGAATGTGGATGCTGGCATGCCCGTTCCTCCGCCTCAGCTTATACTGTTCCCGCCGCGTCTTGTGCCATTTTAGCGGTGCGAAGGCGAGTGGGAACAACGGTGTCTTCATAGGTGCAAGCCACGGGCCCAATCGCGCAGGACGTTTTGGGGAGGTTGAATGTGATGCCGTTCTCTGACGAATTACGCTGTTAGGAGGTCCGGCAAGAAAGTACCAAAACCGACCGTGGCGAATTCCGGCCAATGGCAGCACAATTCCTGTTATTAGGGGCGCGCTCGGAGATCACTAAAATGCAGAATCTCGATTACTGGCAGGGCGCGCGTTATCGGTTCGGCCAGCGGAAGGGCCATTACGAGAGTTGGTTTCTGCGCGCTAATCATCCGGCGCGCGACGAGGCCTTCTGGATCCGCTACACAATCTTCTCGCCGCGCGGCCGCCCGGACGATGCCATCGGCGAACTGTGGGCGATTCACTCGGGCGGAGAGACCGGGAAAGTGCGCGCTGCTAAATCGGAAATTCCCGCCGGTGATTGCTACTTCGCGCCGCGCGGCCTCGACATTAGGATCGGGAGCGCGACACTGAAGTCCGGCAAGCTGTGCGGAGAGGCGAGACGGCCCCACAATATTCGCTGGAACCTAGATTACCGAGACGGCGGTCCACCGATGCTGTTCCTGCCAGAGAAGCTCTACGAGGCGGCCTTCCCGAAGGCGAAAGCTCTCTCGCAACGTCCGCACGTGGTCTTTACCGGCACGCTCGAAATCGATGGCGAAAATATCACGATTAACAACTGGGTCGGCAGCGAGAACCACAACTGGGGCAGCAAGCACACCGACACCTATGCCTGGGGCCAGGTAGTGGGTTTCGACAACGCACCGGATGCGTTCCTTGAATGCGCGACCGTGCGTCTGAGGTTCGGACCGCTTTGGTCACCGCCATTGACCATGGCGGTCTTGCGGATTGACGGCCTGGACTACAAGGTGAATTCGCTCGTGCGCGCCTTTAGGGCCATCGGCAGGTGGGGATGGAAAGATGGTGCCTTCGACTGGCGCTTCGATGCGCGCGATGACAAGGCCGGCACCCGCATCTGCGGTCATCTCCAGGCGAAGGGCGCTGATTTCGTTGGACTCACTTACTATAATCCGCCGGGCGGGAGCCACACCTGCCTCAACAGCAAGATAGCAGCCTGCGAAGTGACGCTGGAACGTGCCCACCGGCCGCCGCTGACACTGGCCACTCGGCACCGCGCCGCGTTCGAGATTCTGACCGACGACACCGGCCATGACATCGCGAAGGCCACGTGAGTGAATGCAGCGGTCGGTAATCGCTCGACTTTCCGTAGTGGGTCAAAAGTGAGCGTGTGACGCGCTATCCGCTTGTTTCTGCTTTTGGATCTGATAGCGGTCGACCTCGACGAGACCGGCGCAATGCAGGTTTGGTAGAGTCGAGGATGGGCGCGGTAGCTTGGGGCCTATGGCCATCACCCCGTTTCCCATCCCCGCTCATCGAACTGGACGTGCCGATCTCCGGCATCCAGCTCTCCGGCTGGCTTCACCACGAGG
>JBAUNL010000250.1:0-22304 GCA_049579205.1 Rhodomicrobium sp. | reverse complement strand
GAGGACGTTCTAAGCAACAAACTTGACCTGTTTCGAGAAGGGCAACTCGCGAATGCGCTTGCCCGTGGCGGCGAAAATCGCGTTACCAAGCGCGGGCAGCGAGGGCGGTGTGCCGGGCTCACCAACCCCACCCATCCAGGGCGAGTTTTCAAGGATGGCGACCTCGATCGCGGGCGCCTGATTCATGCGCATCGCATCGAAATCAGTAAAGTTCGCTTGCTCCACCTTCCCGTCTTTAAAGGTGATCTCCTGACACATGGCCGCCGACAGACCGAAAATTATGCCGGACTGCATCTGGCTTTCAATGATGCGGGGGTCCAGCGCCATCCCCACATCGGCAGCGCACCACACCTTTTCGATGCGGATCGAGTCACCCTCAAGTGCCACCTGCACCACTTCCGCAACCCAGGTGCCGAATGAGAGAGTGAAGGCGAAGCCGCGCCCCTTTCCGGCGGGCAAAGGCGAGGCCCAATCCGACATCTCCGCCGCCTTCTCCACGGCCTTCAACGAGGCAGGCCATTTCGCCATGAGCTTGCGCCGCATTTCCACGGCATCGATTCCGCTCTTATGGGCGAGTTCGTCCATGAACGTCTCATGGAAGAAGCCGTTATAAGAATTGCCCACCGAGCGCCAGAAACCCACGGGAATGGCAAGGTCTACAACTGCGCCGCACACGCGATAATTCGAAATATCGTAGGGCTGATCGAAGGAGCCTTCTGCGACGACCTTGTCCGGCCCGGCGATGGGAACGTAGGGCCACATGCGGCCCGCTACGCTTTTGAGGATGGATGGCGCCGCGATATTAGCGTCAACTACGACCGGAAGCCCCCCTTTCTGCACGACACCGCGGAAGCGGCCTATGGCACCGGGCCGGTAAGCGTCGTGCTGAGTGTCTTCCTCACGCGTCCAGGTCACTTTCACGGGCAGGCCACCCGTGAGCTTCGCCACCCGCATGGCATAAAGCGCGTAGTCCGTTTCAAGCCTGCGTCCGAAGCCGCCGCCAAGATACGTGACGTGAACGACGGCGTCTTCAGAACGGATACCAAACTCGCGGGCTGCGATGGTCTGCACCAATGTCGGAACCTGCGTGGGCACCCAAATCTCAAGCTTACCCTCTTTCCACTGCGCCGTAGCGTTCATCGGCTCCATGCACGCATGGGCGAGGAAAGGTGCGCGATATTCCGCCTCGATTACGTCATCTGGCCTCGCCGCTTGCTGAACCTCGGCCGCGCTTCCGTCATTGCGGAACGCGAAGCCTTCGCCGAAGGCTGCGTGTTTCTCGATAGCCGCGAAGATTTCCGCTGTGGACTTCGGGTAAGCGGCTTCCTCCCACTCGATTTTCACTGCGTCAGCCGCCCTGAAGGCCCGCCATGTATTATCGGCGACGATAGCGACGCCGTTGCCAATAGAGGCCACCGTTTGAACACCCGGCATCTTTAGCGCTTCCGAAGCGTCGAAGGACTTCATTGCTGCACCAAGATGCGGGTTCATCCTGACCGTGGCATAGACCATCCCCGGCAAATCCACATCGATACCGAAGCGCGCCTTGCCCGTGACCTTATCGGGGACATCCACGCGGCTCTGCGGCTTTCCTAGATAGCGCCAGCGCGCCCGCTCTTTCAGCTCTACCGATGATGGCAGCGGCAGTTGTGCCGCCCGCGCCGCAACCGCACCGTAGGGCACAGACGTTCCGGCGGAATTGACGATCATCGCGTCCTTTGTCTTCAGCGCCTGGGCCGACTCCCCAAACGTCTCTGCGGCCGCCTCAAGCAAAAGCATCCGGGCCAGAGCGCCGGCTTCCCGCATCTTATTGAAAGCATCAACCGTTGAGGATGACCCGCCGGTAATCTGAAGGCCAATCATCTTGGCCGTGGCACCCATCGCCTCTCGCGCTGTGCTGGCAATGAGGCCCGTGTCGAACTTTGCGAAAGGGCCCCCATCGGCGAGCGCGGCGCGGTTATAGTACGCCCAAGAGGCGGGGCCATGTGTAACGCGGATTTCTTCCAGAGGGACGTCCAGTTCCTCCGCTACCAGCGCCGCCAATGTCGTGCGCACCCCTTGTCCCATCTCGGCGCGGGGGACGATGACGGTGATCCGATTGTCGGTGCCAATTTTCACATAGGGGTTGAAGACGGCCTCGTCGCTTCTGGCGCCGGTGTCGAGTGGATTGGGGTAGGGACGCCGGTAGAAATAATATCCTACCGCAAGCCCCCCGGCAGTGGCTGCCGAACCGGCGAGGAAGGTTCTGCGCGCAATCTTGCCGATGCTCATCTCTTAGCTCCCTGCCATCTTCCGGGCGGCAAGCTTGATCGCGGCCCGGATGCGCGGATAGGTGCCGCAACGGCAAAGATTACCCGCCATGGCGCTGTCGATGTCGGAGTCCGTTGGTTGCGGCTTCTCGGCCAATAGCGCGGCTGCGCTCATGATCTGGCCCGACTGGCAATAGCCGCATTGAGGAACCTGCTCTTCGATCCAGGCCTCCTGCACGGCGTGAAGGCGGCCATCCTTCTGCAGGCCCTCTATTGTTGTAATAGGGCCATCCACGGCGCTGATGGGTGTCGCGCAGGACCTAATCGCAGTGCCGTTCAAAAGAACCGTACATGCACCGCAAGAGGCGACGCCACAGCCATATTTAGTGCCCTTGAGGCCAACGACCTCCCGCAGCACCCAGAGCAACGGCATGTCCGGCTCTGCATCCACAGGAACCATTTCACCGTTCACATTCAGGTCCAAGCTTCTTCTCCGCGGAAGGAGGCGCTGCAAACTAGGCTGGTGACCGCTACTTAGATGCGGTTCGAATGGAAGCTTCTATCCCAGTTATTATCGAAGAAAGCAAAAACTTCGTACCCTTCAAGACTAAGGCTCGCTTTGCTCGAAGCATATGAGGGAGAGCCGCCACAACTCAATCTAATGCAATTCCATCAGAGCGGAGACGGGACGGCAAGCTTGGAGCAGGGGATAATGCAGTACACTGAACAGGCTCGCAAAAATCCTGCGGAGAAGTGAATGACGCTGCAGCTTGATGTTAAGTCCGGTCAAGCGGCCCCTATGCCCGCTTTCACTTTGGCGTTGGCAGGGCTCCTGCCGTTCGTCAGCGGCGCACTCACCGTTTGTTTCTCGCCGGAGAGCAGGGCGGACGCGGCGGTGGCACTCATTGCTTATGGCGCCCTAATCCTGTCATTCCTGGGTGGAATCCGGTGGGGATTCGCGATCCTTGAGGGCCGCTGTGGCGGATGGGGCAAGCACGGACTCTGTATGATCCCCTCTCTGATTGGCTGGATTAGCGTTCTAAGCGGCGGGCCAAGCGGACTTCTCATCCTTGCGCTCGCATTTGTGTCATGGCTCTTAGTCGAGCGCGCGATACCACCGGCTTTGGCCCTACCTCGCTGGTATATGCCTTTCCGGGGTACGCTCACGGCAGCCGCTGCTCTCTCGCTCACGGCCGCTGCTTTTTCTTGGTGACGGCAGCCTACCCCGAGTCCGCCGGCGAGGTTTAGCCTCGTCCGCGATAGGTGGGCACTCCTTGTTCTGGAATCCAGACACCGCTCGGGAGTTCGCCCACGGCGAAAAAGACGTCGATCGGGATGCCGCCGCGCGGATACCAGTAGGCCCCAATGCGTAACCAGTGAGGATTGAGGGTTTCGTTGAGCCGCTTGCCGATCGCCACGCTGCAATCCTCATGGAACGCTCCGTGATTGCGGAAAGAGAAGAGGTAAAGCTTCAGCGATTTCGATTCCAGAAGCAGTGTTCGTGGCAAGTAATCGATCACGAGATGGGCAAAATCGGGCTGCCCCGTTACGGGACAAATGGAAGTGAATTCCGCTGCGGTGAAGCGCACGGCGTAAAGGCTATCGGGATGAGGGTTCGGTACCGTCTCAAGCCGCGCTTCCTCCGGCGAGGTAGGAACGGCAGTCTGGCGGCCGAGTTGAGTGAGATGACTGCTGTAATCCGGATTATCCATAGATGCGGCCGCTTTTTCCGTTACTTGGTTATAGACTCATTGCGGGAAACGATGCACCCCTCTCCGCAAGAGGGACGAGCGACGTGAATATCAGCCAGGCCCGGCACGTCAGGCTCCAGCTCGTGCCACATCCATTGCGCTATGCGTTCTAGCGTCGGTGTCTCCAAACCTGGAATTTCGTTCAAGAATCGGTGATCGAGCTGATCCCGGATCGTGGCGAGCCGGTCCTTAAATTCTTCAAAATGGATCAGGAGTCCCGTCTCGGAGTCGGGTTCTCCTTCGACGGTCACGCGAACATGGAAGGAATGGCCGTGAATGCGTGAGTTGGGGTGTCCGGCGGGGGCCGACGGAAGATAGTGGCCGGCTTCGAAGTTGAATTCCTTGTAGATCCGCATCATTGCAGGGTGCTTACGGCAGTCCGATGAATTTGTGTGTTTGCAGCGAAAGCCGCCAGCGTGGATGGCGCAAGCAGTAGCGCGCTGCCAATGCTATATTGGCGCGTTGATCCGGGCCGTCCATCGGCTGGAGAAAAAAGTGTTTGAAGTCAAGGCCGGCAAAGCGCTCCGGTTCAGCGCCATTTTGCGGGAAAACAAGCTTCAATTCATGACCTTGCGTCAAAACAAGAGGCGCGTTTGCTTTGGGGCTTACGCAAATCCAGTCGAGACCCTCGGGAGGCTCCATCGTCCCGTTCGTCTCCACCGCGACTTCGAAACCCTGCGCGTGCAGCGCTTCAGTCAGGGGCGCGTCAACTTGCAGCAGCGGCTCTCCGCCAGTGCAGACAACGTAGGGTTTCGCAGACGAAAGGCCCCCCTCTCCCCGGGGGGAGAGGGTGCAACGGCGTTCCTTCTCCCCTTGGGGAGAAGAACAGGATGAGGGGGGACTACCCGTAATTCCGGTCCAAGCTTTTGCCACGGCAGTGGCCAAAGCATCCGCGTTCGCGAACTTGCCTCCTCCTAGCCCGTCCACCCCCACAAAGTCTGTGTCGCAAAACTTGCATATCGCGCTATCGCGATCGCGCTCCAGGCCACTCCAGAGATTGCAGCCGGCGAAGCGCAGAAAGACGGCGGCGCGGCCCGCGCGCGCTCCTTCGCCTTGCAATGTCATATAGATTTCCTTGACCGCGTACATCGATACTCAACTTACGGGCGCCGCTTCGGCCCATGCCCGGTGACCTTTCGCACGCAATTGACACGCGGGACAGGTGCCGCAGCCATAGCCCCAATCGTGGCGGTGCTCGCGGTCGCCATTGTAGCAGGTGTGGGTATGCTCCACGATGATCCCGATAAGAGCCTCGCCGCCGAGCTCATGTGAGACCGCCCATGTCTCGGCCTTGGTTCGCCACATCAAAGGAGTCCGGATTGCGAAATTCTCGGCAGTTCCAAGATTGATGGCTTGATTGAGCGCGGTCAGGGTTTCGTTTCTGCAGTCGGGGTAGCCGGAATAGTCGGTCTGGCACATACCGCCAATCAGGTCCCGGATGCCCCGTCGGTAGGCGAGAGCGGCCGCGAACGTGAAGAACAAAAGATTGCGGCCCGGAACGAAGGTGTTCGGCAGGCCGTTTGCCCCGAAAGTGATTTCGGCGTCGCTGGTCAGGGCCGTGTCGCTCACCTGTCCAAGAATGGAAAGGTCGAGTAAATGGTCAGGTCCAATCTTTTCCTTCCAGGCGGGGAACTGGTCGGCAAATGCTTGGCGCAGCACCGGCCGGCAGGCGAGTTCCACGCTATGCCGCTGCCCGTAACTAAATCCCAGCGTCTCCACCTCGTCATATCGGGTCAGGGCCCATGCAAGGCAAACTGCCGAATCCTGACCGCCCGAAAGCAGAACCAAACCTTTCATCTAATAAGCCTCTTAACCGGTAACCCAGATTTAAGTGTCTTGGCCTCCCGCGGCGAGTCCTTTAAGACGCTTTTGTGTTTCCCTGAGATCAATGGTCCCGACGAGGTGCGCTATGACCGCAATCGCAGACATTATCGGCCGCGAGATTCTCGATAGCCGCGGCAACCCCACCGTTGAGGTCGATGTCGTCCTGGACGATGGCTCCACGGGGCGTGCTTCGGTGCCTTCCGGAGCGTCCACCGGCATGCACGAGGCTATCGAAAAGCGCGATGGAGGGGAGCGTTACCTTGGAAAGGGCGTACTGGAAGCCGTCGATGCCGTGAACGGCGAGATATTCGATGCTTTGCAAGGCATGGATGCACTGGATCAGCGCCGCATCGACAACACACTCCTTATGCTCGACGGCACCGAGAATAAAGGAAGGCTGGGCGCAAACGCGATCCTGGGCGTATCTCTTGCCACCGCAAAAGCAGCAAGCCAGGCTTTGGATTTGCCACTCTACCGTTATCTGGGGGGCGTGAATGCGAGAGTTCTGCCTGTTCCGATGATGAACATCATCAACGGCGGCGCTCATGCCGACAACGCACTCGATTTCCAGGAATTCATGATTTCGCCATTGGGTGCGCCGTCGCTTGGAGAAGCAGTGCGGTGGGGATCGGAGATATTTCACACCCTGCGGAAGCTCCTCAAAGAAGGCGGCCACAACACCAATGTTGGCGATGAGGGTGGGTTTGCACCCAATCTCAAGTCTGCAGACGAGGCGCTCTCGTTTGTCATGCGCGCGATCGAAAAGGCGGGCTACCGGCCGGGAGAAGATGTCGCGATTGCCCTCGATCCGGCTTCAACCGAATTCTTTTCTGACGGAAAATACGAGCTGAAAGGTGAAGGAAAAACCCTTAGCTCGACCGAGATGGTCTCCTTCTATCGTGATCTTGTTGCCCGCTACCCCATCATTTCCGTCGAGGACGGTATGGCGGAGGATGACTGGGATGGATGGCGCGCGCTGACCAAGGAACTCGGCACCCGTATCAACTTGATCGGCGACGATCTATTCGTGACAAATACAAAACGCTTGCAGCAAGGGATTGAGCGTGGCGCAGCGAATGGGATTCTGATCAAGGTGAATCAGATTGGCACCCTTAGCGAGACATTGGATGCCGTAAGTATGGCGCAGCGGGCCGCCATGAAAGCAGTGATTTCGCATCGGTCGGGTGAGACCGAGGACTCGACCATCGCCGACATCGCTGTCGCAACAAATGCTGGACAGATTAAAACGGGGTCGCTTTCGCGATCGGACCGTACCGCGAAATACAACCAGCTCATTCGCATCGAGGAAGAGCTTGGCGATTCCGGTGCCTTTGCTGGGCGCTCCATTCTGCGAGGCGGTTCATAGGGCTTTGGGTGCCCTTTGCGGCACCGAATCCGCAAGTGCCCTCTCTAAGGCAACTATCTCGAAATCATGTTTCATAGAAGTGGCTTCAATGAGTGCCGTTTGTAACCAGATCCGTCGAATGGTTTAGCGGGAGAAGCTCATGCGTATTAGCCAGAAGATGGCCTTTTTAGCTGCCAGCTTTACAGTGCTGGCTGTGCCGGCGGTCCCAGCCGAAGCGCGATACCGGGCGCACCCCCATCACTACGCAGGCGGATACCCCTATTGTCCCGTGCGCCGGACCATTACCGGGGCGCTGGTGGATTGTCATGGGTGGCGCTACAGGTCGAACGCCATCGGATGGGACCCATCGTGCTTCAATCTCGATTATCTTCCGTCAATGTTTGCCTGCAGCGCGAACCGGCCGTAGCAGGATTCCCGCCAAAAAGCAGAGTCCACGCTTCACGGTTAACCCGGCGCCAACAAGTGCGGGCTATTGTGCGACCTTGACGGAGGACGGATGGCAAGAGAGCGGCGGTTGTTCAGGCAGTTTCTTGTTCTGGCGGGCCTCGTTACGCTGATTGGCTACGTGGCAAGCGATACCATACGAGGCCATCACGGGCTGGCAGCGCATCAGCAGTTGCGAGCGCGAATTTCAGCCCTGAGCAAGGAACTGACTGCGCTGAAGGCCGAGCGGGGCCGTCTTGAGCGCGATGAGGACCTTCTCACGGCAAAAGCCGCTTCCGAGCCATCGCTTATCGACGAGCAGGTCCGGTCGCTTTTGGACCTTGCTCTTCCCACCGACATCGTAATCATAAATAGCGACAAGGCCGTGCGCTGACTTCTCGCTTGTGCGAGATGACCCCATGGTGGCCTTCCCGAAAAACCATTATGAAGAAGGGGCAGCTCAAGGCTTCAACCGAGGCTGAGCTTTTATTCAAGAGAGATCGTAATGCTCGAAGATGTTCCTCAGGCTGCGAGCGAACACAAACCGGCCGTACCCGAGTTGAGCCGTGACGACGAACTGCGTGCCTATCGTCAAATGCTTGTCATCCGGCGTTTCGAGGAAAAGGCCGGCCAGCTCTATGGGATGGGCCTCATCGGCGGTTTTTGCCACCTCTACATAGGACAGGAAGCAGTCGTCACCGGCATGCAGATGGCAATTGGCGAGGGCGACGAGGTTATCACCGCCTATCGCGATCACGGGCATATGCTTGCCTGTGGGATGGACCCCAAAGGTGTCATGGCGGAGCTGACTGGACGCCGCCACGGATATTCGAAAGGCAAGGGCGGCTCCATGCACATGTTCTCCGTCGAGAAATCGTTCTACGGAGGGCATGGGATCGTCGGCGCTCAAGTGCCGCTGGGCACCGGGCTGGCGCTAGCTAATAAATATAAGGGCAACGGGAACGTCTGCCTCACCTATTACGGCGACGGCGCAGCCAATCAAGGCCAAGTCTACGAAGCCTTCAACATGGCAGAGCTTTGGCGCTTACCTGTGGTCTACGTTGTCGAAAACAATAAATATGGCATGGGAACACGCATCGACCGGGTCTCCGCAAGCACCGATCTTTCGCAGCGTGGGCGCAGCTTCAACATCCCTGGGGAGCAGGTCGATGGCATGGATGTTCGTGCCGTGAAGGCAGCCGGTGACAAAGCTGTATCCTGGGCTCGTGAAGGGAAGGGGCCTTACATTCTGGAAATGCTTACCTACCGCTACCGTGGCCACTCCATGTCCGATCCGGCAAAGTACCGGACGAAAGAGGAGGTCGACAAGATGCGGCACGAGCATGACCCCATCGAGCAGGTCAGGATACGCATGGTCGAGACCGGTCGCGCTACCGAAGATGAGCTGAAGGCAATTGATCGGGAAGTCCGCGGAATCATTAACGATGCGGCGGACTTTGCACAGAAAGACGCCGAACCCGATCCTTCCGAACTTTATGCTGATGTACTCCATTGAAAGCCGCGTCAGCTTTTCCCTAGATTTTTCGTGAGCTTGCCTCCAATTGAATCTTAATCGCCAGCAGAGTTAAAGACAGCGATGCCGACACAAGTATTGATGCCAGCGCTTTCACCCACAATGGAAGAAGGCAAGCTCGCGAAATGGGTAAAGGCCGAGGGCGATGAGGTCCATTCGGGTGACGTGATCGCAGAGATCGAGACCGACAAGGCGACCATGGAGGTTGAGGCTGTCGATGAAGGCAAGCTGGGCAAGATTCTGGTTCCGGCCGGGACCGAGAATGTAAAGGTCAACACGCCCATTGCCGTGATCCTTAGTGACGGCGAGGATGCCTCCGCAATTGCTGAAGGTGCCGCGCCGAAGACGAATGGGTCCGGCGGCGCCGCCCCTTTGGATGAGGGTGGGCTTGTTTCTGCCCGCGGGGCAACGGACGCTCGCGCCACCGTTGATGTCCGCGTCCGCGACGCTGCTCCGGAAGCACTTGCACCCGGCTACGACAGCGCCGCGGAGATCCCGGAAGGCACCGAAATGGTGCAGATGACCATGCGCGAAGCGCTTCGCGACGCCATGGCAGAGGAAATGCGCCGCGACGATACCGTTTTCATCATGGGCGAAGAAGTCGCCGAATACCAGGGCGCCTATAAGGTCACGCAGGGACTACTGGACGAGTTTGGCGAGCGCCGGGTGATCGATACGCCGATCACCGAAGCAGGATTTGCCGGGCTAGGCGTCGGCGCGGGCCTCGCTGGCTTACGCCCGATCGTTGAGTTCATGACATTCAACTTCGCGATGCAGGCCATCGACCAGATCATCAATTCCGCCGCGAAGACGCACTATATGTCCGGCGGCCAGATGGCTTGCGCAATCGTGTTCCGTGGCCCGAACGGAGCGGCGGCTCGCGTCGGCGCGCAGCATAGCCAGGAATATTCGGCCTGGTACTCCCATGTGCCGGGGCTGATTGTGATAGCGCCTTCGACGGCGGCGGATGCAAAGGGCCTATTAAAGGCCGCCATCCGCGACCCGAACCCGGTCGTCTTCTTGGAGAACGAGATCCTTTATGGCGCGACGGGGCAGGTGCCGAAGCTCGATGATTATGTGATCCCCATCGGAAAGGCTAAGATCGCGCGCGTAGGCAAAGACGTGACGGTTGTTTCGTGGTCGCGCGGCATGGTCTATGCGCTTGAGGCCGCGAAGCATCTTGAAGCGGAAGGCATTGACGCCGAAGTCATCGACCTGCGCTCCCTTCGTCCGCTTGATATGGAGACGGTGCTCGCGTCGGTGCGGAAGACAAACCGGATCGTGACGGTCGAGGAGGCCTGGCCTGTGTGCTCGCTCGGCTCCGAGATTTGCTCGCGAGTGACTGCCGAGGCCTTCGATTATTTGGACGCGCCACCTACCAAAGTCTCTGGCGCAGACGTGCCGATGCCTTACGCCGCCAATCTCGAAAAGCTCGCACTTCCCGATGCCGCCCGCGTTGTGCAAGCCGTTAAAGCAGTCTGCTACCGCTCCTGAAGAAGAGATGGCGACAAGCATTGGCTTAAGCCTTAAGGGGTCGCTCAATTATGACGGAAGCGGAAATATTGGGGAGTGCGATACAAGCAGCCCAAGCTGCCGCCGCGATATTCTCGCTCTTTCTGGCCATTGTATCGGCTTACATCGTGGGGCTTTATCTTTTTCTTCATAAAGCTCCGTTCGGCTTGCGGTTTCCAGCCTTCATACTCCTCACGATTAGCTTCGCCGCGCTTGGCGCCCTCGCATTGAATATGCAATATCTAGGGGAGGGGATGCACACGGCGTGGCTGAAACTACCGCAGAAAGCAACCGGAATGGATTTGCTCGGCCCGCCCATTATTGTGCGCTCGCTCTTTTTGGACGGCCGGCTTGCAGCCGCGTGGAGCGCATGGCTTTTAGGCGGCGTCGTATACGTCGCTCTGACTTATTTGACTTTCATCTATCGCTGGCAGCCGCGTCCCCAAATGCTCTAGGGTAAAAACATGCCGACACCGATCCTCATGCCTGCCCTTTCGCCCACGATGGAGCAGGGCAAGCTCGCCAAATGGCTCAAGAAAGAGGGCGACAAAGTTTCCTCGGGCGACGCCATTGCTGAGATCGAGACCGACAAAGCGACGATGGAAGTCGAGGCGGTGGACGAGGGCACCATCGGCAAGATCATGATCGCGGAGGGTACCGAAGGCGTGGCGGTCAACACGCCCATTGCCGTGCTTTTGTCCGAAGGCGAAGATGCCGCTGCGCTTAAAGGCTATGGCTCTGAACCTCCGCAACGTGCTCCGCAGAAAGCGGCGCCGCCGCAATCGGAGACAGTAGGCGCGAAGACCCCCTCGCCCCAGCCACCTCCTCAGGGGGGAGATGGTGAAAAGAGGCAACCCTCTCCGCAAGAGGCAAGGGAGAAATCAGCGCAAGCCGCTCCTGAAACACAGAAGGTGCAACAGCGTCCCTCGGGCAAGGCTAATGGTCATGGACGGCTCTTCGCTTCGCCGCTCGCCCGGCGGGTCGCCGCGCAAGCGGGAATCGAACTGTCAATGATCAAGGGTTCCGGTCCTCACGGCCGCATCGTAAAGCACGATGTCGATGAAGCCCGGCAAACCGGCGTCACAGCGCCAACAGCGCCTGCCGCAGGAGCGATGGCACAGAATGGGATGCAGGCGCTGGTGCCCTCGCGGTCATTTCCAGCCGCGATGCCGGATGAGCAAATCCTTGCGCTGTACGAGAAGGGTAGCTATGAAATCCGCCCGCTGGACAATATGCGGAAAACCATTGCCGTCCGCCTCAGTCAGGCAGCCGCGAGCATTCCCCATTTCCGCCTCAATGTAGATTGCGAGATCGAGGAATTGCTGGAAGCGCGCCAACGGCTCAATGCGCGCTCGCCGAAAGACGGCCCGAATGCCTACAAGCTTTCGGTAAACGATTTTGTCATCAAGGCCATGGGGCTTGCTTTGCAGCGAGTGCCGGACGCGAACGCCACTTTCACGGAACGCGGCCTTTTGATCCACAAGAGTTCGGACATTGGCGTCGCGGTTGCCCTTGAGGGAGGTCTGTTCACGCCCATTATCCGCAGCGTCGAGAAAAAGACGCTTGCGCAAATCTCTAACGATATGAAGGAACTCGCGGAGCGCGCCCGCCGCCGCAGGCTCGCGCCGCATGAGTATCAGGGTGGCACAACCGCAATTTCCAACCTCGGCATGTTCGGGATCGACAATTTCGATGCAGTCATAAACCCGCCTCACGCAACCATTCTCGCAGTTGGCCGCGGCGAAAAGCGTGCGATCGTGAAAGGTGACAAGATCGTCGCCGCGACGATGATGAGCTGCACCCTTTCCTGCGATCACCGAGTTGTTGATGGCGCCCTTGGGGCGCAGCTTTTGACCGCGTTCAAGGGCTTCATCGAAGAGCCCGTCACGATGCTGGTTTGAGGCGCAAATGGACATCGTTTTCGGCCATATCGCTTTGATGATTGCAGCGGCTTTTGCGGGAGCTGCCATTTATGTCAGCATTGCGGAGCAGCCAGCCCGGCTCAGGCTCGATGACGCGGCGCTTCTTTCCGAGTGGAAGCCCTCCTACAAGCGCGGCTTCGCCATGCAGGCGACGCTTGCGCTCTTCGGTTTTCTATTCGGCGCTGCAGCCTGGTACGACAAAGGGGAAAGCGGTTTCCTTGTGGGCGCTTTCCTGCTTGCTGCGAACTGGCCTTGGACGATGCTCGCCGTCAGGCCTACAAATAACAAACTCATGAAAATGAATCCCTCCGAACCAAATCCGGAGGCGAGGAAGCTGATCCTTAGGTGGGGTTGGTTGCATGCCATCCGGTCCCTTCTCGGTGCCGCATCGGCGATCACGTTTTTTCTGGTCTGCATTTCCCTCTGACGGGTCTTGCGCAATCTGCGCTGTTTCCCTTCTAAAGGAATAAACAACTGCGCACGAATTCAAGGAACCGGGGCGCCGGTTCTCGTTTGGGGGAGTTTATGGCAGAAGCGTTTGATGTAGCTGTGATAGGGGCCGGGCCGGGCGGCTATGTGGCTGCAATCCGGGCGGCTCAGCTTGGGTTGAAAACAGTGGTCATAGAGCGGGAGCATCTCGGAGGTATCTGCCTCAACTGGGGGTGCATCCCAACGAAAGCGCTTCTGCGGACGGCGGAGGTGATGACACTCTTCAAGCATGCCGACGAATTCGGGTTAAAAGCCAATGGCGTCGGTTTTGACCTGGCCAAGGTCGTGAGCCGCTCGCGCAAGGTGGCCGGGCGGCTTTCAAGCGGCGTTGCCTATCTTCTCAAAAAGCATAAGGTTACAGTCATTGATGGAAGCGGCCGGCTGAAAGGAAAAGGCACCATCGCCGTCACCGGCAAAGATGGAAAGCCGCTTGCGGATGTGGAGGCCAGGAACATCATCATCGCCACGGGCGCAAGAGCCCGCTCGCTGCCGGGCCTGGAGCCCGATGGCAAACTCATCTGGACCTATAAGGAGGCGATGATCCCCGATACGATGCCGCAATCGCTGCTTGTCGCGGGATCGGGGGCCATCGGGATCGAGTTCGCGAGTTTCTACAATGCGCTCGGTGTGAAGGTCACCGTGGTCGAGATCATGGATCGCATTCTCCCCGTGGAAGACGAGGAGGTTTCGGCGTTTGCTCGAAAGTCGTTCGAGAAGCAAGGCATCAAGATTTATACCGGCGCTAAGGTCGAGAAGCTGGAAAAGGGCGCGAACAGCGTCAAGGCCACGATCACGCTGAAGGATGGCAAGCAGGAGGTGCAGGAGTTCTCCCGCGTCATCCTTGCCATCGGCATTGTGGGCAATGTCGAGAACCTGGGCCTGGAAGAGCAAGGCGTGAAAGTAGAGAAGGGACACATCGTTATTGATGAATTCAGCCGCACCGGAACGCCTGGCATCTATGCGATCGGTGACGTTGTGGGGCCCCCTTGGCTCGCTCATAAGGCAAGCCATGAGGGCATAATCTGCGTCGAGAAGATCGCAGGCAAGAATGATGTGCATCCCCTCAATGTGAGGAATGTGCCTGGCTGCACCTATTCCCAGCCGCAAGTTGCCTCGATCGGATTGACGGAAAGCGCGGCCAAATCCAATGGCCGGGAGATCAAGGTTGGCCGGTTCCCCTATCAAGGCAACGGCAAGGCGATTGCTCTTGGCGAGCCGGAGGGGTTCGTCAAAACGATCTTCGACGCCAAGACTGGCGAGCTTTTGGGCGCGCATATGATTGGCGCGGAGGTAACGGAGCTAATCCAGGGCTTCGGCATCGCAAAGACGCTGGAGACGACCGAGGCCGAGTTGATGGAGGCCATCTTCCCGCACCCGACGCTCTCGGAGATGATGGGGGAGAGCGTGCTCGACGCTTACGGCCGCGTCATCCATATTTAGGGATTAAACAAAGCATTCTTTATGGTCACTGTTCTCGACACACTCGAAGGCAAAGTGGTCCGCCATCCCGAAAAGGCGCATCGGCCGGACAGCCCGGTGCATCGTAAGCCAGCCTGGATTCGCGTGAAGGCGCCTGGCTCGGCTGGATATGCGGGCACAGCCAAAATCATCCGCGAGAACAAGCTTCATACCGTCTGCGAAGAAGCCGGCTGCCCCAATATCGGCGAATGCTGGGAGAAAAAGCACGCGACCATGATGATCATGGGCGACACCTGCACCCGGGCCTGCGCCTTCTGTAATGTCAAGACCGGCTTGCCGGCCCCCTTGGACGAGGCAGAGCCGGAAAATGTCGCCCGAGCGGTTGCAACCCTTGGGCTTGAGCATGTCGTGATCACGTCCGTCGATCGCGACGATCTTGATGATGGTGGCGCGGCGCACTTTGCTGCCACGATATCGGCCATTCGCGCTGCCGCGCCTGTGACCACGATTGAGGTGCTGACGCCCGATTTCCTAAAGAAAGGCCAAAGTGCGCTCGAAACCGTGATCGCGGCCAAGCCTGATGTCTTCAATCACAATCTCGAAACCGTGCCCTCGCTCTATCTGACGATCCGCCCGGGGGCGCGCCATTTTCATTCCCTCCGTCTCCTTCAGCGCGCCAAGGAGCTGGACAAAACGGTGTTCACAAAGTCTGGCATTATGGTCGGCCTGGGTGAAAAGCGGAACGAGGTGCTGCAGCTCATGGACGATCTACGATCCGCGGAAGTGGATTTCCTTACGATTGGCCAATACCTTCAGCCAACGCGCAAGCACGCTGCGGTGGACCGATTCATCGAACCCGCGGAGTTCGACAGCTACAAAAGTATCGCCTATTCGAAAGGCTTTCTTTTGGTGGCCTCTACCCCGCTTACGCGCTCGTCCTATCACGCGGGCGAAGACTTCCAAAGGCTGAAAGCGGCCCGGCTTGCATCATCTGTGACCAGCCATGTCAGCGAATGAGATAACCTGGACCTGCTCCGTCTGCGAAAACATTCACCGGGGCTTACCCGCCATCGCCTTTAAGGCTCCCGCGCATTATTATGGCATCCCCGAAGAAGAACGTGCGCAGCGGACTAAGCTTAACGAAGACTTTTGCGTTATCGACCGCGAAGCTTTCTACGTCCGGTGCGTTCTAAGCGTCCCAATATCGGGAGTCGATGACCTTCTCGAGTGGGGAATTTGGTCATCTTTAAGCGAAGCCAATTTCCGAAAATACAACGAAACTTTCCATGACTTGGATCAGGGTAAGCTCGGTCCAATGTTCAGCTGGTTTGCATCCAGTTTGCCGAAATATCCTCGAACATTGAGCCTTCGGTGCAACGTCGTACCCGTGGACATTCGGAAGCGGCCGCACATTCACTTTGATCCATCACAAGACCACCCGCTCATCGGGGACATACGGAATGGGATCTCGCTTGAGCAGGCAATTGCATTCGTTGAGCCCACAGTTCATCGGCATTGAGGACGGAGATCTCGACCCCCACGAGCGCTTGAAAGCACCACGCATCCAGCTCGCACGAGAGACGTAAGGAACCGGAGAGGCACCCATAGGCGAAAACAGCGCGGGCGGTGGAGACATAAGGCGTCTGTCCAAGCTCCCGTATCGGTTTCCCGGATAGCAAGACAGGGCGAAGGCTGCTATTTGGATTGGTCTATCCAGGCCTAGATTTTAGCGCGTGCGGCGAATTACCGTCTGGTGCCTGCGGGTAGTGCCCATCATGCAATGTCAATGTGTTTGCCACACGAGGTAAGTAAGCGAAACCGATCAGCTCATGCCTACATTCCACACTTCGCGCCACGTCGCCCACTCAGCCACCAATATGTTCGCGCTTGTTGCGGATGTTAAACAATATCCGAAGTTCGTGCCGCTATGCCAAAGTCTTCAAATATCACGGCGGGAGAAGACAGGAGAGAAAGAGGTTGTCATCGCAAGCATGACCGTCGCATACAAATTCTTCACCGAGAGCTTTACCAGCCGCGTGCTCTTAAAACCGGCTGAGCACGCAATCGACGTCAGTTACCTCGATGGACCTTTCCGTCGTCTCGAAAACCATTGGACTTTCACGCCATTGGGAGAGAACGAGAGCCAAATCGGCTTTTTTCTGGATTATGAGTTCAGGTCCATGGCCATGCAGATGCTTATGGGCGCGGTATTCGACCGTGCATTCCGCAAATTCGCGGATGCGTTCGAGGCCCGGGCCAATGTAGTTTATCGCAATGGGGCCGTAGCTATGCCGGAAACTGGGCCCGCTGTTGCCCGCGGCTGAGGCGGTCATCCGCGTCAGACTAACGCAAGAAGCAATTGCCTTCCGGCCGAGGTTCACTTCAGCGAGGTCGCGCGAAGAAGAAGCCTTAGAGCCAAATCCACAGATTGAGTTCGAACAGCTTCCCGGCCAATCTCGGCAAAGCGCTTCTCCTCATGAATAGTTGCAATCCCAGCCTCCGGGGTCTTGATTGACATTTTCCGGGCTGCGGCAAAATGCACGAGGCCGACAGGCTTTTCCGCACTGCCCCCTCCTGGGCCGGCAATGCCGGTAACTGCTACGGAAAGCTGTGCGGGTGAGTGGCTGAGTGCGCCCTCTGCCATGGCAATTGCAACTTCGCGGGAAACTGCGCCGCGGTCCTGCAGAAGAATTGCGCTAACTCCCAACATCTCCTCCTTCGCTTCATTTGAATATGTCACGAAACCGCGATCGAAGACATCGGAGGAACCGGCAATTGAGGTCAGGGCCGCCGCGACCAGTCCGCCTGTGCAAGATTCGGCCGTGGCAATTTTCAGGCCGGCTGCGCGGGCTTCCTGCAGAACCTCTTCTGCCAGCCGAGTCAGGGCGGACTTTTCTTTTGCTGTCATTATCACAGCTCTCGCTTGCGGTTCAGCGGACGAAAATAACTGTTGCGGTAGCGAGCGCGGACAAGCCCTCTTTCCTGCCCGTGAAACCAAGCCCCTCGCTTGTGGTCGCTTTAACGCTCACGCGGTCGCGGGAAAGGCCAAGAAGCTCGGCAAGCTTGGCACACATAGCCTCACGATGGGGGCCGATTTTCGGAGTCTCGCAAACAAGCGTAATATCGGCGTTTGTGATGTTGCCGCCGTGTTCCCGCACAAGCTTTGCCGCATGCAGGAGAAAGATATCGGAATTCGCACCTCGCCACTGCGGATCGGACGGCGGGAAGTGGTCTCCAATATCTCCGGCTCCGATGGTCCCCAGTAGGGCATCCGTAAGCGCGTGAAGGCCTGCATCCGCGTCCGAATGCCCCTTCAAACCATGGCTATGCGGTATGACGATGCCGCAGAGGGTGACATGATCGCCTTCCTCGAAGGCGTGGACGTCGAAGCCTGTTCCGGTGCGAACGTCAGAAAGCCCTGCGCGACCGGAGCCACCTGCGATAATATCAGCCACCAGAAGGTCTCCAGCCGTGGTAATCTTCATGTTCTCGGAGGTGTTCTCGATAACGGCAACGCTAAGCCCGTTCCATTCGGCGATGGAAGCATCGTCGGTAAAATCGGAAAGGGCCGCGCGAGCCGCCGCCCTATGCGACTCAAGGATCTTCCGATAATCAAAGGTCTGAGGCGTCTGCGCCCGCCACAGCCCGGCGCGCGGGAGGGTTTCGGAAATGCGGCCACCTGAGCTGAGTTTCAGTGTGTCGGTTACGGGCACTGCGGCAATTGCGCCGTCAAAAGCCACAAGCGCCGCAATAGTATCGCTAATGCTTTGCCGCGAGATAAAAGGACGCGCAGCATCATGGATGAGGACGGCGTCAGGGCCGAATCCGGTGAGCGCTTCAAGGCCGGAAGAGACGGAGAGCTGGCGCGTGGCGCCACCCATAGCCGGCGGTAACAATTTTTCGGACGCAAGACCGGCCAGGGCCTCATTATAAAGTTCGGCATCTCGTGCTCGGATGACGGCCAGCACGCGGTGCACTCGTTCGTGCTCGAGAAATGCCTGAATGGTTCGCCTCAGGACAGGCTCGCCGCCAATAAGGCAATATTGCTTTGGGCGCCCAGCCCCAGCGGCGCGCACTCCGCTCCCTGCGGCTACGATAATCGCCGCGTTATAGCCCTGATTTTGGTCCTGTTTTTGCATAGATGAAGGCGTGAGGCAATGAATAGGCGATCCGAACATATAAGTTGCACCGGCTCCCGCCAAGCGCTTTTGCATTCTGGATTTTGCCTACTGACATAGGAGCTGAATTTGCTACAATGCCTGCAAATTAGCCGAGCCGCCCCTTTGCCTATGTTTTGGGCAGATGGCGGCGCGGGTGGCGAAATTGGAAATTCGATCTCCTTATCGGTAGAAACTGCTTTGCCGCACTCCACATTCGTTTCTGAGAAAAACAAACGAGCTGCGCCTGCTCTGGCGAGCCCTCTCAACTTCGAGGCGCTCCTGCAAGCTCTGCCGCATGCGCTTCTAGTAATCGACCGCGACGACCGAATCGTCTTCGCCAATCTGGCCGCTGAGGTCTTTTTCGATGCGGGCGCGGCATTACTCAAAAAGCGGCCGTTGCACACGATCCTTGCTTTCGCTCATCCGCTTATCGGACTAACCGATCAGGTCAGGCAGACGCGATGCGCCGTCAATGAATACGAGCTTGATCTAAGTATGCCGGAACAGCCCAACCGGGCCGTGGACCTCTTTGCATCGCTCGCTGCGGATGACCAGGATCTCGTCCTGCTTATAATCCAAGAGCGCAGCATGGCGAACATGATCGAACGCCAGCTTACGCATCGGGGCGCGGCGCGATCGGTTTCTGCCATGGCTGCGATTCTTGCGCATGAAATCAAGAACCCGCTTTCCGGAATTAGAGGGGCAGCGCAGCTCCTCGAAGTTGGGGCGGCAGAGGAAGACCGGCCCCTTGCACAACTCATAACCCAGGAAACGGATAGAATTCGTGATCTTGTGGACCGGATGGAGGTATTTGGCGACGAGCGCCCCGTGAACAAGGAACCTGTGAACATTCACTCTGTGCTTGATCACGTAAGGGGGATCGCAAAGGCCGGTTTCGCCCGGCATCTGACAATCGCGCAAGTTTACGATCCAAGCCTCCCCGACGTTCCTGGTAACCGGGATAAGCTTATTCAAGCCTTTCTCAATCTCATAAAGAACGCCGCCGAAGCCGTCGGTGACCGACCGGACGGCCAGATAACGCTATCGACAGCCTTCCGGCCGGGTCTGCGAATGAGGCTGGCTAATTCAGACGCAAGCGTGCGGCTGCCGCTTGAAATCTGCGTTTCAGACAACGGTGCAGGCATTCCTGAAGACATAAAGCAGCACCTCTTCGAGGCTTTTGTAACTACGAAGGCGAAGGGCGCGGGCCTTGGGCTCGCACTCGTCGCCAAAATCGTCGGCGACCATGGCGGGGTTATCGAATGCGACTCCCGGCCGCGCCACACGACCTTCCGGATGCTTCTGCCGATGTATCAGACCTCCACGCGCAAATCAGGAGCGATGTGAGATGGGCCGCGGTAATGTTCTCATAGCGGATGACGACGCGGCAATCCGGACGGTGGTGAACCAGGCCCTTGCACGGGCGGGCTACAGCGCAAGAGCTACCAGCAACGCGGCCACTCTCTGGAACTGGATCAGTCAAGGCGATGGCGATGTTGTCATCACCGACGTGATCATGCCGGATGAGAATGCCTTCGATCTTATCCCGCGCATAAAGAAAATCAGGCCCGAGCTGCCCATCATTGTCATGAGCGCGCAAAATACGTTTATGACGGCGATCACCGCAGCAGAGCGGGGAGCTTATGAGTATCTGCCGAAGCCGTTCGACCTGAAAGAACTGGTCGCTGTCGTAGGCCGCGCCCTAAGGGAGCCTAAGTCCAAGGCGCAGATGCAGGCCGATGGTGAGGGCGAAAACCTGCCGCTGATAGGCCGCTCCGCCTCGATGCAGGACGTCTATCGTATCATGGCGCGGTTGATGCACACGGATTTGACGGTCCTGATCAGCGGCGAGTCCGGCACGGGCAAAGAACTCGTCGCGCGCGCCCTTCACGACTACGGTCAGCGCCGCAAGGGTCCGTTCGTGGCCATCAACATGGCGGCGATCCCAAGGGAACTGATCGAATCGGAACTGTTCGGCCATGAGAAAGGTGCATTCACCGGCGCCGCGGCGCGGTCTATTGGGCGTTTCGAGCAGGCCGACCGCGGTACGCTTTTCCTCGACGAAATCGGGGATATGCCCATGGAAGCCCAGACGCGGCTTCTGAGGGTGCTTCAGGAAGGCGAATACATGACCGTGGGCGGCCGCGTCCCGATCAAGACGGACGTCCGCATCATTGCCGCCACCAACAAAAGCCTTGAGCAGCAAATTGCGCTCGGCCTTTTCCGTGAAGATCTATATTACCGGCTGAATGTTGTCCCGCTTCGCATGCCGCCGCTTCGCGAGCGCCTCGAGGACGTGCCAGACCTTATCCGCCACTTTCTGAAGCTTGGCGAGAAGAGTGGACTGCCGTCGAAAACGCTCACTCAGGAGGCTTACGATCGCTTGAAGCGGCATAATTGGCCGGGTAATGTCCGCGAGTTGGAGAATCTCGTCCGCCGCCTCAGCGCTTTATACTCGCAAGAGCTCATATCGCCGGACATTGTCGACAACGAGCTGTCTTCGAGCGGCACAAGCGTCCAGGAAAGTCCCCCGGGCAAGGCGAAACTGAATGAGTGGATGGAAACTTATCTAGCTGAATATTTCGGAGCCTTCGGCGATCAGCTGCCGCCGCCAGGGCTTTACGACCGCATACTCCGCGATGTGGAGGCCCCGCTTCTAACCGCGGCTCTCACGGCCACGAGGGGAAATCAAATCAAGGCTGCTGAACTTCTTGGACTCAATCGGAACACGCTTCGCAAGAAGGTCCGCGAGCAGAAGATCAGGGTGATTCGCAGTCCCGCATAAATGAGCCCATGGCGGCCTGATTCCAAGACAAGCTGAAGCAAGAGTGTGACCTCCACATGCGGGTGGTCATGAAAGCCACACAGCTTGGCTACGAGCCGAAACTCTTTTGACACAGTGTACACAACGAAATGTGTTGCATACGCCACAATTTCCCCAAACTCGACAGCCACCGATGCTCTGTAGCAACAGGGTGAGGCTGCTTGCTTGAACTATTTTGAGAGAGAAGTAAGGGAGCGGCTCAAAGCGGAGCTTCAATCCCGCGCCGGACAGGCGAAGCATTACGCGAATGGCGCATGGGATTCGCTCGCGCGGCTTGCCAACCACCTTACCGAGCGAGTCAAAAGAACCCCACTTCCGGACAAACTTGCACGGGCGAGGAGCTTCATCGCAGAAAGCTTTCTAGCGCGCATTGTGCGGACCGCACCTAAATTCTGGGTCAGCCTGGCAGTTGTGATCGCAGCGCTTCTGTCGAGCGTGGCGACCTTCCTAATCCTGAATGGCCTCACTTCCATCATTCCGACCAATGATGTCGTCCTCCGGACGCTGGGCATCAACGCACTCTTCGTGCTGGCGATCTTCGGCATTATCGGCTTTCAGATCGTCAAACTTTTGAGGGCTCGGAAGAGGCAGACGGCGGGTGCGGGCCTTCACTTCCGCATCGCCGGAGTTTTCAGCCTCGTTGCTCTTTTTCCTGCGATTCTGCTTGCGATCTTCGCGACCGTTTCCATCGACCAAACTTTCGATACCTTCTTCTCGAACCGCGTGAAGAGCATCGTCAACAATACGGTCGAAGTTGCTCAAGCCTACATGCAAGAAAGCGGGCAGGTCATCCGCTCCGACATGGCGGGGATTGCACGCGAGGTTGAAGAG